>NZ_MUFV01000001.1:643333-965000 GCF_002017875.1 Deinococcus sp. LM3 | reverse complement strand
CGACACCGAGGCGGTCCTGGGCGCCCGCTTCGTCGTGGACGCCGAACTGCACTACCCCTTCGCGGACCTGAACGACGACCTGAACGAGGCCGTCAACTACGCCGCAGTGTACGCCGCCATTCAGGAGGAGGTCACGGGCACCCGCCACCAGCTGATCGAGGTGCTGACCGCCCGCATCGGCCGCCGCCTGCTGCGTGACCAGCCGACCCTGACCGCCGTGACCGTGCGTGTTCACAAGCCCTTCGCGCCGCTGCCCGGCGTGTTCCGGGACGTGTTCACCGAACTGACCCTGACCCGCGCCGGAAGCTGACCCATGACCGCCCCCCTCCCGCCCGACCCGCCGCACGCCGACGCGTTCATCGCGCTGGGCGCGAACCTGGGCGACCCGCTGGGCACGCTGCGCTGGGCCGTCACGCAACTGGGCGCGCTGGGCCGCGTGCAGGGCGTGTCGGCGCTGTACCGCACCGCGCCCGTCGGCGGCCCACCCGGCCAGCCCGACTACCTGAACGCCGCCGCGCAGCTGCGCACCACCCTGCCCCCCGACGCGTTGCTGGGCGCGCTGCACGCCCTGGAAGCCCAGGCGGGCCGGGAACGCCACGAACGCTGGGCGGCCCGCACCCTGGACCTCGACCTGATCACGTACGCGGACCTGACGTGCGACGACCCCGCCCTGACCCTCCCGCACCCGCGCGCCTGGGAGCGGCCCTTCGTGCTGGGTCCGCTGCGGGACCTGAACCCGGACCTGCGCTGCCCTGCCAGCGGCGAGAGCGTGCAGGACGCCCTGCAACGACTCGGCACCGGCGAGCTGGGGCAGCGTGACCCCAACTGGCTGCGCTCCTGGCCCGCCCCGCCTCCCAGCTGACCGTCACCACCCACGCCGTTCCCGGCACTCCGGGACGCTATGCTGGGAAGCGACATGAGCAAGCACACCAAAACCACCGGCCACGGAGGCGCAGGCCGCGCGCTGCTGTGGGTTGCCATCCTCCTGAGCGTGACTCTCCTGGGCTTCGTCACCGCCACCGCCGTGCGCAACAACCCGATCTACAGCGACCGGGACGCCAACGGCATCAGCAAATACAAGTTCATCGAGGCCTGCAAGGAACTCTCGCACGACACCGAGGAACTCACGGTCGGTGCCGCCGGCCAGAGCATCCCCCTGAAGACCCTGATCGAACAGAGCGCCCCCCTGAAAGAGGGCGACACCATCCACGCCGACCTGGAGGCCGAACCTGTCGAGATCGTCGAAGCCACCCAGACCCTCGATGGCGGCGGCTGGACCCTGACGGCCCCCGCGACCGTCTCCGTACACAGCGGCGGCCGCGTCAACACCCTGGGTCAACTGCCCCTGCAGTGCATCCACGACAAGAAAACCGGCGAGACCACCGCGCAGCTCAGCCTGCCCGGCCAGTAAGCCGCAGCGCACGACGCCCCCAGACCACCGCAGGCCGCGCCTCCCACCGGGAAACGCGGCCTGCCCCTCTTGAACTCTTCTGAACCTGTCCTGCCGCGCTGCGAGTACACTCGGGCTGACAGCGCCGGCAAACCCCTCAGGCGGGGTTGTCCTACATCACGACGTCGAGGCCGCTGAGGCACTCCTCGGCAATCGCGCGGGCCAGCGGATCGCGGGTGCTGCGGGCGTAACTGACGCCCAGTTGCAGGTGCCGCTGACTGCCGGGCGCGCCCACCAGTTCCAGCGTCTGATAGAACGCCAGGTGCGTGTGGGCCAGCAGCACGTCCCGCGTGCGTTCCGGCGGCAGGATCGTCAGCAGGTTCAGGGCCTCGCCGTACGAGGACAGGGCGCGGCGCTGATCGCCCTCGACCGCCCATTCACGGCCCAGTTGCAGGGCGCGGGCAGCAGTCAGGTACGCGCTTCTCATGACGGGGATTCTAGAGCATGACCGTTCACGGCGGTCCCAGCCTGTCATGCGGACTCCGATTGAATGGTGTTTGCAGACCACACCATCGGAATCCGTATCAGTCGAGGGGAATGACGCGCAGCGGGCCGGTCGCGGCCGGGCCGTCGATGGTCAGCACTTCCAGGCGGCAGGGGAGGTCGTCGCGGCCCAGTTCGCGCGTCAGGTAACTCAGGGCGGCGCGGTGCATGAGTGCCAGCTTGCGGGGCGTGACGGATTCGGCGGCGCTGCCGAACCGCTCCGAGCGGCGCTGGCGCACCTCCGTGAACACCAGCGTGCCGCCCGGCTCGCGCGACACCACGTCGATCTCCCCGCCGGGAATGCGGTAGTTGCGGGCCAGCACCTCCCGCCCCAGTCCGGTCAGGAAGGCGGCGGCGCGGTCCTCGGCCTGCGCACCCTTCATTTGCGGCTTCCCGCGAACCACGCCGCGCGCCTCATCAGGACAGCCAGTCGGCCCAGGACGTGAAGTCCGGGGCGGTCCACTGCGCCCCGGCTTCCCGCAGGGCCGCGCCGGGCGCGGTGGTGGTCAGGGCCACCACGCGGCAGCCCGCGCCCACCGCGCTGCGCACGCCGTTCACGGCGTCCTCGTGCGCCAGGCAGTCGGCCGGGTTCAGGCCCAGGCGCGCGGCACCCAGCAGGAACGGTTCCGGGTGCGGTTTGCCGCGCGTGACGTCCTCGCCCAGCACGCGCGGCCCGAAACGACTCCCCAGGCCCAGCGCCTGCATGCCGAACTCCACGTTCAGGCGGTCGGCACTCGTGACCAGCGCGAATGGAATGGCGCGGGCCTCCAGCACGTCCAGGTAGGCGCTCAGGCCCGCCACCTCCCGCAGCGCGCCCGCCGCCAGCTCCCGGTACCGGCCCTCCTTGGCGTCATGAAAACGCGCCGCCAGAGCCTCGTCCGGGTAGGTGCCGGTCAGGCGTTCGATGATCTCCGGGTTGCGGCCCCCGTCCACCTTGGTATCCAGGTCGTACTCGGAGAGCGACAGGCCCAGTACGCTGGCCGCCACCTCCTGCCACGCCTGCCGGTGAAAGTGGTTGTTGGCGGTCAGGACGCCGTCCATGTCGAACAGTACGCCCGCCGGACGCCACGGCCAGCCGCTCACAGCGCTTCTCCGGGGCCTTCCAGATCGTCCGGGCCGTGCCCCAGGTCACGGAGCAGGTCGCGGTACATTCGCGCGGCCCGGACGCGCACGTCGTCCAGCGTGGCGTCCTCGGGCGCGAATTCCAGCGCGGCGTCCAGCGCGCCCGCCAGGACCGCGCCGTAGATCGGCCAGCGTTCCGGCGTGGGGGGCGCGCCGTCCGGGGCGGCGGGCGCGGCCCCCGCCCCGTCCAGAGCCTGGAGCGCCGATTCGGACGCCGCGCGCTCCGCGTCCCGTTTGCTGCGGCCCTCGCCGCCCCCGCCGAGCACCTGCCCGCCCGCCCGCACCGTCACCCGGAACCGGCGGTCGTGCGGGGGGCCGTGCGTCTCGGCCTCGAAGGTGGGCGCGCCCAGCCCCAGCGTCAGCGCCCGCGCGATCAGATCACCCTTGGCATTCATGCCGCCCAGCGTAGCGTCCCGCCGCCGGGCCGCGCTACGCCGCCCACTGCGCCGCCCCGCCCGCCGCCCCACACACCCCCCTGCCCCACACACCCCGCCCGTGCGCTAGGCTGAGCGCCCGGAGCAACCCGCCCCCACCCCACACCCCGCCCAGCACGGCGCGGGGGCCGACGCCCTGACTCCGGAGGTCATCCCACCTTGAGCGCATCCACCATCAACGATCCCGCCCGCCGCGTCGTACTGGGCCTTCAGCATTCGGTCGCCATGTTCGGCGCGACCGTCCTCGTGCCCATCCTGGTGGGCCTGTCCCCCAGCGTCGCGCTGTTCGGCGCGGGCGTCGCCACCCTGCTGTTCCACCTGCTCACGCGCGGGCAGGTCCCGATCTTCCTGGGCAGCTCGTTCGCGTTCATCGCGCCCACCGCGCTGGTCGTCAAGGAATTCGGCCCCGCCGCCGCCGGGGGCGGACTGATCGCCGCCGGGGCCATGTACCTGCTGTTCAGCGGCCTCGTGAAACTGCTGGGCACGGACCGCCTGCTGCGGGTGTTCCCGCCCGTCGTGACCGGTCCCGTCATCATCGTGATCGGCCTGGGCCTCAGCAGCGTCGCCGTGAACCAGGCCAAGACGAACTGGTGGCTGGCCCTCGCCACGCTGCTGGCCGCCGTGATCGCCAGCCTGTGGGGACGCGGCCTGTTCCGCATGCTGCCCATCCTGATCGGCGTCGTCACCGGGTACGTCGTGTCCCTGCTGACCGGGCAGGTCAGCCGGGAGGGCCTGGACGCCATCGCCGCCGCGCCCCTGCTGGGCCTCCCGGACTTCCACGCGCCCACCCTGGACTGGCGGGCCGTGGCGATCATCGCGCCCGTCGCGGTCGTCACGTTCATCGAACACGTCGGGGACGTCATCGTGAACGGCCGCGTCGTCGGAAAGAACTTCCTGGAGAAACCCGGCCTGAGCCGCACCCTGTTCGCCGACGGCATCGCGAACATGAGCAGCGCCGCGCTCGGCGGGCCCGCCGCCACCACCTACGCCGAGAACACCGGCGTCCTGGCCCTGACCCGCGTGTACGACCCGCGCGTCCTGCAGATCGGGGCGGCGTTCGCGGTGCTGTTCGGCTGCTCCCCGAAACTCGCCGCGGTCCTGAAAAGCCTCCCGCAGGGCGTGCTGGGCGGCGTGAGCATCCTGCTGTTCGGCATGATCGCGTCGGTCGGCATCCGCACCCTCAGCGAGGCGAAGATCGACTTCGCGCACAGCCGCAACCTGATCATCGTCTCCCTGATCCTGGTCCTCGGTCTGGGCGGCGCGGCCTTCCCCGTCACGGTGGGCGGCACCAGCCTCAGCCTGTCCGGCATGGCACTGGCCGCCCTGACCGGCATCGTGGCGAACCTGATCCTGCCCCGCCAGCGCGACGAGGCTGACGGCCCACCGGAACGCACCCTCCACTGAAGGTGTCCCGCGCCCCGGCCCGGCCTGTCAAATGAGGCAGCGGGCCGGGGCGCGCGTTGCTACGCTCGGGGTCATGAAACGTCACCTCGTGCTGGCCGCCCTGCTGTCCCTCACGCCCCTCGCCGCCGCCGGGAGCGGTAACGCCGCCCCGCGCACCGTCGCTCCCTTCGGCGCGCCGAAAGCCCTGCCCGCCAACGCCCTGGTCCGCCCCGGCCAGACCTGGGTGATGACCGGCACCACGGCTGGCGGCGACCGCATCAACCGGGAACTGAAACTGAGTGCCCAGGCCCCCGAGTGGGACGACGGCTGGGATTTCGAGGCGGACAAGGGCCTCTTCAGCTGGAACCCCGAGAACCGCCTGATTATCGCTACGGACGTCCTGACCGGCATGACCGACGACACCGACATCCACATGTGCCTGGGCATGGTCGAGGGCACCGGGGCGCGCGGCGTGCTGCTCAGCGGCGACCTGGACACGATCCAGTCGTACATCCCGAAGCTCGACGCGGCCACCGGCGAGCCCCGCAACGCCGACGAATTCGTGCAGGCCGTCCGCAAGGCCGGCGTGGCCGCCGGCACCTGCACCCTGACCCTGAAGCGCTGAATCCAGACTGAATCCAGAAAGAGGCGGGCCGCCCACGTCTCCGGGGCGGCCTGCCTGGGTTCCGCTGCGCTCAGCGTCGTCCGCGTGACCGAACCTTCTGCCCCGGCACGGTCGCCTGCTTGAACTCCTTGCCCTGCAACTTGGCCTCGATGGCGCGGATCTGGTCGCGCAGGCTGGCGGCCCGCTCGAAGTCCAGGTCCTCGGACGCCTGCCACATGTCCAGTTCCAGGTCCGTGAGCTGGGCGGTCAGGGCGTCGCGGTCCGTTCCCACGTTCTCGGAGCTGACCTCGGCGGGTTGCTCCTCGCCGCGGATGACGTTGCGCACGCCCTTGATGACGGTGGTGGGCGTGATGCCGTGCTCCTCGTTGTACGCGGTCTGCTTCTCGCGGCGGCGGCGCGTCTCGTCCATCGCGAACTGCATGGCGGGCGTGATGGAGTCGCCGTACAGGATGACCTCGCCGTTCACGTTGCGGGCCGCGCGGCCGATGGTCTGGATCAGGGCGCGTTCGCTGCGCAGGAAACCGGGCTTGTCGGCGTCGAGGATGGCGACCAGCGACACTTCCGGCAGGTCCAGGCCCTCGCGCAGCAGGTTGATGCCGACCAGCACGTCGTAGTGGCCCAGGCGCAGGTCGCGGATGATCACCTGACGTTCCACGGAGTCGATGTCGCTGTGCATGTAGCGCGCCTTGACGCCCTTTTCGAGCAGGTACTCGGTCAGGTCCTCGGACATGCGCTTGGTCAGGGTGGTCACCAGGGTGCGCTCGCCGATCTTCGCGCGTTCGCGCACGCGGCCCAGCAGGTCCTCGATCTGCCCGTTGATGGGCCGCACCGTCACGGGCGGGTCCACCAGCCCGGTCGGGCGGATGATCTGATCGGCGATCGAGTCGCTGTGCTCGCGCTCGTACGGGCCGGGCGTGGCCGACACGAACACCAGTTGCCCGGTCTTGCTCATGAACTCGTCGAAGTTCAGCGGGCGGTTATCCATCGCCGAAGGCAGGCGGAAGCCGTAATCCACCAGCGTCTGCTTACGCGCCCGGTCGCCGTTCGCCATCCCGCCGATCTGCGGGACCGTCACGTGCGACTCGTCGATGAACGTCACGAAATCATCGTTGAAGTAATCCAGCATCGTGTACGGTGTGTGCCCCGCCGCGCGCCCATCAATGTGCCGCGAGTAGTTCTCGATGCCCGAGCAGTACCCCAGCACCTTGAGCATCTCCAGGTCGTACAGCGTGCGCTCCTTGAGGCGCTGCGCCTCCAGCAGCTTCCCGGTCGACCGGAAGTACTCCAGCCGCTCGTCCAGCTCCTGCTGAATCGTCACGATGGCCCGCTCGATGTTCCCCGCACTGCTCACGTAATGCTTCGCCGGGTACACCACCGTCGCGTCCAGTTCCGCCAGCCGGTCCCCCGTCAGCGGATGCACCACCGTGATGCGCTCCACGTCGTCACCCCACAACTCGATCCGCAGCGGCTGCTCATCGTACGCGGGCCACACCTCGATCATCTCGCCCTTCGCGCGGAAGCGGCCCGGCATCATCTCGATGTCGTTGCGTTCGTACTGCATGTTCACCAACCGCCCCAGAATCTCGTCCCGGCTCACCTGCCCACCCTTCTTCAGGATCAGGTTCAGCGCCGTGTACTCCTTCGGGTCACCCAGACCGTAGATGCAGCTCACCGACGCCACCACGATCGTGTCCCGCCGCGTCAGCAGACTGCGCGTGGTGCTGTGCCGCAACCGCTCGATCTCCTGGTTCACGCTGGCGTCCTTCTCGATGAACAGGTCCTTGCCCGGCACGTACGCCTCGGGCTGGTAGTAATCGTAGTAACTGATGAAGAACTCCACCGCCGCGTCCGGGAAGAACTCCCGGAACTCGCTCGCCAGCTGCGCGGTCAGGATCTTGTTGGGCGCCATGATCAACGCCGGACGCTGGGTTTCCTCGATGACTTTCGCCACCGAGTAGGTGTTGTGCACGAACAGGCCGCCCCGTCCGGTCAGGAAGGTCTCGAAGCCGTCCACGCTGAAGTCGTACACGAAGGCGGTCCTGGGTGCGACCGTCTCGTTGGTTTCGACCGGCGACCAGTGGACATCGGCCAGCCCTGTGAAGGCCGTGTCGGTCACGTTCAGCGCCTCGCACAGGCGGCGGAACAGGGCCGCGCTGGGGGCGCGGACGCCGCACTCGACCGCCGAGACCATCGTGCGCGTGCAGCCCGCCGCCTGCGCTACCTGCCGCTGCGACAGCCCGGCCCGCTCCCGTTCGGCCAGCAGGCGCCCGCCCACACCGGGGACCACGTCCACGTTCGTGTTGCCCTCACCGGTCCGCTCCAGCAGGTCCGCAAGGGCCGCCCGTTTGCGAGCGCTCAGGAACCCGACCCCCTCCTGGAAGGCCCGCAGGTTCTGGGCGCCGGACACCGTGACCTTGTGATACGTGCCCATCGTGCCGTCCGGGCGGCGCTTATGCACCTCACGCAGGCGCGCCCACACCCCGAAACGCAGCAGGGCCTCGGCCAGTTCCCCGGCCAGCCGCGCGCTGTTCGTCACGGCCGTCACCGCGCCGCTGTCCACACCGCCGTCCCCCTCGAAGTACGCGCGCAGCACGCCCGCCAGGAACGCATCCGGGAACGCCGCGAAGTTCACCGGCAGGTGCTTCTCGCCGGAACGCTCGCCCATCAGCCGGGCCAGCACCTCCCGCCACACCCGCCCGGACAGCACGAAATCGCCGTCCGCGCGGCGGAAGTGCCCGGCCTCCAGTTCATGCAGCGCCGCCGTGAGCTGCGCCTGCACGTCTGCGTCCCGCACGGAGATCAGCGCGAAGCCCGGCGCGGCGTGCCCCTCCGCTACGTACTGCCCGAGCAGCAGCGCCAGCGCGGGGGTCAGGGACAGCTGCCCGGCCACGCTGACCGACCGTGCCGAGACACGCGCCTCGGTGGCGACCGCCAGTCCCTGCGAGACTGCCGCGCGGGCCGCCGTGACGTTCAGGCCACCGCCCCGCCTGCCGCGGCGCAGGGCGTGCAGTTTCCCGTCCGGGCGGGCGTGATGCCCGCGCACCAGGTCACGCCACTCCGGGTCCCGGTCCGGCGTGTACGGCACCGCCACGTGGAACGGCGTACCGTCCAGCAGTGCCAGCGTATCCAGATGCGTGACCGTTCCGTCCGGTTGCGGCACCCGGCGGGGGACCGGCAGCGCGTCACCGGGCCGCACGTCATCGCCCGCGACCAGCTGGACGTGCCCGCCACGCAGCACCCAGACGCTGTGATCCGCCGTGACCGTCACCTCGCGCCCGCACGCCGTGACCAGCCGGTGCAGCCGCTCCGGCGCGCCGTGCCGCGTCAGGGCCGTCACCGTCCGCCACGCCACCGCGCCGTCCGCCGCGTTCCACGCCAGCACCCGCATCGGGTCGGGCGGCGGGAGTTCCAGTGAATCCTCATCCTGGGTGGGAGATCCGAACAGATCGTCGATCAGTTCACCGATGGGGAGGCGGCGCACCTGCCCGGCGATCTCCACGGTGACGGGCTCGTGCCACGCCACCGACTTCCCGGTGCCGGTCGCGCCGAGCAGTGTCTGGAACCGAAGGCCGGAGTCCAGGCCGTCCACCAGGGAGCGGATGGCGGTGGGCTGGTCGCCGGCGGGCGTGTAACTGGACTGGACCTTGAGCATGGGACCTCCGGGGGTGGGGGAGAGGGCAGGGGGCGGGCGCGGCCCGAACGAATCTCCCTATTTTACGCCCTGTACGTAAGTGGATGGTAAGCGAGATGGCTGAAGGGAACCTTGACCTGCGCGCCGTACACTGCCCGTCATGCGCGCCCGTCCTGCTGCCCTGATTTTCATCCTGCTGACCGCCCTGATCGACATCATCGGGATCGGGCTGATCATTCCGGTGCTGCCGGGACTGGTGAAGGAACTGGCGGGCTCGGAGGTGGCGGGCGCCCGCACCATCGGGCTGCTGACGGCGGCGTACGCGGTGATGCAGTTCATCTTCGCGCCGATCCTGGGGGTGCTGAGTGACCGCTTCGGGCGGCGGCCGGTGCTGCTGTTCGCGCTGAGCGGCATGGCGCTGGATTACCTGCTGCTGGCGTTCGCGCCGAATCTGGCGTGGCTGTTCGTCGGGCGCATCCTGGCAGGGATCACCGGGGCGAGCCTGACGGTCGCGAACGCGTACATCGCGGACGTGTCACCCCCGGAGGACCGCGCGAAGAACTTCGGGCTGCTGGGCGCGACGTTCGGGGTGGGCTTCATCCTGGGGCCGGCGCTGGGCGGTCTGCTGGGCGAGTACGGGCTGCGGGTGCCGTTCATGGTCGCGGCCGCCCTGACGGGCCTGAACGTGCTGTACGGCCTGTTCGTGCTGCCCGAGTCGCTGCCGGTCAGCGCGCGCGGCAAGGCCATGCGGCGCGCGGACCTGAACCCGCTGCTGCCGCTGCGGGCGCTGGGCGAGTACCCGATCCTGCGGTCCCTGGCGCTGACGTTCGTGCTGCTGGGCCTCGCAGGGCAGGTGATCTTCAGCACGTGGGTGCTGTACACCGAACGCGTCCTGACCTGGACTCCGGGGCAGAACGGGGTGGCCCTGGCGTTCTTCGGACTGCTCACGGCCGCCGTGCAGGGCGGATTGATCGGGCCGTTCATCGCGCGCTTCGGGGACCGGCGGACCATCATGACCGGACTGGTCGCCAGCATCCTGGAATTCCTGGTGCTCAGCGTGGCCCGCAGCGGCGCGCTGCTGTACGCCTCGCTGGTCGTGGGGGCACTGGGGGGCCTCGCCAACCCGGCCATTCAGGGCCTGATCTCCCGGCAGGTGAGCGAATCCGAGCAGGGCCGCGTGCAGGGCGCGATCACCAGTCTGAACTCCCTGGTCGCGGTGGTCGGCCCGCTCCTGGCGACGGCCGTGTACGCCTACGGCCTCACGCACGGCTTCCCCGGCGCGGCGTTCCTGATGGGCGCGCTGCTGTCCGTGGCGGGCACGCTGCTGATCCTGGGCGTCCTGCGCGGCATGCCGGACACGGGGAAGCCGCAGCAGGGGTGATGGTTGATGGTGAACGGCAAGCCCACCTGATACGGATTCCGTTTGTTTCGCCGACAATCCGGAACTTCACCGGATTGTCGGCTCCACGTCCGGAATCCGTTTTGCTCCCACTCGCTTCGCTCGGATTGAACGGGCTTTGCAGCCCATTCAATCGGAGTCCGTATGACTGCCTACTGCTTACTTCCCACTGCCCTCCCGCAGCACTTCCTCCGCGACGGTCAGGAAGGCGCGCACGACCGGGCTGGTGCCGTCGCCGCGCCGCCACACGGCGACGATCTCGACGGTGGGGGCGTCCTCGACGGGGCGGTACACCACGCCGGGCAGGCTCAGGCGGCTGAAGAACTCGATGGGCAGGAACACGCCCACGCCCGCCGCGACGAGGGACAGCAGCGTGGGGATCTCGATGGCTTCCTGCACGACGTGTGGGGTGAAGCCGGAGGCGGCGCACCAGCGCATGACCTGATCGAAGTACGTGGCGCGCAGTTGCCGGGGGAAGAACACGAAGTTCTCGTGGCTCAGGTCGCTGATCTTCAGGCGGCGTTTGCGGGCCAGGGGGTGCTCGGCGGGCAGCGCCGCGACCAGGGGCTGGCGCCAGAGGGGGCGCGAGTCGAGGGTGGGGTCGCGGACCGGGAGCAGCATCAGGCCGATGTCGATCTGTTCGCCGCGCAGTCCGGCTTCCTGTTCCTGGGCGGTGAGTTCGCGCAGGTCCACGCTGACGTTCGGGTACAGTTCGCGGAAGCGGCGCACGATTTCCGGCAGGCCCCCGAAGGCCAGCCCGCTGACGAAGCCGACGGTCAGGCGGCCCACCTCTCCGCGGGCGGCGCGGCGGGCGCGTTCCACGGTCTGTCCGGCCAGCAGCAACGTCTCGCGGGCGCCGATCAGGAATTCCTGCCCGGCGGGCGTCAGTTGCACGCGGCGGGTGGTGCGCAGCACGAGCGGCACCCCGACTTCCTCTTCCAGGTTGCGGATGGAGTTGCTCAGGGCCTGCTGGACCACGAACACGCGTTCGGCGGCCCGCCCGAAGTGTTCTTCCTCGGCCAGGGCGACGAAGTGCCGCAGGTGACGCAGTTCGATCATGGGGCGATCGGGGCGGGCGGGTGGGGCGTGGGCGGCGTGGGCATTGCCCTCCAGCGTAACTCCGGGAACCCACCAGTACCAGTGGTGAATCCTGTGAGAATCCCCTGTTGGAAGTGTGGAACGACGGGGCCTAGACTGCTGACATGACCTCATCTCCTCCGAACAGACCGCCCCGTACCGGCATGAGCGCGCAGGAGCGCGAGAAGCTGAACTCCGTGGAGACCCAGGAGTGGCTCGACTCACTGGCGTACGTGTTCGCGAACGCCGGTGACAACCGCGCGGCGGAACTGCTCGAGGAACTCGACCATTACGCGTACTTCCACGGCGCGCCCATCACGTTCAAGCAGAACACCCCGTACATCAACACCATCGATGTCGAGGCGCAGCCCGAGTACCCCGGCGACCCCGAGATCGAACGCAGGATCCGCAACATCATCCGCTGGAATGCCGTGGTCATGGTCATCAAGGCCAACAAGAAGAGTGACGGCATCGGCGGGCACCTGTCCACGTACGCCAGCGCCGCCGAGCTGCTGGAGGTGGGCTTCAACCACTTCTTCCGCGGCCACGGCGCCGGGCAGGACCGCGACCTGATCTTCTACCAGGGGCACGCCAGCCCCGGCGTGTACGCCCGCTCCTTCCTGGAGGGCCGTTTCGACGAGGCCCGCATGAACCGCTTCCGCCGCGAACTCCAGCCCGAAGGCGAGGGCCTGAGCAGCTACCCGCACCCGTGGCTGATGCCCGACTACTGGGAGTTCCCGACCGTCAGCATGGGCCTGGGCCCCATCCAGGCGATCTATCAGGCGCGCTTCATCAAGTACCTGGAAAACCGCGAACTGAAACCCAAGGGTGACGCCAAGGTCTGGGCGTTCCTGGGTGACGGCGAGATGGACGAACCGCAGAGCATCGGCGCGATCAGATTTGCCGCGTACGAGAACCTCGACAACCTGATCTTCGTGCTGAACGCCAACCTCCAGCGCCTCGACGGGCCGGTGCGTGCCAACTCCAAGGTCATCCAGGAGTTCGAGGCGCTGTTCCGTGGCGCGGGCTGGAACGTCATCAAGGTCATCTGGGACTCCAAGTGGGACGAACTGCTGCAGAAGGACTACAACGGCACCATCGTCAAACGCTTCGAACTGCTGGTGGACGGCGAGTCGCAGCGCTACGCGGCCTTTGGCGGCAAGGAACTGCGCGAGAAGTTCTTCAACACCCCGGAACTCAAGGCCCTGATCGAGGGCTGGAGCGACGCCGACCTGGAACTCCTGAACCGCGGCGGGCACGACATCCACAAGATCTACGCCGCGTACGCCTCGGCCGTGAAGCACAAGGGCAGCCCGACCATCATCATCCCGCGCACCATCAAGGGCTACGGCCTCGGCGAGAGCGCCCAGGCCCGCAACGTCGCCCACCAGGTCAAGAAACTCGACTTCCATACCCTCAAGGCGCTGCGCGACACGCTGGAACTCCCGCTGACCGACGAGCAGGTCGAGCACATGGAGTACTACCACCCCGGCCCGGACAGCGCCGAGGTGAAGTACGCCCTCGAACGCCGCGCCGCGCTCGGCGGCCCGATTCCCGCCCGCCGGGTCGAGTACCCGCACCCCACCATCCCGAACGGCGAGTTCTACGAGGAGTTCGCCAAGGGCAGCGGCGACCGTCAGGTGAGCACCACCATGGCCGCCGTGCAGATCATCAGCAAACTGCTGCGCGACAAGGAAATCGGCCGCTTCGTGGTACCCATCGTCCCCGACGAGGCCCGCACCTTCGGCATGGACGCCCTGGTGCCCCGCATCGGCATCTACTCCCCGCGCGGCCAGACGTACACCCCGGTCGACAGCGGCAGCCTGATGGCCTACAAGGAAAGCGTGAACGGCCAGATGCTGGAAGAAGGCATCACCGAGGACGGCGCGATGGCCTCCTGGATCGCCGCCGGCACCTCGTACGCCAACCACGGCGTGCCCACCATCCCGTTCTTCGTGCTGTACTCCATGTTCGGCATGCAGCGCGTCGGTGACCTCGTGTGGGCCGCCGCCGACCAGCGCGCCCGCGGCTTCATCCTGGGCGCCACCGCCGGGCGCACCACCCTGGCCGGCGAGGGCCTGCAACACCAGGACGGCAACAGCCACCTCCAGGCGTACGTCGTGCCGAACCTCAAGACCTACGACCCGGCCTTCGCGTACGAACTGGCCGTGATCATCGAGAACGGCATCCAGCGCATGTACGTGGACGGCATCGACGAGTTCTACTACGTCACGGTCGACAACGAGAACGAACTGCAGCCCGCCATGCCTGCTGATGGCCGCAGCCACGAGGAAATCCGCGACGGCATCGTGCGCGGCCTGTACCGCCTGCACAGGAGCGCCCACAAGGGCAAACTCAGAGCGCAGATTCTCGCCGGTGGTCCCGCCATGGGCGCCGCGCAGGAAGCCGTCAAGGCCCTCGAAGCGTACGGCGTGGCCGCCGACCTGTGGAGCGTGACCAGCTACAAGGAACTCCACCAGGACGCCCTGCTCGCCCAGCGTCACAACATGCTGCACCCCACCGAGGAACCCCGCGTGCCGTACGTGGCCCAGCAGCTGAGCAAGGAGAACGCCCCCGGCGTCCTGATCAGCGTCAGCGACTACATCAAACTCGGCGCGGACGGCCTGAACGGCCACCTGGACCGCAAACTCTGGACGCTCGGCACCGACGGCTTCGGCCGCAGCGAGGCCCGCGAGGAACTCCGCGACTTCTTCGAGGTCGACACCAAACACGTCGTCCTGGCCACCCTGTACGCCCTCCAGCGCGACGGCAAGATCAAGGGCGACGTCGTGGCGAAAGCGATTGCCGACCTCGGCATCGACCCGGAACGCGACGCGCCCGTCCTGCGTTAAAGGTTGAACGTTGATGGTCGATAGAGCCCAGCTCTCCACCATCAACTGTCTACCGTCGACCATCAACCCCTCTCCGAAGGAGAACTCCAAATGGCTACTGAACTGAAACTCCCCGACGTGGGCGACAACATCGAGCAGGGCACCGTCGTGACCGTGCTGGTCAAGCCGGGCGACACCGTCACCGAGGGGCAACCCATCATCGAGATCGAGACCGACAAGGCCGTCATCGAGGTGCCCGCCGAGGCTGCCGGGACCGTGGAAGCCGTGAACGTGACCGTGGGCGACACCGTGAAGGTGGGCGGCGTCATTGCCACCCTGGGCGGCGGCGCCAGCACCCCGGCCGCCCCCGCCGCCCCCGCGAGCGCCCCGGTCGACGAGACCGACACCGCCAGCACCCAGGCAGCCGCGCAGGCGCAGCAGGCGTCGCAGAAGGAACAGGCCGCTCAGACCGCCCCGAGCGCCCCCGCGAGCGCTCCGGTCAGCGGCGGCGCGCAGATCACCCTGCCGGACGTGGGTGACAACATCGAGCAGGGCACCGTCGTGACCGTGCTCGTCAAGCCGGGCGACACCGTGACCGAGGGCCAGCCCGTCATCGAGATCGAGACCGACAAGGCCGTCGTGGAAGTGCCCTCCAACGCCAGCGGCACCGTGCAGAGCGTCAGCGTGAACGTGGGCGACACCGTGAAGGTCGGCGGCGTGATCGCTACCCTGGGCGGCGGCAGCGCCCCGACCGCCCCCGCCCCCGCAGCGTCGCCCGCACCCGCACCGGCCGCACCCGCGCCCGCCGCACCTGCCCCGGCCCAGCCCGCCGGTGCGCCCGCCGCGCAGGCCGCCGCACCCGTACAGTCCGGCACGCAGAACCCGCAGACCTTCGACGGGCGCCACGTCGTGCCCGCCGCGCCCAGCATCCGCCGCCTCGCCCGCGAGATCGGCGTGGACATTCACGCCGTGCAGGGCACCGGTATCGCCGGCCGTATCAGCGAGGAAGACGTCCGCCGCACCGGCGGCACCCCCACCGTCACCGCGCCCGCCGCCGCGCAGGCCAGCGCCCCTGCCGCCGCCGCGCCTGCTGTGGCCGCCGCGCCCCTGCCCAACTTCGAGAAGTGGGGCCGCGTGACCCGCGAGGACATGAGCGGCATCCGCAAGGCCACCGTCCGCTCCATGACCGCCAGCACCCTCATCCCCATGGTCACGCACTTCGACAAGGCCGACGTGACCCTCATGGAAGAGACCCGCAAACGCTTCGGCGCGCGCGTCGAGAAAGCCGGCGGCAAACTCACCATGACGCACATCCTCATGAAGGTCGTCGCGAACGCCCTGCGTCAGTTCCCCAAATTCGGCGCCAGCCTCGACCTGGACGCCCAGCAGGTCATCTACAAGGACTTCGTGAACATCGGCGTCGCCGTCGACACGCCCGTCGGCCTGCTCGTACCCGTCATCAAGGACGCCGACCGCAAGAGCATCACCGACATGGTCCTGGAACTGAGCGAACTCGCCGGCCGCGCCCGCGACCGCAAACTCAAACCCGACGAGATGCAGGGCGCCACCTTCACGATTTCCAACCTCGGCGGGATCGGCGGGCACGCCTTCACGCCCATCGTGAACAGCCCCGAAGTCGCCATCCTCGGCGTGAGCCGCGGCGGCATGGAACCCGTCTGGAACAAGGAAACGGGCGCGTTCGAACCCCGCAACATGCTCCCCCTCAGCCTCACCTACGACCACCGCCTGATCGACGGCGCCGACGCCGCCCGCTTCGTGCGCTTCATCTGCGAAAGCCTCGAAGACCCCTTCCTGATCTCGCTGTAACGCAGGCCGATGGCAGAAGGCTGAAGGCAAGAGAGAAGACCCCCGTCCGCGTGGCGGGGGTTTGCCGTGGCGGGAATTGCGGTGGAGGATTCCGGTAGAGGGCCGCCGCCCGCACCCGTGACAATGCGGGCATGACGGTCACGTTCACGCGGGAATTCATGCTGGAGCGGATGTTCGCGGGCGACGCGGCGTTCGACGGGCTGTTCTACACGGGCGTGACGAGTACCGGGATCTACTGCCTGCCGTCCTGCCGGGCGCGCAAGCCGCTGGCGGGGAACGTGGTGTTCCACCCGTGCGTGGCGTCGGCGCGGGCGGCGGGACTGCGGGCGTGTCGTCGCTGCCAGCCGGACGCGTTCCAGGCGGGCGTGCCGGTCGAGGAGGCGACCTTCACGGCGGCGCTGGCCCGCGTGGACGTGCCGGGCGTGGAGTCCGTGCAGGCCCTGGCCCGCGCACTCAACCTGAGTGGCAGCGCGCTGCACCGCCTGTTCCGTGAGCAGTTCCAGTGCAGTCCGGCCGACTGGCTGACGCGGCGGCGGGTGGAACTGGCGGCCGCGCGCCTGCTGACCTCGGCGGATACGGCGGCGCAGGTGGCGTTCGCGGTGGGGTTCGGGAGCCTGTCGGCGTTCGGCGCGCAGTTCCGGCGGGTGATGCACCTGACCCCGCAGGCGTTGCGCGCGGCGGCCCGGGCAGGCACGCTGCGGCTGACGCTGCCGGCCGCGTACCCGCTGGAACTGGTGCGCCGCGACCTGGGCCGCGATCCGCTTGGCGTGACGGGACTGGTGGGGGAGGACGCGGTGTCCTTCGCGTGGACCCTGCCGGGTGGACCGCAGGTCGTGACCGTGCAGTTCGGTGGTCAGGACGCCACGGTGCGGCCATCCCGTCCGGAGGCCCTGAGTGGTCCGGACTGGCTGGCCCTGCACGCCTTGGCGGAGCGGGCGCTGGGGCTGCGCGGACTGTCGCGGCCTGTTCCGCTGGTGCCGGAGTTCTTCGACGGGCTGGTGTGGGCCGTGGTGGGCCAGCAGGTCACGTTTCAGCAGGCCTGCACGCTGCGGCGGCGACTGGTGGACCGCTGCGGCCTGCCCGCCGGGAATGGCCTGAGCGCGCCGCCCACCGCGCAGGCCGTGGCGGCCCTGACCCCCGCCGAACTGGGCAGCGTGGGCCTGACCGGCGCGCGGGCCGCGTTACTGCACCGACTGGCGGGGCGGGTGTCGCGCGGGGAACTGGACCTCGCGGCGCTGTCACGCGGCACGGTGGGAGCCGCGCGCCGCACCCTGCTGGCCGTGCCCGGTATCGGCCCGTGGACCGCCGAGTACGTGCTGCTGCGCGTGCTGGGTTTTCCGGACATCGTGCCCGACACGGACGCCGCCCTGGTCGCCGCGCTGCGCCGCGCGCACGGACTGCCCGCACGCCCGACGCCCGCCGAGGTGCAGCGCCTGCTTGAGCCCTTCGCCCCTCACCGCAGTCACGCGGTCCTGCGCCTGTGGCACGCCCTGCCGCCCACCCAAGACCCTCACGGAGACACCCCATGACCCAAGCCCGAACCCAGCCCCAGCACGCCCACCTCCTGCGCGCCCTGCACGAACGCGGCCTGATCCTGCCCTGCGCCTGGGACGCCGTCAGCGCCCGCGCGTTGCAGCAGGCGGGCAGTCCGGCCATCGGCACGAGCAGCGCCGCCGTGGCCTTCGCCCTGGGCTTCCCGGACGGGCAGGTCGCCCCGCGCGACATGCTGCTGGCCGCCCTGGAACGCCTCCTGAACGCCGTGACCGTGCCCGTCACCGCCGACCTGGAAGGCGGGTACGCCGACACGCCGCAGGGCGTGGCCGACACGGTCCGCGCTGCCCTGAGCCTGGGCGCGGCGGGCCTGAACCTCGAGGACGCCAGCGGGCAGCCCGACCGGCCCCTCCTGCCAGTGGACGAGCAGATGGACCGGCTGCGCGCCGCGCGTGCCGCCGCCGACGCGCTGGGCGTTCCCGCGTACCTGAACGCCCGCACCGACACGTACCTCAGCGGGTACGGCGACACCGACGCGAACAGACTGGACGAGACGGTCCGCCGGGGCCGCGCGTACCTGCGGGCCGGGGCGGACAGCGTGTTCGTGCCCGGCCTGACCGACCCCTCCACCCTCCGCACGCTGCGCGAACGCCTGGGCGGCCCGCTGGCCGTCATGCATGTCCCCGGCGGACCGGACGCCCACACCCTGCTGCGCGCCGGGGCCAGCCGCGTCAGCACCGGCCCCTCACTGTTCCTGGCGGCCGTGGGTCACGCTGCCGCCCTGAGCGCAGGCCTCCGCGAACAGGGCACCCTCGACCCGGCCGGCGCGTTGACCTTCGGGACGGTTCAGGGCTGGTTCAGCCGCTCACCCGCCTGAGCGCAGCAGGCGCGGATTCCACTGCTGCGGGCCGTCCTGTTGTTCCGGCCCGCAGGGCGATGTGGCGGCGCCGGGCACCGTCAGGGGCCACACGCTGGCGACGGCGCGTCCGGCGATGTCGGCGGTGCCGACCGGGCCGAACACGCGGCTGTCGAGGCTGCCGCCGGGACTGCGGTTGTCGCCCATCACGAAGTACGTCCCGGCCGGGACGGTGACGGGCGGCGTGTTCGCCAGGGGGCTGGTCGTGTCGAGGCACGCCCCGTTCCAGTACGCGGTGGTGCGGGGTTCGTTCAGCGGGCGGCCGTTCACGAGGACGGTGCCCGCCTGGACCTGCACGGTGTCGCCGGGCAGTCCGATCACCCGCTTGACGAGGTACGGACGGTACGCCCACGGGAGCGTGAGGCCCCGGTACGTGCGCGTCCATTCCTGCGTGGCGGTGCGGGGCGGTTTGAACACCACAGTGTCGCCCCGCGCGTAGGTGCCGGCGCCCAGGGTATGCGCCCAGCCTTCGATTTTCGGGACGAGCAGCGTCTCGCCGTGGCGCAGGCCGGGCAGCATGCTGACGCCGTCCACGCGCACGGCGGTCGCGCCGAACTGCGTCAGCAGCAGCGCGAAGGCCAGCGGGGACAGCCAGTCGCGCCACAGGCGCCCCAGACGGTTCCTGACAGAGGCGGTCACGGCTGCGCCTCCGTGGTCGCGGGAGTGGGCGTGGCTGGATGGTTGCCCTGGAGGGCGTACGCGGCCCCGCCGAGCAGTCCGGCGGCCAGCAGCCAGCGCAGCGCCAGTCCCAGCGTGTGCGTGCGGGCAAGGTGAAGGGCGGCGGGCAGGGCCGGTCCAGCCTCACTCAGGGCCGCGGTCCAGGCGTCGGTTTCGGTCAGGCCGCGCAGGCGGGCGTCGAGCATACTCTGGTGCAGGTTCCCGTGCAGTTCCGCCCGGACCCTGCGGGCGGCCGTGGGTGGCAGGAGCCGCGTCACGCGGCGCAGGTACGCCTGAACGGCGGGCGGGGTCACCAGAGGCTCCGCAGGGCCGCATCGAAGGCGCGGTAAGAATCACGTCTGCGGCGCAGTTCGGCGTGGCCCGCGTCGGTCAGGGTGTACGTGCGGACCGGGGGGCCACCACGGGCGGGGGTCGTCTCGGCGGCGCTCAGGAACCCGCCCTTCTCCAGGCGGTGCAGGGCCGGGTACAGGCTCCCGGCGTTCAGGGTGATGCTGCCCTCCGTGACGGCGCTGACGCGCTTGGCGATGTCCTGCCCGTACCCACCCTCGCGTTCCAGGACGCTCAGGAGGATCAGGTCCAGGTTGCCCTTGAACAGGTTCGTATCCACGGATATCAGTGTCTGATATCAGAATGTGAGGATGGTGGGCGGTACGTGGTCGGCTCGCGCTGTGCCGGGCCGTACGGTGTGCGGTGGCGTGGGCGGCGATGCTGACCGCATGACCGATGCCCTGCGCCTGCCCCCCGACCTGCTGGACGATCAGCTGCCCCGCGTGCTGGGCGAGGCCCTGACCGGCCTGTACACCGGCGAGCCGCGCCTCCCGGCCCGTGTGGGCGGCCGCACGGCGGGACTGGCGGCCCTGCACGCCTGGACGGGCGAGGGGTACGCGGGCCGGAACTTCCTGAGCGGGAACGTGTCGCGCCTGAGCATGTACCTGCGTCACGGCATGCTGGGCCTGCGCGAGGTGGCCGCGCACGCCCGCGCCGTCATGCGGGGCCGCGAGCGGGACGAGTTCCTGCGGCAGTTGACCTGGGCGGAATTCTACCGGCTGGTGCTGCGCCAGGAGGGCGCGCGGGTCCTGGGGAACCTGGAGGACCCCAAGTACCCGGCCCGCTGGACGGACACCCTGCCGGACGACGTGCGCGAGGCCCGCACCGGCCTGCCCTGCGCGGACGCATGGGTCACGCACCTCGTCCGGGACGGGTGGCTGCACAACCACGAGCGGCTGTGGTTCGCGGCGTACCTGGTGCACTGGCGCGGCGTGGACTGGCGGTCCGGGTACGCCCTGTTCCGCGAGCACCTGCTGGACGGGGATATTGCCAACAACGCCCTGTCGTGGCAGTGGGTGGCGAGCACCTTCAGCAACAAGCCGTACTTCATGAATCAGGAGAACATCGATCGGTACAGCGGCGGCCGGTGGTGCCGCACCTGCCGGGCCGAGTGTCCGTTCCGCGCCTCGTACGGGGAGCTGGAAACGCAGCTGTTCGGGACGCGGCCGTGACTGCCGCCCAGGCCCGCCGGGTCGTGTGGATTCACGGCGACAGCCTGTCCGTCACGGACCCCGCCCTGAGCGCCTGCCCGGACGCCCCGGCGCTGTTCGTGTTCGACCGTCCGTTCCTGCAGGCGGTCCCGGTCGCGTTTCCGCGTCTGGCGTTCATGTACCAGGGCGTGCGGGACCTCGCCGCGCACCGCCCCGGCCTCACCGAGATCCGCGTGGGGGCCGTGCCGGACGAACTCGCCGCCTTCGCCGCCGCGCACCACGCCGCCGAGCTGCACGTCACCCGCAACTTCACGCCGGACTTTGCGCGCATCGTGGACGGCCTGCGCGCCGCCCGCCCGGACCTGCGGATCATTATTCATGAACCGGAACGCCTGACCAGTTTCGACGGCCCCCTGCGGCGCTTCTTCGGGTTCTGGAAGAAGGTGGAACGCGAGGTCCTGCACGGCGAACCCGCCCCGGACTTCCCCCGGCGCGGCCACCGCTGAAGACACGGCGTTTATCCTGTAGATAAACCGCGCGGAGCAGAAGAAGGACGTTGGAGCGGAAATGGAGAGGTTCCGGCGCTTTCCCGGAATCTCGCAATGGTAGCTTCAACGGACCTAGCGCAGATGGCGGATGCCCTGCGGGCGCGGGTGGCAGCAGACTGCCCGGCGTGAAGATTCTGAACATCCCGGTGTCCCCGGGCCTGCTGGACACGTGGCGCGGCTGGCTGGCCCCGGCGCGGCAGCCGTTCTACCTGACGGACGCAGAGGCAGAGCGCCTGGCCCTGCCGACCCTGGCGCGCGCCTCGGTGACGCTGACTCCGGAGGAACGCAACACGTTCACGCTGTGGAATGTCGCGGCCGGGGCCGGGCGGGTGGCGTGGCTGACCCCGGCGGAGCTGGACGCCCTGGCTCCGGCGGCGCGCCGCGAGCTGTTGCGCGCGCAGGTGCGGCACGGGCGGGGCAACGTGCCACTGGGCGCCCGTTTCGCGGACCTGCGGCCCGGCCTGCCCACCGGGCGGTTCCTGTGGCGGCGCGAGGACCTGACCGGCGCGGTCCTGGCCCGCCTGATCGGCCGGGCGGGGCGGCCCTGTCGGCGGGAGGACGTGCCGGACGCCGTGTGGGACGCGGCCGCCCACACCCTCCCGGCCGCCCGGACGCTGGCGGGCACCTTCCCGTCAGGCAGCGCCGGCAACTGCTTCGGCACGGTGATGGGCGCGGCGGGCGTGCCGGACGCCGCCCGCACCTGGATGCAGCGCGAACCGTTCGAGGCGTTCCTGCGGGACCGGACGGTTCCCGGAGGTCAGGACACCCAGCCCGGCACGCTGCTGCTGTGGCGTTCGGGCAACGGACTGGCGCAGCACGCGGCCGTCACGCTGGGCGGCGGCTGGGCACTGCACAAACCCGCGCAGACGTGGTGGACACCCCGCACGGTCCTGAGCGTCCCGGAACTGAAAACCGCCACCCGCACGCGTGGGTGGCGGCTGGAACGCCGGACGCTGACCTGACGATCCTGGGCGTTATACGGATTCCGTTTGTTTCGCTGACAATCCGGAACTTCACCGGATTGTCAGCTCCACGTCCGGAACCCGTTTCTCTCCTACTCGCATTCGCTCGGATTGAAGGGGCTGCAAAGACCCTTCAATCGGAGTCCTTATTACTTGCCCTGCCGGGTCAGGCGCCAGAGGGTGACGCCGTTGTTGATCATCAGGGCGGCGCACAGGGCGGTCATCAGCCACTCCTGCCGGGAGGCGAACACGATGGTCAGGATGCCCCAGCCGCACACCAGCGCCACGACCAGCCAGATGCGCCAAGCGGGCGCGTTCACTGTTTGAACCTCATGCGCTCAGGGTAGCGGGTGGGGTGGGGGCCGCGCGTCCCGCCGCCCCCGGACGGTTACTTTCCCAGGCTGCTGGACAGCGCACTCTTCAGGGCGGCCTCGGCGTTCAGGGTGCCGGCGCCGCAGCTGTGGGCGGGCTGCGGGTCGCAGCGGCCGCCGGGGAAGGGCGCGGCGGTGGAGGTCAGCAGGCGGCGCAGCGAGGCGGGCGTCAGGTTGGGCCGCACGGTCAGCAGCAGGCTGGCGACACCCGTCACGTGCGGCGCGGCGAGGCTGGTGCCGTGCGGGTCCCGCAGGCCGCCGGCCCCGCTGACGCTGCTGACCGGCACGCCCGCCCCCGGTTCCCCGCCGGGCGCGGCGAGGGCCACGCTGCGGCCCCAGTTGGCGTACTCGGGCCGCGCACCCCCGGCATCCACGCTGGTGACGGTCAAGACGCTGCGGCACCCGGCGGGCGAGTACCCGCCCGCGTCCGCGCCGTCGTTCGCGGCCCCCGCGATCACCAGCGCGCCGCGCGCGGTCACGGCGTCCACGGCGGCCTGCACGCGCGGGTCGCAGCCGGTCAGCGGAATGAAATCCGCGAACAGGCTGAGGTTCAGCAGCCGCGCCGGGTTCGGGTTGACGGGAACGCCCGGCACGGGCAGTCCCGCCGCCCACTTCAGGCCGTCCACGAGGTCCGGCACGCTGATCTGCCCGTCCGTACCCGCCACGCGAACGTGTACGACGCGCACGCGGGGGTTCAGGCCTGCCATGCCGCGCCCGTCGTGCGCCGCGCCGATGATGTTCGCCACGACCTCGCCGTGGTACGCGTACGGGCCGACGCCGCTGCCGTCGGCGTCCCGGCCGTCACCGTCGCCGGCGCGGGCGGGATCGCTCACGAAATCGAAGCCGTTCACGGCGCGGCCCGCAAGTTCCGGGCTGTTCACGAAACCCGTGTCGAGCACCGCGACCGTCACGGGCCGCGCCGGGGCGATCAGCACGCCGGGCAGCGCCCAGGCCTGCGCGGCGCGCACGACCGGCAGCGTCCACTGCCGCGCGAACAGCGGGTCGGTGGGCACCCGGCCCGACGGACTGGCCGGAGCCGCCGGATTGCTGGGGGCCGGGGCAGTGATCAGCGGCGGCGCGGGCCGGGGCGTGGGCGTGCCGACCGGCAGAATTTCCGGCAGCGTGTCTGGCGGCAGCGCCGGAATGCTCAGGCCCGAGGCGGGCAGGCTGCCCAGCAGCAGCGTGAGACCCAGGCGGGTCAGGGCGGACGGAACGGCGCGCATCCGCCCAGTGTCGGTCGCGCGCCTGACTCGCAGCTGAGCGCCGCTTGGGGATACCATCACCCTATGCCACACCCCCGCACGCCCCAGGCGGCGTCATGACGGCCCCCACCCCCCCGTGGAACACGGCCCGCCCGGTCGTGGTCCTGACCGGCGCGTCCAGCGGCATTGGTCTGGCCACCGCCACGGAACTTGCCGCGCTGGGGTACGCCCTGGTGCTCGCGGCGCGCCGGGCGGACGGCCTGCACGCCCTGGCCCGCCGCCTCGACCCGTCCGGGCACCGCGTGATCGCCGTCCCGACCGACGTGACCAGCCCCGATTCGCGCCGCGCGCTGATCGCCGCCGCGCACGCGCACTTCGGGCGGGTGGACATCCTGATCAACAACGCGGGCGTCACCATCGAACGCGGCTGGTGGTGGGACGACCTGGACCCGCTGCGGGTCCTGCGTGTGAACCTCGACGCGCCCATCGAACTGACCCGGCTGGTCCTGCCCGAGATGCGCGGGCGGGGCAGCGGCCACATCGTGAACATCGGTTCCGTGGCCGGGCAGGCCGCCACGAACGGCCTGTACTCCGCCAGCAAGTACGGCATCCGGGGGTTCAGTCACGGCCTGCGCCGCGAACTGCTCGGCAGCGGCGTGAACGTCAGCCTCGTCTCGCCGGGCTTCGTGAAGAGCGAGATGACCGCCAGCGCCCGCCTCCCCATGCCCGGCCCCGAGGTCGTGGCCCGCGCTGTGGCGGGCGTGCTGCTGCGCCCCCGCCGCGAGGTCATCGTGCCGCGCGTGTACCACCTGTTCGCGTGGCTCGACCGTCGCCTCCCGTCCCTGGCCGACCGGGTGGTGCGCAGACTGATCCTGCGCCGCTACGACCACACCGGCCAGAAGGGAGTGGTCAGCAGGGACTAGATGGGCTTGATCTGGGCGGCCAGCTCGCGCGCACGCTCCTGACCATCCGCCATCCGCCATCCGCCATCCGCCATCCGCCATCCGCCATCCGCCATCCGCGACCGCCCCCTGCCATGAAGGCGCCCCTCACGCCGGGTCAAGTGAACTTCACGGGGCGATCATGCGGCTGGCAGGTGGGCGGGGCAGCCTGGGGGCATGAGTGACCAGGATGCCCGTCAGAGCCAGCCGCAGTTCGAGAAGCAGGACCCCCGCGCGCAGTACCCGGCCCCGCCGTTCCCGCGTCAGCCGCAGGAGGCGCCAGGGCTCGCGTCGGCCATGCAGCCCCTGCCGGATCACGGCGAGGACAGTTACGTGGGCCTGGGCCGCCTGAAGGGCCGCCGGGCGCTGATCACGGGCGCGGATTCCGGGATCGGGCGGGCCGTGGCCATCGCTTTTGCCCGCGAGGGTGCGGACGTCGCCCTGAACTACCTGCCGGACGAGGAGCAGGACGCGCGTGAGGTCGTGGCGCTGATCGAGGCGGCGGGCCGCCGGGCCGTGGCGTTGCCGGGCGACATCACCGACGAGGCGTTCAGCCGTGAGCTGGTCACGCGCGCCGTGAAGGAACTGGGTGGGCTGGACATCCTGGTGAACAACGCCGGGAAGCAGGTGACTCAGCCCAGCCTGTCGGACATCACGACCGAGCAGCTGGACCTGACGTTCCGCACGAACGTGTACGCCATGTTCTGGATCACCCAGGAGGCCCTGAAGCACCTGGGCGCCGGGGCGAGCATCATCAACACGACCAGCATCCAGGCGTACCGCCCCAGCCCGAACCTGCTGGACTACGCCAGCACCAAGGCGGCCATCGTGGCGTTCACGCAGGCGCTCGCGCAGCAGCTGGGCGAGAAGGGCATCCGCGTGAACGCGGTGGCGCCCGGCCCGTTCTGGACGCCCCTGCAACCCAGTGGCGGGCAGCCGCAGGAGAAGGTCATGCAGTTCGGGAAGGACACCCCGCTGGGCCGCCCCGGTCAGCCGGCCGAACTGGCCGCCATGTACGTGTTCCTGGCGTCGCAGGAAAGCAGTTACACGAGCGGCAGCACGCTCGGCGCGACCGGAGGCATGGTCCTGTTCTGAACGCCACGCATCACCCCGCGTTTCTTCATGCTCCCGCCCCGTGCTGTCCGGGCGGGAGCGGTCTGTTCTGGCGTGTGGCACGCGTTTTCGTGATTCGATAGGCAGAGGGGCGGCCTCTCATGACCGACCGACCGGGCCAGAGCCACTTGCCGCAGGGAACGCGGCGCCCGCTACACTGGGCGGGTGAATCCAGTAACGACTGCGTTCAAGACCGTGCAGCCCATGCTGGAAAGGGCGCTGCTGGCCGCCGATCAGGCGTTCGCCGCTTTCGTGCAGCCCCGTCGCGCCCGCGGCAAGCTGCTGCTGCAACCCTACGTCGGGTGGGGTACGCCCGCCCAGGTGGAACTGACCGGGCGGGTGCTGCTGCCCCGCACCATGCAACCCGCCCGCAAGGGCGACCGCCGCCTGCGCAACGCGCAGAACGTCCTGCGCCGCCTGCTGTCGCGCGAGGTGGGCGGCGTGCGGGTCACGGGCACCCTGGACGGCCAGCAGGTCAGCGCCGTCAGTGACGCCGACGGATACTTCACGCTGATCTTCACGCCGCAGGTGCCGCTGCCCGGCGGGTGGCATCAGGCGGCCCTGACCCTGGACGGCCGGGACGTGACCGCCACCGCCCGCGTGCAGGTCGTCGCGGACGCCCGCTTCGGCATCATCAGCGACCTGGACGACACCGTCATCCAGTCCGACGTGACCAGCCTGCCGCGCATGCTCGCCACCGTCCTGACCGGCAACGCCCGCACCCGCCTGCCGTTCCCCGGTGTGGGCGCCCTGTACCGCGCCCTGACCCGTGACGGCGAGGCCCGCAACCCGATCTTCTACGTGTCCAGCAGCCCCTGGAATTTCTTCGATCTGCTGTGGCAGTTCCTGGATTACCGCCGCATCCCGCTGGGGCCGATGTTCCTGCGCAACTGGGGCGTGGACCTGCTCGGCGGGCACGGCGGGTACAAGCACGGCGTGATCGAACGGATCTTCACGCGCTTCCCGGACCTGACGTTCGTGCTGGTTGGCGACAGCGGCGAGAAAGACCCCGAAATCTACGCCGAGATCGTGCGCCGCCATCCGGGCCGGGTGCTGGCCGTGTACATCCGCGACGTGACCGAGGGCACGCGCGACAGCGGCGTCCTGAAACTCCGCGAGGAAGTCCGCAAGACCGGCGCGGACCTCGTGCTGGCCGCCGACAGCCTGAACGCCGCCAGCCACGCCATGGCCATGGGCCTGATCACGCCCGGCGAGTACCGCAGCGTCCTGACCAGTGTCGCCCGCACCTACGAAACCTGAAGCGGGAATTGGGGAGTAGGGAGTGGGAACAGATGAGAGAGGCGGCCCCGCACACTGGGGCCGCCTCTCTCATCTGTTCTGACTGCTCTGTCCTGAAGGGGGTTACTGACGGGGGCAGCGGTACAGTTTGACGCTGCGGGCCAGCAGGTGGGTTTCCTCGCCGGCGGCCGGGGTCTCGGTGGCGTGATCGTCGCCGGTGTCCAGCAGCAGTTCCCAGTGCTGGCAGCCGGCGAGTTCCGGCAGCGTGAACGGCAGGTCCACGTGCGAGGCGTTCAGCAGCAGTAGCAGGTGGTCGTCCAGCAGCGGCTGGCCGTGGCTGTCCACGTCGTCCAGGCCGTTGCCGTCCAGGAAGATGCCCATGCTCTGCGTCTGGGGATTGCTCCAGTCCTCGTCACTCATCTCGGCGCCGTCGAAGCGCAGCCAGACGATGTCGCGCACGTCCTCGCCGCGGATGGTGCGGCCGCTGAAGAACTTGCGGCGGTGCAGGGCCGGGTGTTCCTTGCGCAGCCGGATGACCTTCTTGGTGAAGGCCAGCAGGTCCTCGTCGAGGTTCGCCCAGTCGTACCAGCTGATCTCGTTGTCCTGGCAGTAGGCGTTGTTGTTACCGCCCTGCGTGCGGCCGATCTCGTCGCCGCCCAGCAGCATCGGGGTTCCCTGCCCGAGCAGCAGGGTCGCCAGGAAGTTCCGCTGCTGGCGGGCACGCAGCGCGTTGATCTCGGCGTCCTCGGTCTCGCCTTCCACGCCGCAGTTCCAGGTGATGTTGTGGTTGTGGCCGTCGTTGCCGCCTTCCTGGTTGGCGTCGTTGTGCTTCTGCTCGTACGTGACGGTGTCGCGCAGCGTGAAGCCGTCGTGGGCGGTCACGAAGTTGATGCTGGCGTACGGTTTGCGGCCGTCGTTCTGGTACAGGTCACTGCTGCCGGTCAGGCGGTACCCGATCTCGGAGGCCAGTCCGCCGTCGCCCTTCCAGAAGGCGCGCATGTCGTCGCGGTAGATGCCGTTCCACTCGGCCCAGTTGACCGGGAAGTTCCCGACCTGATAGCCGCCCTCGCCCACGTCCCACGGCTCGGCGATCAGCTTGACCTGACTGATGACCGGGTCCTGGTGGATGATCGTGAAGAAGCCGGACAGCTGATCGACCTCGTGCAGGCCGCGCGCCAGGGTGCTGGCCAGGTCGAAGCGGAAGCCGTCGACGTGCATCTCGGTCACCCAGTAGCGCAGGCTGTCCATGATCAGTTGCAGCGTCTGCGGGTGGCGGACGTTCAGGCTGTTGCCGGTGCCGGTGTAATCGAAGTAGAAGCGGGGGTCCTCGGCGACCAGCCGGTAGTACGTGGGGTTGTCGATGCCCTTGAAGGACATGGTCGGCCCCATGTGGTTGCCTTCCGCGGTGTGGTTGTACACCACGTCCAGGATGACCTCGATGCCGGACTCGTGCAGCGCCCTGACCATGTGCTTGAACTCGTCCACGGCTCCGGCCGGGTTGCCCCGGCGCGCCTCGGCGCTGTAGCGCACGTCGGGCGCGAAGAACGACAGGGTGCTGTAGCCCCAGTAGTTGGTCAGGCCCTTGTCGAGCAGGAACGGGTCGTCCACGTGCTGGTGCACGGGCATCAGTTCGATGCTGGTGATGCCCAGTTCCCGCAGGTAGAACAGGATGGGTTCGCAGGCGATCCCGGCGTACGTGCCGCGCAGTTCGTCGGGCACGTCCGGGTGCGTCATGGTGAGGCCCTTGACGTGCGCCTCGTAGATCACGGCCTGATGGAACGGAATCTCGGGGCGGCGGCTGTCTCCCCAGTCGAAGTTGGAGTCCACGACGATACCCAGGGGCGCGCCGCGCTGCTCCTCTTCCTGCATGACGGTGTCCTCGCCGCCCGGCACGTAACCGAACACGCCCTCGTCGAAGCG
The DNA here is from genome assembly GCF_002017875.1 of Deinococcus sp. LM3. Lineage (NCBI taxonomy): Bacteria > Thermotogati > Deinococcota > Deinococci > Deinococcales > Deinococcaceae > Deinococcus > Deinococcus sp. LM3. The sequence continues at coordinate 935,879 of NZ_MUFV01000001.1, read as the reverse complement.
TTCCGTGCCGTCCAGCGCCTTGGCGTAGGGATCGAGCAGCACCACGTTCGGGTTGAAGCGCAGGCCGCGCTCCGGGGCGTACTCGCCGTGCACGCGGTACCCGTAGCGTTGCCCCGGCTTCACGGCGGGCAGGTAGCCGTGCCACACGAAGGCGGTCTGTTCGCGCAGGGGCACGCGGGTCTCGGCGCCGTGTTCGTCGAACAGGCACAGTTCCACGCCGCTGGCGTTCTCGGAGTACAGGGCGAAGTTGGTGCCCTTGCCGTCCCAGGTGGCGCCCAGGGGGTAGGGGCGGCCGGGTCGGAGAATGGGTGGGGTAGTCATCAGGCTGCGCTCTCCTTTCGTGGCGGGGGAGGCGCGTCGGCGCCGCCCGTAACGTGGAAACGGTACCAGACCACCCGGCGCGTACCACAGCCACGGGCACAAACCCAAGCGAAGCACAAGATCCCTCTCATGCGGCTCACGGTGCCCGGAACCGCTCCCAGAGGCCATTTCTCACGCGCGGGAGCCCCCGGACGATTCCCGGAGGCCCCAGCATGAGTGGCAGTTCAGCGAGCGGTCAACCCCCGTCGGCTCACAGCAGCCTGCGCAGAGGCAGAGGAGAGCGAAGCAGGGTGACGTTCCCACAGGGCGGAACCGAAAACCGCCTCATGGATTCCGTCAGTTTCGCCCTCTATCCGGAACATCACCGGGTGGCCAACTCCACGCCCGCAGGCCGTTTCGCTCCCGCTCTGCGGAGCAGTTCTGCAAGTCGTACGCGCCCGGCCTGAAGGGTTTGAAAAGACCCTTCAGGCCGGGGCTGTCTCAGAACTCCAGGCGGCCGCGCGGGCCACTCAGGCGCGCCAGTTTCTCGGGCGTCCACAGTTCGTACGCGTACATGGGGTACTGCCGCTTGAAGCGTCCCACCCGGTCCCAGACCTCACGGGACTCGAAGGGAATCACCAGGATCAGGCGGATCACGCTGTCCTCGGCGTCGTAGATGTAGAAATCGAAGTGGAAGGACTGCTCGCTGCCCCGGTCCGTGAACAGCGGGAACGCGAACGGCCGGTAGCGCCACGCCCTCTTCTTCTCGGTCAGGATCTTCGCCGCGACCCGTTTGAGGTTGCTGTCCGGGAAGGTCAGCGTGTCGCCGTCCCGGTCCCGGAAGGCCGTGTCGGGCGCCGGCGCGTCCAGCTGCACGCGCTTGAGTTCCGGCAGTGCCTTCTTGCCGGGCTTGGGCGGGCTGCGCCGGGCCGGGCCGCCCGACGTGAAGCGGCGTTCCACCGCGCCGCGACCCTCGCTGCGGCCCTCCTCGCTGCGGGCGCTGCCCTCGCCCGGCTTGCGGCGGGCGGGGTTCTCGCTGCCGCGACCACCGGCCGCGCCGCTGCGGCCGCCACCCGCTGCGGCGCGGGAGCTGCCGGGCCGGGCGCCGCCGGGACGCGCGTCACTGCCGCGTCCGGGGCGGGTGTCCTTGCGGGCCCCGTCCCGGCCGGGCGCGTCGCCGCCCTCGCGCGTGGCGCGGGCCGGTTTGATGGTGTCGCGCGTGATGCCACCGCGACCCTGAGCTGTATTGCGTTGTGGGGCTCGGCCCCGTGAACCTTTCTTTGGCCCCGTCATCCCTTCAGTCTAGAGCATCCGGGGAAGGCTCCCGCCACGGCCGCACGGAGCAAGCACACGGTCACTTCGCGAGGCTGCGGATCAGGTCGAGGTTCACGAAGCGGTTCAGGTCCGGCACGTCCCGCGCGAAGCCGGCCTCGCGGTTCAGCTGGGCGTACTCGGCCAGGGTCTTGAGGTTGATGTCCCAGGTGACCTTCGTGCGGGACAGCGCCTTGAACAGCTCGGCGGTGTTGGGGCGCTTGCCGGTGAAGACGTAGATCTGTTCCGCGACCGACTTCTGCGTGCCGGCGCTGCTGCCCTTGATGAAGTCGATGGCCGCCAGGTGCCCGCGCAGCAGGCCGCGCAGGCTGTCGGGGTTCGCGGCGGCGTAGCGCGTGTTCACGGTCAGGACGGTGGTGGTGTAGTTCCCGCCGGCCCAGATGGCCTTCTCGTTGGCGATCAGGCGGGCGCCCTGCGTTTCCATGATCGCGCCCCAGGGTTCCTGCACGAGCGCGGCGTCCACCTGTTTGGCGGCGAACAGGGCGGGCATGTTGGCCGGGTCGACCGGCACGATGGTGACGTTGCCGCCCTCGTCGGTGGCTTTCAGGCCGTTCTCGTGCAGCAGGTGGCGCAGGCTGATGTCCTGCGTGCTGCCGCGCGTGGGCACCGCGACCTTCTTCCCGGCCAGTCCCTTCACGTTGCGCACGCCGCTGTCCTTGCGGGCGACCAGGACCGCTCCGGCGTTCGCGGCGCCCGCGTACACCTGGATGGGCACGCCGCGCATGAAGGCGTTCATGGCGGGCCCCGGGCCGACGTAGGCGGCGTCAATGGCGCCGGCGGCGAAGGCCTCGTTGATCTGGCTGCCGTTCGCGAATTCACGTACGACCAGTTTCACGCCGGCCGGGAGGTTCTTCTGAATCAGGCCGCGCTGCACGCCGACCAGTCCGGCGGCGTGCGTGACGTTCGGGAACACGCCCAGGCGCAGTTCCTTGGCCTGCTGCGCGCTGGCGCTGGCGATCAGGGAGAGGGTCAGGAGGGGGAGGAGGGCACGCTTCATGCGGCGCAGCATAGCAGACCAGTTGAGTAAACTTGTAATCTGTTTGACGGAAGCTGCCGACAACGAACGAGCGCCCCCCCACAGGGAAGGCGCCCGGACTCCAGCAGGGTTCCGGTCAGTACTGACGACCGAAGATCACGCGCTTGCCGTACGCGGCGGGGCGGCCGGTGTGGACGCACACGCCCTCCTCGGCCTCGTTGAAGAACTCCGCGTCGTCCAGGGGGACATTGCGGGCGGTGGCCTTGGTGTCCTCCTTGATCTGCCGTTCGCTCTCGGGGTCGCCACAGTGGAAGGCACGCACCCACTTGCCCGCCTCGATGGCCGCCTTGAACTCCTCGTAGGTGTCCACCGTGACGGTGTGCTCCAGCATGAAGCTCGTAGCGCGTTCCAGCAGCCAGTCGTGAATGCCGTCCAGGCGGGCGGCCATGCCGCTCACAGCTTCGGCGCGGGGCAGGGTTTCCTTCTCGTCGCCGTTGCGGTTCTTCACGACGACCACGCCGCTCTCCAGGTCGCGGGGGCCCAGCTCGATTCGCACGGGTACACCCTTGAGTTCCCAGTCGTTGTACTTGAAGCCGTTCGTCACGCCGTCGCGTTTGTCGACCTTGACCTTCAGGCCCTGGGCGCGCAGTTCGGCGGCCAGTTTCTCGCCTTCCTCGACCATCTGGTCGAAGTTGTCCTTGCGGCCCACGGGAATCACGACCACCTGAATGGGCGCGATGCGGGGCGGCATGATCAGCCCGAAATCGTCACCGTGCGTCATGATGATCGCCCCGATGATGCGGCTCGAAATGGCCCAGGAGGTCGTGTGCGCCAGTTCTTCCTTCTGCTCGCGCGTCTGGAACTTCACGTCGAACGCCCGGCTGAAGTTCTGGCCCAGGTAGTGACTGGTGCCGCTCTGGAGGGCCTTGCCGTCGCGCATCATGCCCTCGATGGAGTACGTGGCGACCGCCCCGGCAAAGCGTTCGCTGGCGGTCTTCTCGCCGCGCACCACCGGCAGGGCCAGCACGTCGCGGCAGAACTCGTGGTAGATGTCCAGCATCTGCCGCACCTCGGCCCGCGCCTCGGTCTCGTCGGCGTGCGCGGTGTGCCCCTCGTGCCAGTAGAACTCGCTGGTCCGCAGGAACGCCTTGGTGCGCAGCTCCGCGCGGAACACGCTGCCCCACTGGTAGTGCAGGAACGGCAGGTCACGGTAGGAGTTCAGCCAGCCGCTCCACATGTGCCCGATGATCGTCTCGCTGGTGGGGCGCATCACGTACGGCTCGGCCAGTTCCTCGGTGCCGATCTTGTTCACCGTGAACAGCTCCGGCGCGAAGCCCTCCACATGATCCGCTTCCTTGGTAATAAAGCCCATGGGGATCAGCGTGGGGAAGATCAGCGACTCGTGCCCCGTCGCCTTGAACCGGTCGTCCAGCCAGCGCTGGATGTTCTCCCACAGCGCGCTGCCGTACGGGCGCACGACCATCGCGCCCGCCACGGGGCTGTTGTCGGCCAGGTCGGCCTTCTTCACGACCTCGTTGTACCAGTCGTTGAAATCCGTGCTCTGGGGCGTCACGCCGTACTGCTGCGCCTTCTTGTCCTGTTTGCCGCCGTCCTTAGTCATCGCCCCGCATGATACCGGGCCGGGGCAGAGGCCCGCGTCAGCCATCCGCGCACGCCGCCCCTGCGCCGCTCTGCCTATGTCGGATCGGTGTGGGCAGGGGAGACTGGGAAATATGAGCCCCGATCCCGTTTTCTTCTACCAGACGGCACATCCGTTTTCGAACTTTCACCCCAGCGTGTTCACCGAGGATGGCGTGGCGTACCACTGCGCCGAGCAGTACCTGATGGCCCGCAAGGCCGCCCTGTTCGGGGACGAGGCGACCCGCAGGGCGATTCTGGCGGCCCGCACGCCCGGCGAGTGCAAGGCGCTGGGCCGCCGCGTGAGCCCCTACGACGATGCCCGCTGGGCGCAGGAGCGGTTCGGGGTGGCGCTGGACATGCTGCGTCTGAAGTTCGGACAGAACGCGCTGCTACGGGCGGCGCTGCTGGCGACCGGCGAGGCAGAGCTGGTGGAGGCTGCCCCGAACGACCGGATCTGGGGTGTGGGTTTCAGCGAGCAGGACGCCCCCGGCGCGCGGCAGGCCTGGGGGGAGAACCTGCTGGGACGCGCCCTCATGAGTGTGCGCACGGAGTTGGGTGGCGCGGCGCTTCATGACGGCCCGCTCAAGTTCCGGTAACGTCTGCCTGAACCTGATGGTCATCTGACGGCCATGTTCACGGCCCAGACTGCCCGCATGACGAAGATGAATGCCGGAGAGATCAGCGACCGTATCGCCCAGAACCTCAAGGCCCGCCTGGAGCAGAGCGGCGAGCATCTTCAGGTGAAGGACGTGAACGGCGAGCACGTGGGAACCGTGGATCACCTGGACGGCGAGCGCGTGAAACTCACGAAGAACGACAGCGCGGACGGGCAGCATCATTACGTGGATCTGGCGCAGGTGGAGAGCGTGGACGACGTGGCGGTGTACCTGAACGTGGAGCGCAGCGTCATCGCGTGACCCTGTCCTGAACCCCCTGTGGGCGGCGTGGCGAGCAGGTCACGCCGCCCTGTCCGTTGGCGCTGTCCCCGTTGCCCGCCCGGGTCGGCTGGTCAAGGTTCAGGTGCGCTGAAGTCTTGCTCAGGGAGCCTGAAGGCCCCGCTCAGGAGGGGGCGGCGGGCCGGGCCTAGGGTGGAACGGTTCGACGTCGTACGACCTACCGGCATACGACCCAGCGTCATACGGCGCACGCCCCCCTATTAACGGAGGTTCCATCATGCCCACCATTCAGACCAAGCACACCCTGGCCCCGCAGACCGAGCTGTACTACGAGACGTACGGCGAGGGCCGTCCCGTCGTCCTGATTCATGGCTGGCCACTGTCGGGCCGCATGTGGGAAGGGCAGATCGACGCGCTGCGTCACGCCGGCTATCAGGTGATCTCGTATGACCGCCGTGGCTTCGGCCAGAGCGGCAAGACGGCCACCGGGTACACCTACGACGTGTTCGCCAGCGACCTGAAAGACCTGATCGAGGCGCTGAGCCTGAACGACGTGACGGTCGTGGGCTTCAGCATGGGCGGCGGGGAAGTCAGCCGTTACGCCGGGCTGTTCGGCACGCAGTACCTGCGCAGTGCCGCGCTGATCTCCTCGGTCGCGCCATACCTGCTCAAGACCGAAGACAACCCGGACGGCGGCATGGCGGAGGCCGACGTGGAAGGCATGGTGGGGCAGGTGGCCGCCAACCGCCCGCAGTTCCTGGCGGGCTTTACCAAGAAGTTCCTGAACTGGGACGAGAACGGCGCGAAGCTGGGCGACGAGTTTCTTGATTTTACGGCCAGCCTGTACTTCCAGGCGTCCCCCGTGGCGACCCAGGAGTGCGTGCGTGCGTTCGCCATGACCGACTTCCGCGCGGACCTCGCGAAACTGACGGTGCCGCTGCTGGTCGTGCACGGTGACGCGGATCAGATCGTGCCGCTGGAGGCGAGCGGTCAGCGCGTGCCGCAGTACCAGCCGAATGCAGAGCTGCACGTGATGAAGGGCGCGCCGCACGGCCTGAATGCCACGCACGCCGAGGAGTTCAACCGGTTGCTGCTGGACTTCGTGGCCCGCTGAGCGAGGGCGTCAGCCTTCCGCTGACGGAGGACGAGGGGCCGGTCGGGACTGTTTCTGACCGGCCCCTTTTGCTGCGCTGATCTGCGGCCGCACGATGCGGAAGGAGGGGTGGCCGGGACCGGAGCTGGGCCAGCCCCGGCATATTGGAAACAGTTCCAAAAATGTTTATGCTGTCAGGGTATGCCGCAACCCGACCCCTTCCGGACGCTGCTGGCCGGTCAACTTCGTCAGGCCTTCGACGATGACCGCGACGCGGACACCTTCCTGCTGCGCCTCGACCGCTACGGCCCGGAACTGAAGGCCAGCCTGCAGGCCACCTACGGCGACGCCGCCCCCGCGCTGATGGACCGCCTGCTGGAACTCATGCTGCACGCCTACCACGCCCGACCCGCCGACCTGAAACGGCTGGACGAGACCCGCCTGCTGCGCCCCGACTGGCTACAGGACCCCAGCATGCTCGGGTACGTGGCGTACACCGACCGCTTTGCCGGGACCCTGAAAGGTGTGCGCGAACACCTGGATTACCTGCAGGACCTGGGCGTCACGTACCTGCACCTGATGCCGCTGCTGCAACCCCGCCCCGGCGAGAACGACGGCGGGTACGCCGTGGCCGACTACCGCGCCGTGCGCAGCGACCTGGGCAGCATGGACGACCTGTCCGCCCTGGCCGCCGACCTGCGCCCGCGCGGCGTGAGCCTGGTGCTGGACCTCGTGCTGAACCACGTGGCGCAGGAGCACGAGTGGGCCCGCAAGGCCCGCGCCGGGGACGCCACGTACCGCGAGTACTTCCATGTCTTCCCGGACCGCACCGTTCCCGACGCCTACGAACGCACCCTGCCCGAGGTGTTCCCGGACTTCGCGCCCGGCAACTTCACCTGGAACGAGGAGGCCGGCGGGTGGGTCTGGACGACCTTCAACACCTACCAGTGGGACCTGAACTGGAGTAACCCCAGCGTGCTGGCCGAGTTCGTGGACATCATCCTGCACCTCGCCAACCGGGGCGTGGAGGTCTTCCGCCTGGACGCCATCGCGTTCATGTGGAAACGCCTGGGCACCGACTGTCAGAACCAGCCGGAAGTGCATCACATCACCCAGGCACTGCGCGCCTGCGCCCGCATCGTCGCGCCTGCCGTGGCCTTCAAGGCCGAGGCCATCGTCGCGCCCGCCGACCTGATCCACTACCTCGGGACCGGTGAGCACCACGGGCGGGTCAGTGACATGGCGTACCACAACTCGCTGATGGTGCAACTCTGGAGCAGCCTTGCCAGCCGCGACGCCCGCCTGTTCGCCGGGGCGCTCCAGGCCTTCCCGCCCAAACCCACCAGCACCACCTGGGGCATGTACGTCCGCTGCCACGACGACATCGGCTGGGCCATCAGCGACGCCGACGCCAGCCGCGCCGGACTGGACGGCGCCGCCCACCGGCACTTCCTGAGCGACTTCTACAGCGGCGAGCACCCCGGCACCTTCGCGCGCGGCATGGTCTTCCAGTTCAACCCGCAGACCGGCGACCGCCGCATCAGCGGCACGGCCGCCAGCCTCGCCGGCCTGGAAGCCGCGCTGGACGCCGCCGACCCCCGCCGCACCGACGACGCCGTCCGGAGACTGCTGCTGCTGCACGCCGTCACCCTGGCCTTCGGCGGCGTACCGCTGCTGTACATGGGCGACGAACTGGCGCTCCTGAACGACTACTCATTCGCTGCCGTGCCCGAACACGCCGCCGACAACCGCTGGCTGCACCGCCCCCGCATGGACTGGGAGCGCGCCGCCGACGCCCAGGCCAACCCCGGCACCCCGCACGGTCGCGTGAACGCCGGACTGCGCCGCCTGATCAGCGTCCGCCAGGGCCTGCCGCACCTGCACGCCAGTGTCGAGAGCCGCCCCGTCCCCAGCCCGGACCCCTGCGTGCTGCTGCTGCGCCGCGACCACCCGCAGGGGGTCATGCTGGCCGCGTACAACTTCAGCGAACACACCATCAACTTCCCCGCCTGGGCGCTGCGCGACCACCTGGGCGACCACGCCCGCGACCACATCGCCGCCACCGCCTTCAACCTGGGCGGCGGCACCGTCACGCTCGAACCGTACCGCGCGCTGTGGCTCACGCAGAGCTGAACAGAGGGCAACACGGCGGAGCGTGAAGGCTTCATGGGCCCCCGCCCACCAACGGCCCGGCCGGGCAGGCAGGATGAAAGCGGCGCGACCCCGCGCCCGGAGGTCCGCCCATGACCCGAAAGCGCCCCATCAGGATTCCTACCGAGACACTCCTGGACGCCGCCCGCAGCGCCGCCGAACGCCTCACGCACCTGAGCCGCGACCCGCAGGTCCGCCGCGACGCCGCTCAGGTCGCGCAGGCGGTCGGCAGACTCCTGACGTCTATCCGGCAGGCGGGGAAACCCCCACCGCGCCGCTGAACTCCTGCGGCTGACGGCGCACCCCGGAACTGCACCCGCCGCTCCCCGCCCTGTCCGGGGGGCCGCGCTCAGGTGCGGTCTTCTTCTGCACCCGCCTGCGCTACGCTGCGCGGCATCCCACTGCTGTACCGGAGGTTCCCATGACGCGACTTCAGACCGCTGCCCGTTCCGTGCCCACCGTTCCTGCCGGGGTCATGGCCGCCTGATCCGGACTCTGACTCTGCCCAGATTCATGGCCCGGAGTCCCGGCGCGTCCCACTGACCCGGCTCCTGCCCCGAGGTCACTTCATGTCCACTGCTTTTACCCTTCAGGCGGCCACGCCCGACACGCTGGCCGACATTCACGCCCTGCACCCCGACCCGGCCGAGGCGGCCCGCCGGTTGAGCGTCACACAGGAGCGCGTGCGGGCCGGTCAACTCGACCCGGCGCGGTTCCTGCTGCTGCGCACTGACGGTGCCGTGCAGGGCGTGTGCTTCGTCGGGCCGAACGCCCGCGTGCCCCTGTTTCCCACCTACCGCGCGGACACGCCCGCCGACGCCCTGACTGCGTTCCTGCGTGAACTGCGCCGCCGCGTCTCGGATACCCCCGACCGGCAACTGCTGCTGGACGACACGCTGGTCACGCCGCGCCCAGCGGAGGCGGTGCAGGCCGGCTGGGTGCCCGACTCGCAGCATGTGATCTACCGCACGGACCTGCGCGGCCGGCCCCACGCGCCCGACCCGGACGTGACGGCCGTCAGTCCGGACGATCCCGGCGTGCACGAGGCCCTGCGGGAGCTGGGCCGCCCGGACTGGGAGGCCGCCGAGGGCTGGACCCTGCACGCCCTGCGCCGGGAGGGTCAGGTGCTGGCCCTCGGCGCGACCGGCCCCGGCGGCCGCCCCGGCGAGGCGGGCCTCGACCTGATCGGCGTGCGGCCCGCGCACCGTGGGTGCGGGTACGGCGCGCGGCTGCACGCACACCTGCTGGGCGTGGCCGCGCAGACCTTCGCCTCGCACACGGGCGGCACCGACGCTGGCAACCACGCCATGCGCCGCACCTTTGAACGCAGCGGCAGCGTGCTGCTCAGCACCCAGCAGTACTACCGGCAGCACTGAGCGGCCTGCTCTTCCCCTTGACCCGCCTGCGCGCGCTCGCGTATAGTTCTCTCTTGGTCAAGTGGGGCAGGGCGACCAACGGCTTCCAGCGAGAAGCGGCCCGAACCCCAGACAGAAGCGCCCGCCAGCGGGACTGCGACTGGACTACGTAAGGAGGGCACCATGCCCAAGATGAAGACTCTGAAAAGCGCCTCGCGCCGGATCAAGATCACCGGCACCGGCAAGGTCATGGCATTCAAGAGTGGCAAGCGCCACCAGAACACCAAGAAGAGCGGAAACACCATCCGCGGCAAGGGCAAGGGCTTCGTGCTCGCCCAGAGCGAATGGGCCCGCATGAAGAAGATGCTGCCCTACGGAGGTAAATAATGCCTCGCGTCAAGACCGGCACCGTCCGCCGCCGCCGTCACAAGAAGGTCCTGAAGCGCGCCAAGGGCTTCTGGGGCAGCCGCAGCAAGCAGTACCGCAACGCGTTCCAGACCCTGCTGAACGCCGCGACCTACGAGTACCGCGATCGCCGCAACAAGAAGCGTGACTTCCGTCGCCTGTGGATCCAGCGTATCAACGCCGGCGCCCGCCTGCACGGCATGAACTACTCCACCTTCATCGGTGGCCTGAAGCGCGCGAACATCGACCTGAACCGCAAGGTCCTGGCCGACATCGCCGCCCGTGAGCCCGAGGCCTTCAAGGCCCTGGTCGAAGCGGCCAAGAACAGCAAGTAAAACGGCTGACACGAACGCCGCCGCCCTTCCGGAAACGGGGGCGGCGGTATTCGTATCAGCTGGGGAAGGCGCAAAGAGGCCGGGGAGTGATTACCCCGGCCTTGTGCCTGTATGGCGTTGCCCGGCCTTACGGCTCGAAGGTGTCCTGGAAGGCGTAGCGGTCGCCGCGCACCCAGTAGTTGACGTAGCTGGCGCGTTTCTGGCCGCTGTAGGTGGTGCGGCGCAGCAGGAACGCGGCGGTGCCGATGGGGACGCGCAGCAGTTCGGCTTCCTCCTGGCGGAGGTTGACGGCCTCGAGGTTCTGTTCCACCCGTTGCAGGGGAACGCCCATGCTGATCATGGTTTCGTGGATGCTCTCGGCGGCGAGGTTATGGTCGAGCAGCTGCGGGGCGAGGGCCGCGTTGATGTAGCGTTTCTCGATGACCAGGGCCTCGTCGCCGGCGTTGCGCAGGCGGTGGATGAAGATGACGGGGTCGCCGGGCTGGATCTGCAGCACGATGGCGATCTCGGGCGTGGCCTCGATCTGCATGGCGCGCAGGACGGTGGTGCGGTGGTCGGGGTGGCGGGCCCATTCCTTGAAGGGGCGGACGCGGAACATGCCCTGCCGGAAGCGTTTGCCGGTGGGGAAGGTGCCGGCGCCCTGCACGCGGTAGACGTAACCTTCGCGTTCCAGTTCGTCGATGGCGCGGCGGGCGGTCATGCGGGACACTTCGAATTCGCGGGCCAGCTGCGGTTCGCTGGGCAGGGGGAGTCCCTCGGCGTAGTGGCCGCCGAGCAGGCGGTCTTTCAGGGTGGTCTTGATAAGCGGGTACTTCGCCATGCATCCCTCCGGGTGTCCGCTGGCGGGCGGAGCCAGGCTCATCTTAAGGTTAGTGTCAGAAGTACACAAGGTTGTCTAGCTGTCACGCGGGGCGGTACAACGCTCGTTAGGCAGCCTGTCACGCGCTATGCCCGATCCCTGAACCTGGATCAAAAAGACTGAAAAACCGGCCGCAGCACACCACCTGCAAGGTCAGGCGCGGGTGGCGTCAGGGCTCAGCCGCCGATGTGCGACATCTCGACCTTGGCGGCGCGCGCTCCTGCGGCGGTCGCCTCCCCCCGCTCTTCACTGTACCGGTCCCGGCGCGCCGCCCATACCCCCGCGATCAGATCCTGCAGGGCCGCGCCGGACAGCGGAACCCCGCCCGGTTCGCCGCGCATCGGGCCGCGCAGGTCCGTGCCGCTTCCCGCGAACAGGCAGGTGTACAGCGTCCCCACCGCCGAGATCCGCGCCCGCGAGCAGTCCCCGCAGAACGGCGCGGTCACGGAACTGATCAGGCCCACCTCGTGCCCCTGCCCGTCGGTGTGGCGCGCGGCGACCTCGCCCCGGTACTCGGGATTCACCGGCGCAAACCGCAGGTCGTCGCCCGCGAGCCGCGCCAGTACCTCGCGGCTGGGCACCACGCTGTCCATGTTCCAGCCGTTGTGGTTGCCCACGTCCATGAACTCGATGAAGCGCACCGGCGCCAGATCCCGCAGCGCCAGCCACAGCTCGCGCAGGCCCGCGTCGTTCACGCCGCGCTGCACGACCGTGTTGATCTTCACCCCCAGCCCCGCCGTCAGGGCCGCCTCGATGCCGTCCAGTACTTTCTGCGGGTGCGTTCCCAGGCCGTTCATGCGCCCGAACACCTCGGGGTCGAGGCTGTCGATGCTGACCGTCACGCGGTTCAGGCCCGCCGCCTTCAGGTCGGCCGCCAGGCGCGGCAGCAGCAGCCCGTTGGTGGTCATCGCGACGTCCTGCACGCCCGCGATCCCGGAAAGCCGCCCGATCAGGTCCGGCAGGTCGCGCCGCAGGGTGGGTTCGCCGCCCGTGACGCGCAGCTTGCGCACCCCCAGCGCCACGAACGCGCCCGCCAGCCGCTCGATCTCCTCGAAACTCAGCAGTTCGGCGCGCGGCAGAAAGGCGTACTCCGGGCCGAACACCTCGGCCGGCATGCAGTAGGTGCAGCGCAGATTGCAGCGGTCAGTCACGCTGATCCGCAGGTCACGGAGGGGACGCCCCAACTGGTCGACGAGCATTGACCCGCAGCATACCCGCCCAGGGGCCACCAATTGGCGGGAACGCCGCCATTCGCGGCGCAGGCCAGCGAGCGGCCCGGTCAGCGGCGCATGTTCCGGACACAGGAACGAAGATCTTGGACCGGGTTCATTGCTTTTGATTGAACGGACTTCTACGCTGGCCGTCAGACCACACAGTTTTTCTACGCTCAGACGGCCGTTCGCCTGAGTGCGGTTTCCCCGGCGCACCCCTTCAGGAGGTTCATATGACCGTATCCAGCGTTCAGCCCGGCCAGACCACTCCGAGAAACGCCTCGTACCAGCAACTGGTCGCGCAGCGCAACTCCTTCACCGTCATCATGACCGTCGCGTTCCTGGTGCTGTACTTCCTGCTGCCCGTCCTGGCCGGCTATAACAAGCCCCTGATGGCCACCAAGGTCTTCGGGAACGTCACCTTCGGGTACGTGCTGGCATTCGCCGAGTTCGCCATGGGCTGGATCATGGCGTACGTGTACATCGTCAAGGCCCGCACCTTCGACCGCCTCGCGCAAGAGGCCCGCCAGTGACCCTGCTGCTTTCCGCGCTGATCGTCGCCATCACCCTGGCCGTCACCTTCTGGGCCTCCCGGCGCAACACCAGCGCCGGCGACTTCTACGTGGCCGGCGGCCGCATCAGCGCCACGCAGAACGGCATCGCCATCGCCGGGGACTACATGAGTGCCGCCAGCTTCCTGGGCATCACGGGCCTGATCGCCCTGAACGGTTACGACGGGTTCATGTACTCGGTCGGGTGGTTCATCGCGTACCTGACCGTCCTGTTCATCGTGGCCGAACCGCTGCGCAACCTCGGCAAGTACACCCTGGCCGACATGCTGGTCTACCGCCTGAAAGACCCCCGCGTGCGCACCTACGCCGCCGTCAGCACCATCGTGATCAGCACCTTCTACATGATCGCGCAGGTCGTCGGGGCCGGCAGCCTGATCAGCCTGCTCTCCAAGGGCGCGATCAGCGCGGACGTCGCCATTCCGCTCGTGGGCGTCCTGATGATCGTGTATGTCGTGGTGGGCGGCATGCTCGCCACCACCTGGGTGCAGATCATCAAGGCCGTGCTGCTGATGTTCGCCACCATCGTCATGACCGTCCTGATTCTCAACCGCTTCGGCTGGAGCTTCTCGAACCTGCTCGGTCAGGCCGAGGCCAGAAACGGCGCGGAATTCCTGGGTGCCGGCGTGAAGTACACCAACCCCATCGACCTGATCAGCCTGTGCCTCGCGCTGGTGCTCGGCACGGCCGGACTGCCGCACATCCTGGTGCGCTTCTTCACGGTGCCCACCGCCCAGGACGCCCGCAAGAGCGTCGTGTGGGCCATGGTCCTGATCGGCGCGTTCTACGTCATGACTGCCTTCATGGGCAACGCCGCGAACGTCCTGCTGGGCAAGGAAGCTATCGTGCAGGCCAACGCCGCCGGGAATATGGCCGCGCCGCTGCTCGCGCAGGCACTGTTCGGCGGGGCCGGCACCGTCGGCGGAGAATTCGGCCTGGCTTTCGTGACCGCTGTCGCCTTCGCCACCATCCTCGCGGTCGTCGCCGGCCTGACCATTAGCGCCAGCACCAGCTTCACGCACGACATCTACAACGGCGTCCTGAAAGGCGGGCAGGCCAGCGAGAAAGACCAGTTCCGTGTGGCCCGCATGGCCACCGTCGGCGTCGGCATCGCCGCGATCATCCTGGGCCTGCTCGCCAAGACGCAGAACGTGGCGTTCCTGGTCGCGCTGGCGTTCGCGCTGGCCGCCAGCGCCAACCTGCCCGTCATCCTGTTCACGCTGTTCTGGCGGAAATTCAACGCCACCGGCGCCCTGTGGGGCATCGTGGGCGGCATCCTGTTCACGCTGCTGCTGATCGCCCTCAGCCCCAACATCATGAAGATCGACCCGGATACCCTGACCACCGGCCGTCACCTGATCCAGGCCAACGCCATCTTCCCGCTGGAGAACCCCGGACTGATCAGCATTCCCGCCGGATTCCTGTTCGCGTACATCGGCACCATGATCGGCGCGGCCCGCCGCAACACCGCACAGGACGAACGCGACTTCGAGGACATGCAGTTCCGCGCGTACACCGGCGCCGGCACCGACGGCACCGTCGCCGCGCACGACTGATACGGCCTCGGATTGAATGGGCTTTGCAGCCCATTCAATCCGAGCGAAGCGAGTGGGAGCGGGGCGGGTTCCGGACGTGGAGCCGGCAATCCGGTGAAGTTCCGGATTGTTGGCGAAACAAACGGCAGTCCGTATGACCCGCACAGAGGAGGGGGCCCGGACGCCACGCGGCAGCCGGGCCCCTTCTGCCGAGTTGCGGACGCGCCCGCTCGCAACGTGGCCTAGCATGACGCGTGTGACTGCCCTGACCCACGCTGCCCGCGCCTACCCGACCGGATTCTGGGTGCTGTGGTGGGGCACGCTGCTCAACCGCCTGGGCGAGTTCGTGGTCCCGCTGCTGGGTTTCTACCTGACGGCGCAGGGGCAGCTGAGCGTCACGCAGGTCAGCGTGATCCTGGCGATGCTGGGCCTGGGCCGCTTCGTCTCTGAGGGCCTCAGCGGGGCGCTGACCGACCGGCGCGGCCCGGCCTTCACCATGATCCTCGCCCTGAGCGGCGGGGCCGTCATGATCCTGGCGCTGTCGGTGGCGCAGGGCTTCTGGTGGACGGCGGCGGGCGTGCTGGGCTTCTCGCTGCTGTCGGCGCTGTACAAACCCGCTGCGAGCACCGCCGTCGCGGAACTCACGCAGGGCGCGCAGCGGACCCGCGCGTACAACCTGCTGTACTGGGCGATCAACGTCGGGGCCGCCACCGCGCCCATCCTGGGTGGCTGGCTGGCCGGGCGGTCCATGCGGCTGCTGTTCTG
This sequence comes from Deinococcus sp. LM3, assembly GCF_002017875.1. Lineage (NCBI taxonomy): Bacteria > Thermotogati > Deinococcota > Deinococci > Deinococcales > Deinococcaceae > Deinococcus > Deinococcus sp. LM3. Next base: position 920,456 of record NZ_MUFV01000001.1, on the reverse strand, counting down.
GCTGGACGCCGCCACCATGGGCGCCTACGCGCTGCTGCTGGCGCTGCTGTATCCCCGCACTGCCCGGCCCGCCCGCAACGCGGGGGCACACGCCCGCCCGTTGCTGCCACGCGACCTGCTGTTGTGGCAGTTCTGCCTCGCCTCGCTGCTGTTCGGCCTGACGTACCAGAGTTACAAGGTGCTGGCCGTGGTGTTCGCGCAGCAGGGCTTCAGCGCCGTGCAGTACGGACAGGTTCTCGCCGTGAACGGCGCCCTGGTCGTCCTGCTGGGCCTGCCACTGGGGCACCTGATCGCCCGCAGTGGCCACCCGCGCTGGCAGGCGCTGGGCGCCGCGCTGCTGGGCGCAGGCTTCCTGGGGCACGCCGTGGCGCACACCCTGTGGGCGCACATGCTGGCCGTCGCGGTCTGGACCGTCGGGGAGATCATCGCGTACGGCATCAGCAAGACGATCATCAGCGAACTGGGGCCGCCCGCTCAGCGCGGCACGTACATCGGACTGGTGGGCAGCATGGCGGGCCTGGCGACCCTGCTGGCCCCGCTGCTGGGCGGCGCGCTCCTGCAGTCTCTGGGCGCGGGCGGGATGTGGGTCGTGATCGCTGGACTGGCCCTCCTGGCGGCGCTGCTGCTGCTGGCCCTGGAAGGCCGCGTGCGGGGTCGCCTGCTCCAGCGGCAGCAGGAAGCCCTGGCCTGAACTCCATGCACTTGAACCCCATGAACTTGAACCGGGTGCAGTACCGGCGCGGTACCTGCGCGCCCGTTCCATCCGGATTCCCACCGGACGCGAGTACAGTGACGGCACACACAACCCGACCGTCCCACTGTCCGGTGCGCCCGCGCACCCTGCTCCCGCCGTCCCCGGAGGTCCCCCGCATGACCCAGTCCCCCATGCCCGCCAGCGACCACATCGACGCCCTGCTGCACGAGGAGCGTGTCATCGCGCCCAGTGACGCCTTCCGCGAGCGCGCCCGCTACTCCGCCGAGGACTACGAGCGTCTGTACCGCCAGAGCCTCGACGATCCCGACACCTTCTGGAGTGGCGTGGCCGGAGAGCTGCACTGGTTCAAACCCTGGACGCAGGTCCTCGACTGGCAGCCGCCGCACGCGCAGTGGTTCGTGGGCGGGCAGACGAACATCGCCTTCAACGCCCTGGACCGCAACGTGGCGCGCGGCCTGGGCGACAAGCGCGCGGTCGTCTGGGAAGGCGAGGACGGCGAGGTCCGCACCTACACGTACGCCGAGCTGCTGCGCGAGGTCAAACGGGCCGCGAACGCCCTGCTGAACCTGGGCGTGCAGCCCGGCGACCGCGTGACCCTGTACCTGCCCCTGGTGCCCGAGGCGGCCATCGCCATGCTCGCCTGCGCCCGCATCGGCGCGGTGCATTCAGTGGTGTTCGGCGGGTTCTCGGTCAGCGCCCTGGCCGACCGCATCACCGACGCGCAGAGCCGCGTGCTGATCACCGCCGACGCCGGGCAGCGACGCGGCGCGCTGGTGAACCTCAAGGCGAACGCCGACGCCGCCGCCGCGCTCGCGCCGGGCCTGGAGAAGATGCTGGTCGTGTGCCGCGCCGACTGCGACGCGCCTATGCAGGAGGGCCGCGACGTGTTCTGGCACGACGCCCTGAACGCCGCCAGCGACGACCACGAGGCCGCCCCTCTGGACAGCGAGCACCCGCTGTTCATCCTGTACACCTCCGGCAGTACCGGCAAACCCAAGGGCGTGCAGCACACCACCGGCGGGTACATGGTCGGCACGTACCTGACCACCCAGGCCGTGTTCGACCTGCGCGACGACGACGTGTACTGGTGCACCGCCGACGTCGGCTGGATCACCGGCCACTCCTACAGCGTGTACGGCCCCCTCCTGAACGGCGCGACCGTCGTCATGTACGAGGGCGCCCCCAACCACCCCGACTGGGGCCGCTTCTGGGACATCGTGCAGAAACACCGCGTGACCATCCTGTACACCGCGCCCACCGCCATCCGCGCCATCATGCGCCAGGGCGACGAACTGCCCGCAAGCCGCGACCTGAGCAGCCTGCGCCTGCTCGGCTCGGTCGGGGAACCCATCAACCCCGAAGCGTGGATGTGGTACTGGCGCACCATCGGCGGCGGGCGCTGCCCGGTCGTGGATACCTGGTGGCAGACCGAGACCGGCTCCATCATGCTGACCACCCTGCCCGGCGCGCACCCCAGCAAACCCGGCAGCGCGGGCCTGCCCATGTTCGGCATCGAACCCGCCATCATGACCCACACCGGCGAGGAACTCGGCCCCGACGACGGCGGCCTGCTGGTCATCAAACGCCCCTGGCCCAGCATGCTCCGCACCGTGTACGGCGACGACGACCGCTACCGCAAGAGCTACTGGGGTGAAATCGAGGGCGTGTACTTCGCCGGGGACGGCGCCCGCCGCGACGCCGACGGGTACATCACCGTGACCGGCCGCGTGGACGACGTCCTGAACGTCAGCGGCCACCGCCTCGGCACCATGGAGATCGAATCCGCCCTCGTCGCCCACCCCAGCGTCTCCGAGGCCGCCGTCGTCGGCCGCCCCGACGACGTGAAAGGCGAATGCGTCGTCGCGTTCGTCCTCCCGCAGGGCGACCGCACCATCGACCCCGCCGAACTGCGCGCCCACGTCAGCCGCGAGATCGGCGCGCTCGCCCGCCCCGACGCCATCTACGTCGCCGACGCCCTGCCCAAAACCCGCAGCGGCAAGATTATGCGCCGCTTCCTGCGCCAGATCGCCGCCGGAAAAGAAATCCAGGGCGACACGAGTACCCTCGAAGACCCCGGCGTGCTCGACCGCATCGCCGCCACGCAACCCGTGTAAGCGCCGTCAGGGCCGCGCGCCGCGATATCGCCTCTGGTGGGATATCGCGGCGCGCTTTCTGGTTCATGCGGACTCCGATTGAATGGGCTGCAAAGCCCGCTGGGTCCGAGCGAAGCGAGTGGGAGCGGGGCGGGTTCCGGACGTGGAGCTGGCAATCCGGTGAAGTCCCGGATTGTCGGCGAAACAAACGGCAGTCCGTATCAGGTGCCGCTGAGCGCGTACTCGGGCGGATCGGCCCGCAGTTCCAGATGATCCTCACACCACTGCGGGTGCAGGTCCACGCTGGCCGTACGGCCCCAGCGGGCCCCCTCGTGCGCGGCGCGAACAGTCAACGTGACGGTCCCACTGGGTTTCGCGGACACCTGAATGTCCAGGTGCCGCAGCGGGTCCGGGCGGCACCCCCCGAGCAGCTGGGTCTGAAGTTCCGGAAGCAGGGGCCGCAGCGCCTGATGCAGGTCGGCAGGAAGCATGCCCGCAGCATGCGCCCCGTCGCGCGGCCACGGAACTGGCCGGTTGACCGGAGCGGCTGGCCAACCGGCAGGCCCCCGACTGGCCAGCTGGCATCACAGAGACGGAGAGTGCCTCCAGATCAGCAGCTGCGCGGCGTCCTGAACGGGGAAGAGGTGGGGGGAAACCTCCGCCTCTTCCCCGTACGTGCCGAGCAGGAACTGGGCGTCGTCTGCGGTCAGCGTGAGCGGGCAGGTGAGGGTCAACGCGGGTTCCGGATGCGCCTTCCCAGGTGCCAGAGGCTGGCCCAGCGCCGCCCAGGTGGCCCGCAGGTGCGCCGGACCGTGCGTTGCCACCCACACCCGTCTGCCGGGCCGCAGCACGCGCCGCGCTTCCGCCAGCGCTCTGGCCTGATCGGGCAGGTGGGCCAGAACCCGCGCGAACAGCACCACGTCGAAGCTCGCATCCGGGAACGGCAACGCCTCCGCGTGCGCGGGCTGCACGCCCGGCCCCGGCGTGGGATCGACCCCCACCACCCGGCCCGCGTGCCCCCGCCGCGCCAGCTCCCGCACCAGCCGACCGTCCCCCGCTCCCACATCCAGCACGTCCAGGGAAGGGGAGAGTTTCAGCGCGTCCAGCAGCGCACCCTCCGGCCACGCCCGCCCACACAGGTGCGAGAGCCGCACGTCACGCTCCCCCAAACGGGCAGAGGCAGACGCCGGGTGCCCCCCAGCCATCTGCCTCCGACCATCTGCCATCGGCTCCTACATCTCCATCCGGGTTTTCAGGAAGTTGGTCATGACGGCCCCGCGTTTGTAGAAGGGGTTGTCCATGATCTTCACGTATAGCGGAATGGTGGTTTTGGGTCCCTGGATGACGGTTTCTTCCAGGGCGCGTTTCATGCGGCTGATCGCCTGCTCGCGGGTGTCGTGGTGGACGATCAGTTTGCCGATCAGGCTGTCGTAGTGGGGGGGGATCACATAGCCGGTGTAGCAGTGGCTGTCCACGCGCACGCCGGGGCCGCCGGCGAAGTGCACGTCCTCGATTTTCCCGGCGGCCGGGCGGAAGTCCTTGTCGGGGTCTTCGGCGTTCAGGCGGCATTCGATGGCGTGTCCGCGTAGCACCACGTCGTCCTGCTGGATGCTCAGGCCGTGGCCGGACGCGATTTCCAGTTGCAGTTTCACGAAGTCCAGGCCCGAGATTTCCTCGGAGACGCAGTGTTCCACCTGGATGCGGGTGTTCATCTCCATGAAGTAGTAGTTGCCGTCGCGGTCCACGATGAATTCCAGCGTGCCGGCCCCGGCGTAGTTGACGTGCTTGGCGAGGCGCACGCCCGCCGCGAGGATCTCCTGACGCAGCGTGTCCGGGAGGGTGCTGGGGGCTTCCTCGATGAGTTTCTGGTTGCGCCGCTGGATGGAGCAGTCGCGTTCGCCGATGTGGATCACGTGGCCGTTGCCGTCGCCCATGACCTGCACCTCGACGTGCCGGAATTCCTCCAGGAATTTTTCCATGATGAGGGCGGGGTCGCCGAAGTACAGCTTGGCTTCTTCCTGCGCCTGCGCGAAGCCCTTGGCGAGTTCGTCCTGCGTGCGGATGACTTTCTGGCCGCGTCCGCCGCCGCCGGCGCTGGCCTTGAGCAGCACCGGGTAGCCGATCTGCTTGGCGGCCAGCAGGGCGGCGTCCGTGTCTTCCAGCACGCCGGTGCCGGGCACGACGGGCACGTTGCTCATGGCGGCGATCTCGCGCCCGCCGGCCTTGGAGCCGAGGGCACGCATGCTCTCGGGGGTCGGGCCGATGAACGTGATGCCGTGCTCGCGGCACATCTCGGCGAAGTCCGGGTTCTCGGCCATGAAGCCGTACCCGGGGTGAATGCCTTCCGCACCGGTCATCAGGGCGGCCGAGAGGATGTTCGGGATGTTCAGGTACGACTGGTTACTGGCGGGCGGGCCCACGCACACCGACTCGTCGGCCAGCAGGACCGGCAGGCTCTTCTCGTCGGCGGTGGAGTACACCACGACCGTCTTGATACCCATCTCCCGCGCCGTCCGGATGACGCGCAGGGCAATCTCGCCACGGTTGGCGATCAGGATCTTCTTGAACATGCATGCCTCCAGCGGTTGGGAGACGAACCTCGGTCGGCTGAGTTCTGAGCCGCTCCGATTCCGGGGAGCACCGGGAACGTCGCCCGGCCCACCCCTTCATCTGCGCGACTCAGAACCTGTTGCTGCTCGCTCCGCTCGGGTTAGCCTCCGGTTCACCGCAATTATTCGATGATGAACAGCGTCTGGCCGTACTCGACGGGTTCGGCGTTCTTCACGAGAATCTCGCGAATGGTGCCGCCCTGCTCGGCTTCGATCTCGTTCATGAGTTTCATCGCCTCGATGATGCACAGCACCTGCCCGGCGGCCACGGTATCCCCGACTTTCACGTAGGGGGGCGCGTCGGGGCTGCTGGACGCGTAGAAGGTGCCGACGATGGGCGCCTTGACGGGCGTGCCCTTGCTGGCGGGTTTCTCGGCGGGAGCCTCGGGGGCAGGTGCGGCCTGCGCGGGCGCGGCGGGGGCGCTGGCTTCCGGCTGGGCGGGCGCGCTGGGTGCGGGCATGGGCGCGAACGCGGGGGCGCCCGCGGGCGTGGGGGCCGCGAGTGGGGCGGGGCCGGGGGCGGGCTGCGGTGCGGGAGCCGCGAAGGCCTGCGGGCCGCGCTTGAGGCTCAGGTCGAAGCTGCCGGTACGCAGGCTGAATTCGCGCACGTCGGCGTACGTGAGGGCATCGAGAATCTGTTTCAGGTCATTCGGGTTCATGGCCCCTCCTTGAAGGTCTGCTGTGTTCTGCGGTGGACGCTGCCCCCAATCATGCCCCGTACGGGACGAGAGGGGGTGTCACCGCGTGCCTAACGCTCGTTTGGCTGAACCGAGTCTAATGTAAAAGGCGAGGGCCGCCCCCCGCACCATCGGCTGGGAAGGCGGCCCTGCACTCACCGTTTCAGGCGCGGCTGAGGTAGGCGCCGGTCCGGGTGTCGACCTTGACCATCGTGTCCTGCTCCACGAACAGCGGAACCTGCACCACGGCGCCGGTTTCCAGCTTGGCGGGCTTGGTGCCGCCGGAGGCCGTGTCGCCGCGCAGACCGGGATCGGTCTCCACGATCTTCAGGATCACCTGGTTGGGCAGGGTGATGCTCAGGGCCTTCTCGCCGTACATGGCGACCTCAATCTCGGTGTTCTCCTTCATGAACTTCGCGGCGTCACCGACCAGCGAGGGCGGCAGCGTCACCTGCTCGAAGGTGTCCATGTCCATGAACATGAAGTCCTCGCCGTCCTTGTACAGGTACTGCATGGTCTTGCCTTCCACGTAGATGTCCTGCAGTTTCTCGCCGCTGTTGAAGGTGCGGTCCACGATCGCGCCGGACTCCATGTTGCGGAACTTCGTGACGACCTTCGCGCCGCCGCGACCCATCTTCAGGTGCGAGTAATCCAGGCATTCCCACAGGCCGCCGTCCATCTCCACTTTCGTGCCGTTGCGCAGTTCAGTAACGCTGATCATGTCATTCTCCTTTTTTTCCCACCGGGGCCGCCTCCGCACCCCCCCGCCGGGCAGGGGAACGCGGGGAGCCGCGCGGCAACGCATAGGAGTCTAGCAGACCCCCCCACGACCCTTCCACCGGGGCGGGCGCGTTTGCTATGCTGTCACGGTTGCACGTCCGCCCCCGCCCCCGGACCGACCCCGCCGGGTCCCGGCGCGCGGCGAGAGCGAGGCGGCGAAGAACGCCAAGGAGAGAGCACATGGAACTGAACGCCAAACCCCGCAAGAGCCAGGAGAAACTGGCCGAAGGCATGATCCCCGCCGTCGCCTACAACAAGGAGAACAACGTCTCCTTCGCCATCGACCGCAAGGCCTTCGACCGCGCCTTCCGCACCCAGAGCACCACCGGCCTGTTCGACATCACCGTCGAGGGCGGCCAGACCTTCCCCGCGCTGGTCAAGACCGTGCAGATGGACAAGCGCAAGCGCACCCCCATCCACGTCGACTTCTACATGGTCACCTACGGTGAACCCGTCGAAGTGAACGTGCCCGTGCACACCACCGGCAAGAGCCAGGGCGTCGTCATGGGCGGCCTGCTCGACATCGTCGTGCACAACCTCGCCGTGATCGCCCCCGGCCCCCGCCGCATCCCCCAGGAACTCGTCGTCGACGTGACCAAGCTCGCCATCGGCGACCACGTCACCGCCGGCCAGATCAAACTCCCGGAAGGCGTGAAGCTCGCCGGTGACGCCGACCAGGTCGTCATCAGCGTGCTGCCCCCCCGCCTCAGCGACGGCGAAGCGGCCGCCGAAACCCAGGCCGCCCAGGTCGCCGGCATGGTCGCCAGCGGCGAGATCAGCGAGGAAGCCGCCGCCGCCGTTCTGGAAGGCGAAACCAGCCTCGAAGAAGTCAAGGGCGACGACACCACCGAAGCCTGAACCCCGCACCACAGCGCCGCCCCCCTCCCACACCGGGAAGAGGGCGGCCTTCCGTAGGGCGCCGCTGCCGCTGCCCGTCGCCCTGCCTGCCGGAATGCGCCCACGCGGGCAGGGCGTGCCATGGATTCCGCCTGTTTCAGCAACAACCCGGACAGGGCGCCGGGTGGCCCATGTCACGCCCGGAACCCGCGCCTCTGCTACGGGCCCTGCCTCGCCGCTCTGCGAGCCCGCTGGATGCACAGAGGCCATGGAGGGACGCCCTCCGGACCTCTGCCCTCTGCCTTGAGGTGGCCGCCCGCTGCCGTCCAGCATGGGCGGCCCGTCTGTCCCGGTATCCCAGTGTCCCAGCGCGTGCCAGGGCCAAAAAAACCGCCCCGTGAGGGGCGGCTGGTCGCTCAATTGGACTTCAGGGCTGGCCGGGCGTGACCGGGGCGGGTACGGCCGGTTCAGTGCTGGCCGGATCAGTGACAGCCGGATCAGTGGTGGCCGGCTCAGTGGTGGCCGGGGGCGCGTCCGTGTCAGGCTCTGCCGGAGCGTCCGGTTGCGTGGGCGCCGTCTCGGTGTCGGCGGGGGCCGTGTCCGGCGCGGTCTCGGTCGGTGCCGTGTCGGTCGCTGCGGTGGCCGGCAGGCGAGACAGGGCCACGACGGTCACGCCGAACGACTCCCGGCCGCTCAGTTCGAATGCCTGTCCGTCACGGGACAGCAGGACAGCGTCGCCCGTCGCCTCACTCCCGGCAGAGGCGTCGCTGCCGTCAACGGTGGTGTACCCGTCGGCCTGCAGGGCCGCCAGCGTGCGGGCCATCGCGTCCCCGGTGCTGCCGGCGTACACGAGCGCCTCGCCCAGCACGGTCGGCACGGTTTTCAGGACTTCCTCGCCTTCCAGGACGGGGACTTTCACGCTGCCCGGTGCGGGCAGGCTGCTGGCGGTGGGGGCCACGTCGTCGGGTGCCGGAGCGGTCTCGACTGGGGCTGTCTCGGTCGGCACGGTCTCAGTGGGGGCCGCGTCTGTGGGAGCCGCATCTGTGGGAGCCGTGTCCGTCGGCAGGGGAGGCGTCGCCTGCTCCGTGCCCGTGGCGGGCAGACCCAGGTTCGGAACCGGCTCGGTGGCCGGGACCGTGATCGGGGTCGTCTCTGCCGGAGCTGCGCCGGGCGGGGTCGTCTGGGCGAAGGCGGGCGCACCGGCCAGCAGGCCCAGGGTGAGCAGGCCCAGCAGGGAGCGGGAGCGTGCAGGAACGAAGCGGGTGGTTTCAGTGGAACGCATGAGGCACCTCTTGATAGGCAGTGCCCGCCATGAGCGGGTCAGTGCGGAAAGTGAACGGGCCAGCCGGATGCCGGCCGTTCCTGCCCTTCACCATGCGCGGCGGACCTGCGCTTTCCCTGCGTGAACGCTCAAGCGCGTCCCCCGCCTGCGCTCAGGGCCAGCGGCGAAACCCCTCACGCGCCTCAGCCGGCCGTCAGGTCACCCTCACCTGCCGGCCCGCAGAGGGCGTGGCCCCGGCGCAGTACCCGGCGTGCGTTAACACACCCGGCCCGGCCAGCGGATGGGGGCGCGCCCTCACACCCGCACCCGCGCGGGAACGCACAAACGGCGCGCCGGAGCCCACCGGTGCTCATGAACCGATCAGGAACCGCGCAGGCACGCCGCCCGTTCCGTCTGTGGCCTCTGCGCGCACACCCGCGCGCTCTCGGTGAATGCCGGGAGGTGCCCGTCCACCCGCGCCAGCAACGCCTGGAAGTCCGGCACCATCGCCGCGTACGCCGCCACCGCGCCCAGCGAGGCGTTGTTCACGCCGCGCGCGAAGTAGGCGTCGTACCCCGCGTACTCGCCCCACGCGGCCCTCAGCGTGGCGTACCGGGCGTTCAGGTCCGCCAGGACCGCCGCCTTTCCCTCCCGCCGCCGCTGCCCGGTCAGGTCCGGACGGGCGTACAGCGCCTCCAGCTGCGCGCGGGCGCCGAGCAGCAGCGCCTCGAAGCCCGACTGCCGCTCCTGCGCCAACCGGTCCTGCTCGCGCAGCTCCGGCGTGCCGTGCGCGGCCAGCCAGCGCCGCATTCCCTCCTCCTCGACCGCCGTGGCGTACGACTCGTTGAACACCGTGTCGCCCGGCACGTACAGGGCCGGGTGCGCCAGTTCGTGAATCACCGTGCGGATCAGGGTCGCGTCCGGGTACGCCAGCATGGTGGACAGCACCGGGTCGTTCAGGTACCCCAGCGTGGAGTACGCACTCACGCCGCCCACGCTCACGTCCCGGCCCGCCGCGCGCCGCTCCTGCGCGTACGCCCGCGCGGCCGCCTCGCTGAAGTACCCCCGGTACCCCACGCAGCCCGCCACCGGGAAACACGACGTGTCCAGCGTCACGCTGAACTCCGGCGCGGAAAAGACGTTCCACACCACGAACGGCCGGCCCACATCCACGAACTTCAGGAAAGACCCGTGATCCGGCAGGCCCAGCCCACCCGCCGCCTCGGGGGCCACCGCGAAGGCCCGCACCTCCGACGCCAGCCGCAACTTGCGCCGCACCTCCGTGGGCGTGGCCGGGTCCGCCAGGGCCGCCTCGACCGGCCGCGCCCGCCGCAGCAGGTCCAGCTGCCCGCCCGCCGCCTGCGTCAGGTACCGCACGTCCGCGCACCCGCTCAGGGCCACCCCCGCCAGCAGCAGACCCGCCGCCCACGCCGCCCGCCTCATACAAACTCCGATTGAATGGGCTGCAAAGACCGTTCAATCCGAGCGGATGCGACTCGTAGAGCTGCCCCGCAGAGTAGGAGAGAAACGGGTTCCGGACGTGGAGCTGGCCATCCGGTGAAGTTCCGGATTGTCAGCGAAACAAACGGAATCCGTATCACGCGCACCAGACCCTCATGATCCCAGTATGCGCCGCCTCCCGGCCGATACGCGGGATGCACAGGCGGCTACACTGGGAGCATGACAGCACGCCGTCCTCAGTCGCGCGGGATGTGCCGGGCCTGCGGCTTTACCGGCACCAAGGCCGCCATGACCCGCCACCAGAACACCTGCCCCCAGCGGCCCCTGCCCCGCGTGAAGGCGCGCGACGGGTACCGCCTGCGGATCACGGCCAACTCCCGGTACTGGCTGGACGTCGAGGTGCCTGTCAGCGCCACGCTGGACGACCTGGACGGCTTCCTGCGCGGCATCTGGCTGGAATGCTGCGGGCACCTCAGCGAGTTCTCCATCGGGCCGCAGGAGGACCACGACGACTTCGACCCGTTCCGCCCGCGCCGGAAACGCAAACAACCGACCCTGGAGGAGCTGGGCCTGGGCGCCGGAGACCGCTTCGACTACACCTACGACTTCGGCAGCAGCACGAACCTGAAACTGACCGTGCAGGCGCGCGAACCCGTCACCACCACTGCCAGGGACACCGTGCGCCTGCTGGCCCGCAACCTGCCGCCCGAGCTGGGCTGCCAGGAGTGCGGCGCCCCGGCCCGGTGGGCGCACAGCTGGGAGTACGACGACCTGACCGGCCAGCCCACGCTGTACTGCGACCGGCACGGCGAACAGACACGGGACGAGCAGCTGCCGGTCGTGAACTCACCCCGCATGGGCGTGTGCGCCTACGAGGGCGGCAACGACGACGACTGGCCGCCCGCCGAGGCACCCGAACAGGCCGGGAAGGCTCCCGCAGCACAGAAAGGCCCGGCCCAGAAAGGCCCGGCCCAGAAAAGCCCGGCCCAGAAGGCTTCAGCCGAGAAGACCAGCGCCCCGAAGACCACCCCCAAGAAGGCGCGGGCGTCGGAAACCGGGACGCCCACCCGGGGACGACCGGACCGGGACGGCCCCCCCGTGACCGTAGAACCGGACACGGGCGACGCGATCATCCGGATCGACTCGCCGCTCGCTGCCGCGTTCTTCGACGCTGACGACGGGGACTTCGACCTCGACGCCCTGCGCGCACTGCCGCTGGACCCGAACCTCGTGTGGATCGTGACCAGCCGCGAGCTGCCGAGCCTGCTGCCACCCGACGAGGGAATACCCAGCGTCACGCTGATCCTGAACGCCGTCACCGGGCAGATCCTGACCACCGAACTCATTCCCGACGCCACCCCGGACGACGTGCTGGACGTGGTACTGGACGCCATGCTGGACGGCACCAGCGCCGGCGTGCCCGTCCGGCCCCGCCGGATCCTCACGCCCGACGCGGCGCTCGCCCCGGTCCTGGCAGACATCCTGACCGACCTGGACATCCAGGTGAACCAGCAGGCCATGCCGGAAATCGACGGAATGTTCGGAGAGATGACCGCGCAGATCTCGACCGGACTGATGGACCAGCAGGCCGCCTACGCCCCACGCGCCTTCCTGACAGACGCCGACGACGCCACCGTACGGGCCTTCCAGCAGGCCGGGACGCGCTTCATGGCGGCCGCACCCTGGCAGACGTTCCCACCGGACCGGCTGCTGCGGGCCAGCTGGACCGCGCCGGACGGCACACCCGCGCAACTGTACGCCCTGGTCATGGGCGAACTGGGCCAGGAGTACGGGCTGGCGCTCTACCCCGACTGGCCGGCGTACGTGCAGCACACGAACAACAGTTTCAACACCGACCTGGCCCTGCTCGTCACGGGCGGCCTGGAGAGCCTCACCATGAGCACCGAGGCGGAATTCGACCCGCAGGACTGGGCGCGCCTGCGGGCGGCCGGACTGGGCGCACGGACCAAAAAAGCCCCCTCCCTGACACGCTTCACCGCCACCGGCACGGCACCGGCCCGCACCCCCCTGCACGCCGTGACCGCGCTCCTGAACGCCGTCGCGGAACGAGCCGAACGTAGACGGACGACCGTCACCTCCCTGAAAACCGAGCTGGACGGCGTGCAGATCCAGTTCCCGGCCGGACCGCGCGACGACCTGAGCCCCGCCGAGCGAGAAGGCAGCGTCAGGATCGTCGCGCACAGCAGCGGCGCTTACCTCTCCTCCCGCCCCGTCATCCTGACCGGCCCGCCCGACATGCTGCTCTCACGCGCCTTCGGCGCAGCCCGCAAATGGCTGCATGAGAAGGAAAGGAGCCTGAACGAACGCTTCCACCTGCCCTACCGCCTGGAATCACCGGACATCCTGATCGAGAACGGCAACATGTTCGGCGACCTGCACGCACGGATGTGGGACAGCCACGTCGGCGCGCCGAACCTGACCCTGGCGCACCTCGTCCGGCTGGGCACCCTGATGGACGAGCTGGCGACAGTGCAGGCCACCCGGCAGCCGGGCACGGTGGACGACCTGACCCTCGAACTGGGCGATGAAATGGACAGCGACCCGACGCCCCCCAACCTGCGCCTGCACTGATCCGAACGCCGGCTGGATGGGTTGCAGAGCCGCTCGACCCGGGCCGACCCGTACAGCAGCGCCGTAAAGTGGCAGCAGAGGCGGATTCCGGAAGTGGCGCTGGCAACCCGGCGCCGAAACCCGGCATCGGCGTAGGCGCCTTCCGGGCGCGGCGGGCCGTACAGTACGGAGCGTGAAGCACCTGCCCCGGCTCACCCTGACTCTCCTGCTCGCGGGTGCCCTCGTGCTGCCCGGCGCCGGGGCGACCCTGGTGTCACCGCCACAGGCCGCGCAGGTGGACCGGAGCGTTCAGGTGGCCGCGAAGCTGCTCACGCCGGACGAGGTGATCGTCCTGATGAACGCGGGCCGCCTGACCGACGCGGAAACCGCCGCCCGCGCCGCCTCGGCTGCCCACCCGGAATCCGCGCGGTCCCTGCTGCTGCTGGCCCGCATTCAGGCGCGGCAGGGGAGACTCCCGGAGGCCCGCGCCGCCCTGAGCCGCGCCCAGGCGCTACCGCAGTGGAACGAGCAGGAACTCGGCGTGCCCTTCGAGACGCCCGGCCGTATAGAGCAGGTCATGCGGCGCGACCCGACCGCCGCGCGGGGCCTGCTGGCCGACGTGCTGCTGGCCGAGGGGGACGACCCCAAGGCGTACTACCTGCTGGCCATGACCGAGGCCCTCGCCCGGCAGTGGGACGCCTCACGCGCCGCGCTGGCCCGGGCACGCGCCCTGTCACCCGAGCTGGGATTCGCGGATCCGGAGTCGCTGGCCTCACTGGAACGGGCCCTGCAGCAGAACCAGCCCCCTGTTCTGGACGGCCCGGCGCTGGCCCCATCGCCGTGGCGGTACGCGTGGGTGGCGGTGGGCGTCCTTCTCGCCTGGGGAGCGGCCGTCGGATTCCGCGCACTCAGGCGGTACCTTCAGGCGGAACGCGTCCGGCGCGAGCGGCGCGTCACGGAAGTCACCGAACGCACGACCGCTTTACAGGCACAGCTGGATGAGTTGCTCCGGCAGGCCCGGCAGCAGACCGGACCGGAGGCGCAGCCCTTCCTGGCCCGCCTGACCTACCTGAACAGTCAGCTGAAGCAGTGGCGGCAGGAAGGCCTGGACGACCTCGCCACCGCCGCCATGATTCAGGTCCGCTACGACCACCTGCACGCCGCCGTGCAGACCGAGGAAACCTTCGCTGCCTACATGGCCGAGCAGCAGGCGCGCGAGGCGCAGGAAGCCAACGCCCTGGCCGTCAGGGCCCGCCCCGGTCACCAGGGTCCGTCCAGCCTGCGCAGCGGTGAACGCAGCAGCTGGAGTAGCGGCCGCAGTCGCTCCAGCCGTGACAACTCCGGCGGCAGCAAGTGGTGACGGGCAGGCGCACCGGGCAAAGCAGAGCGGTCAGCTCCCACAGGAACTGACCGCCACCGCAGACGGGACGCTTAGGCCGCGCCGACCTTCTTGGCAATGATGCCCTCGATGTACTTCACGACGCTCTTCAGCGGCACGCGGCCCAGCACGTCCTCTAGGAACGCGGTGACCAGCATCTTCTCGGCCACCTCGCGGGCAATGCCGCGCGAACGCAGGAAGAACAGCGCCTCCTGATCCACCGGGCTGGTGGTGCTGCCGTGGCTGCACCGCACGTCGTTCGCGTTGATTTCCAGCTGCGGCACGCTGAAGTTCCGCGCGTCGCTGCTCAGCATCAGGGTGCGGTGCTTCTGGTACGCGTCGGTCTTCTGCGCGCCCAGGTCCACCTTGATCATGCCGCTGAACACGCCGACGGAGGCGTCGTTGTTCACGCCCTTGTACAGCAGGTCGCTGTACGCGTTCGGCGCGGCGTGGTGTTGCAGGGTGTAGTGATCGAAGTGCTGATCCTTGTTCGCGAAGTACAGGGCCAGCATCTCGCTGTTCGACCCCTGCCCACGCAGGTAGGACTGCATCTCGGTGCGGCTCAGGGTGCCGCCCATCGTGACGACCAGTGAGTTCAGGGTCGCGTCGCGGCCCACGTCCCCACGCTGCCGCTGGATGTGCGTGACACCCTCGCCCCAGTTCTGGATGCTGACGTACCGGACGCGCGCGGCGTCCTTCACGACCAGTTCCACCGCGCCGATCGCGTACGTGCCGGGCAGCGCCTCGCTGTCCTGCTCGTCGATGAACGTCACCTGCGCGTTCTCCTCGGCCACGACCAGCGTGCGGGTCGCGGTGTACGTCCCGGCGTCACTCATCACGCGGAAGGAACCCAGGGGCAGTTCGACCTCCACGCCGCGCGGCACGTACACGAACGCACCGTTCGTCCACAGGGCCGCCGCCAGCGCACTGAACTTACCCTCACTGGGGTCCGGGCTCTTGCTGGGCGTCGTGCCCGGCGCGGCAATCGTCGTATCGTCCGGCACCTCCGCCGGCACCACGGAGTACAGGTACTGCTGCACTTTATCTGCGTGCTGCTCCACGGCCGTCTTCAGGTCCGTGAAAATCACGCCCTTCGCCGTCAGCTCCGCCGGAAGTTCCGTACGGTACACCACGTCCGGCCCGTCCAGCACCAGGAACGCACCCACGTCCGTCCCGGTCAGGCGGTCCTGCACGCTCTGCGGCAGCGCCGACACGTCCGTCACCACGTCACGCTTCCCGTGCGGGCGCAGCGCGTCGAAATCCACGTCCACGCGCGTGTACTTCCACGCCTCCACGCTCTCCTGCGGCACGTCCAGCGTCGTGAACAGCTCCAGGCTTTCCTTACGCTTCGCAGTCAGCCACTCCGGCCCCTGCACCTGCGCCAGTTGATCATTGAATTTGGTCATGAAACCTCCTTGATTTGCGTTGTTGTTGCGGGCAGTCACGGGTGACACGCCTGCCCCGTCACACAGTGAAATCCCTCGCGGCCGATCAGAAATGCCACGTCCGGTCTTCCCTGCCTGGCGTAACCCCTCAGTCCGCTACGCGGCCAGCTCCCCTCGAGGGGAGCCAGGGGCACACCAAGCCTCCCCTTGAGGGGAGGTGCCCCGGAGGGGCGGAGGGGTCGCCCTGCGGCATCGGTGATGAAATCCACCCGCCTGCCGGACTGGCGCGTGCTGGCCAGTCAGGCAGGCGAACAGCAATCAACCGACCGAACCTTCCATTTCCAGTTCGATCAGGCGGTTCAGTTCCACGGCGTACTCCAGCGGGAGTTCCTTCGCGATGGGTTCGATGAAGCCGCGCACGATCAGGCCAGCTGCCTCGTCTTCTGACAGGCCGCGGCTCTGGAGGTACAGGATCTGGTCGTCGTTGATCTTGGAGACGGTCGCTTCGTGGCCGACGCGGGCGTCCTTCTCTTCGATCTCGATGTAGGGGTAGGTGTCGGTGCGGGCCTCGTCGTCGAGGAGCAGGGCGTCGCATTCCACGTTCGTCTGGCTGCCTTTGGCACCCTCGTAGATCTTGACGAGGCCACGGTAGGAGCTGCGGCCGCTGTCCTTGCTGATGCTCTTGGACACGATGGTGCCGCTGGTGTTCGGGGCGAAGTGCACGATCTTCGCGCCGGCATCCTGGTGCTGGCCGCGACCGGCCATGGCGATGCTCAGCACCTCGCCGCGCGCGCCTTCTTCGAGGAGGTAGCAGGCGGGGTACTTCATGGTGACCTTGCTGCCCAGGTTGCCGTCCACCCACTCCATGACGCCGTTGCCGTACACGGCGGCACGCTGGGTGACGAGGTTATAGACGTTGTGGCTCCAGTTCTGGATGGTGCTGTACCGGAAGCGGGCGCCTTCCTTCACGACGATCTCGATCACGCCGGAGTGGAAGGAGTCGCTGCTGTAAGCGGGGGCGGTGCAGCCCTCGATGTAGTGGGCCTGCGCGCCCTCGTCGATGATGATCAGGGTGCGCTCGAACTGGCCGCTGCTCTCGGCGTTGATGCGGAAGTACGTCTGGAGGGGGATGTCCACCTTGACGCCCTTGGGCACGTACACGAACGAGCCGCCCGACCACACGGCGGAGTTGATGGCCGCGAACTTGTTGTCCTCGGGCGGCACGATGGTGGCGAAGTGCTCACGGAACAGCTCCGGGTACTCCTTCAGGCCGTCCTCGATGCTCAGGAACACCACGCCCAGCTTCTCCCACTCCTCTTTCAGGTTGTGGTACACCATCTCGCTCTCGTACTGGGCGCCCACACCGGCCAGCGCGGCGCGCTCGGCTTCGGGAATGCCCAGACGCTCGAAGGTCTGCTTCACGTCGTCCGGCACGTCATCCCACGAGCGGGCGTTCGCACCCTCGGGTTTGATGTAGTAGTAGATCTCGTCGAGGTCCAGGCCACTCAGGTCCGCGCCCCAGGTGGGCATGGGCTTGGAGTAGAAGATGTCCAGCGCCTTCAGGCGGAAGTCCAGCATCCACTGGGGTTCGTCCTTGGCTTTGCTGATCATCTCGACCACGTCGCGGCGCAGGCCCTTGGGGGCCTTCACGGCGTAGCGTTCGGGGTTGCTCCAGCCGTACTCGTACTCTTTGTTGATCTCGTTGACTTCGGGATTAATGGTCATGATGACTCCTTGGAAACTGCCCGGTCTTCAATCACGAAAGGATGAATCAGAGGTGCGGTCTTTTCATGCTGGTGCGCGTAAAGGCCTTATTTGAAGGTTTTCAGCAGGGGTTTGTAGTGATCCTGAGCGTCAGCCAGGGACTGCGGCATGGCTGCGTAAGGCAGTTGAATGCTGGTGGTGAACGGCGCGGTCGCGTATTCCACACGCATTCCGAACTTCGGGGCGTTGAAGACGTCACGGCGAACCAGATTCCAACCGGGTTTGAGGGAAACGTTCAGTGCAACGCTGTCGAAATCGGCCTTGCATGTCGCCTTCCCTTTCACGCTGGCAGCTTTTTCCGTGTAGATAAGGAAGAAGCCCGTGTTGAATGCTCGCTCCCCGCTGGGCAGAGGATTGCTGGCGACCGTACTGCTCAGATATTCGTACCCTTTCCCGATTTTCGCCCACCCTTCCAGTGATCCTTTGAAGATGAGCAGTTTCGGCGTGCTGATCTGATAGGTGCCCCCGGCGACCTTGCATTCCTGGGTCAAGCTTCCGAGCGTGGAGGTATCGTCGGGGTACCCCATCGTCAGGTACGCGCCGCCCTCGCCTTTTTTCGGGGTAGGCAGGCTGAAGGTGGCCTTGCCCTGAGCGTTGATCTGCACGGCGAACGGGCGTTCTAGGCCGTCCACATCCATGGCGACCTGGGCGGGCTTCCCGGTCCAGTTCTGCATGGAGACGTTGACAACCGGGGTCGTGGCAGCCGCAGCACCGGAAACAGTGGCGGCCAGTGGCAGGAAGAAGAAGGTCAGTCGGCGCATGTGAACTCCAGTCGGGGAAGGCGTAAGAGTAAAAGGATGTAGACGGCTACGGAGAACGGGAGCGGCGTTACGCCGTGGCGAGTTCCTTGACCCAGTCGTAGCCTTCGGTGTCCATCTTCTTGGCGAGTTCGGGGCCGCCGGTCTGCACGACCTTGCCGTCGAGGATGATGTGGACCTTGTCGGGGACGATGTAGTCCAGCAGGCGCTGGTAGTGGGTGATGATCAGGCCGCCGAGATTCTCGCCACGCATGGAGTTCACGCCCTTGGACACGATCTTCAGGGCGTCGACGTCGAGGCCGCTGTCGGTTTCGTCCATGATGATGTAGTTGGGTTCCAGCATCAGCATCTGGAGGATCTCGTTGCGTTTCTTCTCGCCGCCGGAGAAGCCGGCGTTCAGGTAGCGTTCGACGATGCTCTCGTCCCATTCCAGGGTCTTGAGGGCGCTCTGGAGCTTGCCGTAGAACTCGGTGAAAGATACTTCTTCGCCTTCGGCCTTGCGGGCCTGCATGGCGAGGCGCAGGAAGTTGGCGATGGTAACGCCGGGAATCTCGACGGGGTACTGGAAGGCCAGGAAGACGCCGAGGCGGGCGCGTTCGTCGGGTTCCATCTCGAGGATGTTCTGGCCGTCCACGAGGACTTCGCCCTGCGTGACGGTGTATTCGGGGTCGCCGACGATGACCTTGGCGAGGGTGCTCTTGCCGTTGCCGTTCGGTCCCATGATGGCGTGCAGTTCGCCGCGGGGGACGATCAGGTTGATGCCCTTGAGGATTTCGGTGTCGCCGACGGTGGCGTGCAGGTTGCGGATTTCGAGCTGGTGGGTCATGCGGGCTCCTTCGGGAATCAGGGGGTTTTGTTAGGAATGATTCCTACTTACGGGTCCATTTTACCCGCATCGCCCCTCAAAGTCGAGTGATTCACTGCGGATTCTGCGGGGGCGCGGTGCGCGAGAGGCGGGGCGCGGCGCCGGGGAAAGTGGCCCGTGGTGTGTCATGAGGGGGCAGGGGATGAACCCCCGCCCGGCCGGTACCCGACCAGTGCCTGATCGGTGAAAGTAGAACACCCTCACGGCCGCCCGCGAACCGCGCCCCCGCCTCCCATCCTCATGAGTGCCGCGCACGCCCCTTTCACGCTTGCCACGCGCGTGCGTGCTACCCGTGGGGGACATGAACGTCATTGACCTCTTCCGCGCCGCCGGACCCCTGTTGTGGGTCCTGCTGGCCCTGTCCGTGTACGTCGTGTACCTGAGTGCCGCGCGCGCCCAGGCTCTGTCCCGCATGGGCGCCGACGCCCGCACCCTGATCGAACGCGCCCGCGCCGTCACCGCCGAGAGCGGCCCGGCCGCCGCGCTGGCCGAGGTGGACCGCGCCGCGCACCCCAGCCCGGCCGCGCAGGTCCTGCGGGCCGGACTGGCCCGCGCCGACCGTGGCGCAGACGCCGCGCAGGCCGCCATGCAGTCCGCGCTGCTGGCCGAGGACGCCCGCCTGTACGCCGGACTGGGAGCGCTGGGCACCGCCGCGCAGGTCGGGCCGCTGCTGGGCCTGCTGGGCACCGTGATCGGCATGGTGCGGTCGTTCCTGGTGTTCAGTCAGACGACCAACCCCACGCCCGCGCAACTGGGCACCGGGATCAGCGAGGCGCTGGTCAATACGGCGGCCGGGCTGGTCGTGGCGATCATCGCGTACGTGTGCCGCAACGCCCTGCGCCTGAAAGCCGACCGGCTGGCCCTGCAGGCCGAGCAGGTGCGCGAGGATCTGCCCGGCTGGCTGACCCGCCCCGCGCCCGCCGCCCGCCCCGCCGTCGCCGCCGCGCCCCTGCCGGAAGTCGCGCTGAACTTCGGCGCGGCGCGGTGAGGCCCGGCCCGATGAGGTCCGTCACTGCGAGGGCCGCGTGAGCGCCGCCCGCCGCCGCTTCCGCGAGGACGGAGACGACGTGACCTTCGACTTCGCGCCCATGGTGGACATCGTGCTGCTGCTGCTGATCTTCTTCTTCCTGACCAGCAACCTGGGCGCCCGGCAGAACGCCCTGCCGCTGGACCTGCCGCGCGCCAGCAGCACCGTGCAGGAAACCCCGGACCTGCCCATCGTGAGCGTCACCCGCGCCGGGAAGGTGTTCCTGAACGGCCAGGAAACCACCCTGACCCGCCTGCGCGGCCGGCTGGAACCCTTGGCGAAGGCCTCGGGCGGGCTGGTGGGCCTGCGCGCCGACGAACGCGGGAACTACGGCACGGTCGTGCGCGTCATGGACGAGATCAAGAAGGCCGGCGGCTCCCGCCTGGCGCTCGGCACCCAGCCGGACGGCGCGGCGGGGGAGAGCGCGCCGTGACCACCGCGCCGCGCCCCGGCCCCAGCGGCGGCCCCGGTCTGCCCTCGCCTGAACGGCGCGAACGGGTCCGGGCGGGCGTGGTGGCCGTAGCCGTCCACGCGGCCCTGCTGACCGGCCTGCTGCTGCTGCGCCCGCAACCGCTGCCGCCCGCCGCCCCGCCCGACCTGACCGGCGCGCCCATGGAAGTCGTGACGCTGGCCCCGCTGACGCCGACCCCGGCCCCCGCCCGCACGTCCCCGGCAGCCACCCCGCTGCCCGAGGTGCAGGCTCCCGCAGCCCAGACGAGGGCAGACCCAACGCCAGCAGACCCGAAGCCAGCAACCCAGACGCCGGAGGCGACCCCCACCGAACCGACGCCGGCTGAACCCACGTCAGCCGCGCCGGATGCGCCGCTAGAGGCCGCCCCGGCCGCGTCGCCTGCCGGGTCGGCCCAACCCGTACCGGCCCAGGACGCACCGGCACCGGCCGCGGCTCCTGCCACCACTTCAGCCCCAGCCACTCCAGCACCAGCCGGGGCGGTCCCAGCTCCAGTCGAACCCGTGCCCGCTGCACCCACGCCCATCGAACCGGCTCCCGTCGCGCCGGCCCGCGTCACGCCTGCCGAGATCACGCCCGTTCCGGACGCGCCGGAACCCGCGAGAACCGCTCCGCTGACCCCCGACCCGGTGCCAGCCGCGTCCCCACGGGCGGAGGCGGCCGCTCCGGTCGAGGCGGTCCCGGCCCGTCCCCGGCCGCAGGACGCCCCGGCCCCCGCCGGGTCGCTGGCGACCCTGCCGCGCCGCGAGGACGCCGCGCCCGCCAGCCCGGCCCCCGCCGACGCAGCGCCGCGCGCCGCTGCGGGCCGCCCCACGGCCTCGCCGGACCCGCAGACCGTCACGGCCATCCCGGCCCGCCCGCAGTCCCGCCCCGCGCCGACCGGCACGCCCGCCGAGAGTGCAGCCCGCGCCGCCCTGCCGGAAGCCTCGCCAGCCGCGGCGCCTGCCCCGGTGCCGCCCAGCCGCGCGCAGGCCAGCGGTCCCACCGACGCGGGCAACGCGGCCGGCCGTGAGCCGCAGGCGTCCGCGCGGCCGGCAGTCACTCCGGCTCCCGCTGGCCCCGCCGCTGCGGCTGGAGCGACCCCGCGCCCGGCCACGCCAGCCGACGGGGCGGCTCCGGCAACCCCGGCCGCGCGGCCAGCGGTCACGCCCGCACCTTCTGCTGGGGCTGCCCCGGCAGAAGGTGCGGCGGCGCGCACCCCGACACCGAACCCGGCTCCGGCGGCCGGGGACGGCGCTCCGGCGGCCAGCGCGGCTCCACGCACGCCGGTCGGCGCAGCAGATGACGGACCGGCAGGTGGCGGATCGGCCCCCGCCCCGGCGCAGGGCAGCCGGGGGGCGTCCGGCACGGGCAGCGACAGCCCGCCCGGCGCGGACGGCCCGGCCCCCGCCGCAGCTTCCCGCAGCGGTCCCGGCGGAACCGGCGCGGCCGACGCGCCCGCCCCGGCAGCCGGAACGGTCGCGCGTGGCGGCGGCGCGGCCAGCGAAACGCGGCCCCTGAACTGCACGGTCGCGGTGGATGTGCGCGGCCTGGGAAACTTCCAGCGGGACATGACCAGCGTCGTGTACGCCGAGGGCGGCACGCAGCTGTGGCCGGACGCCGCGCTCATCAAGGGCGTCAGCAGCAGCCTCGTGCAGGAAGGTAACCTGCACACCTACGTGACCAGCGAGGCCGAACTGTCGGCCTTCAAGAACGTCACCCGTGTGAAGGCCAGCCGCATTCAACCCAACCGCTTCGCGCCCAACTCGAAGGTGTTCACGGACGTGACGCTCCCGGCCAGCGCCGCCGCGCAGTTCCGGTCGGCCGGGCAGGCCTGCCGCGTCGTGTACCTCAAATCCTGACCGTTCCCACCGACCCGGTCAGAGGCGCGTCACGTTCACCTGCCCTCATGCCCGGTACGCATCCCCTGTTCCACACCCTCCCGGAGGTCCTCATGATCCGCACCCCCATCCGCCTGACCCTGACCCTGAGCCTCGCCGCGCTGCTGGCCGCGCCCGCCCACGCCTGGGTTCCCAAACTGGAAGACACCACCGCCCGGAACGTCATCGACGGCGCGTACGGCCGCCGCGACCCGGTGCCCACGTACCTGATCACCAGCCTGAAGGTCAGGGACGGCCAGTTCGAGGCCGGGGAGGGCGCCGTCACCGCCTTCGACGGCGGCCCTGCCTGCGTCGCCGACTGGCTGGCCGCCCCGCAGGACTACGCGAAGGGCAGTCGCCCCGTCGCGCTGACCGTCAGCGGACAGGCCGATCAGCTGTTCTTCCAGGCGCAGGACGCCCGCGACAACTTCAGGAACCTCAGCGTAAAAGACGCCCTGGGCGAGGAGTTCGCGGCCAAGCGCCTCCCGGACGGCCAGCTGCGCATCGACATCACTGTGCAGGGCCTCCCCAGCGAGAAGGCCCGCGCCGCGTACCTCGTGCGCCTGAAAGGTGCGGACGGCAAACTCGTCGCCCCCGTGAAAAGCACCTACGTGAACGACTTCAAGCAGGAGGGCGCCACCTGGAGCGGTACTCTGGTGTACTACTTCGAGCCCCTGAAGGCTGGGCTGGGTGCCAGCGACACCGTGAGCCTCCTGCTGCGCACCGAGGCGGACACGAACTGCGCGTACTCCATTCCCGTGAACCTCGGCAAGTTCAGCTGAAGAGGGCTGTAGGAAGCGGGGAGTGGGTCGGTGGCCTGGGCGGCTGACCCCTCCCCACTCTCTATTCCCTGCTAGTCCCCACGGTCCACAGCCAGCAGCCCGCGCACGGTGTCGATGGCGTCCGGGTTTTCCAGGCTGCTCAGGTCGCCGCCCGCCTGCCCGGTGATCAGCAGGTCACGCAGGACGCGGCGCATGATCTTGCCGCTGCGGGTGCGGGGCACGGTGGGCGTGACGATCACGCGGGCGGGCCGCGCGATGGCGCCCACGCCCCTCACGACCGCCTCGGCCAGTTCGCGGCGCAGCTCCGGGCTGCCCTGCGCGTCGCCGCGCGGCACCACGAACGCCACGGGTACGGCGCCCTTCACGTCGTCGGGCATGGCGACCACGGCCGCCTCGGACACCGCCGGGTGCGTGATCAGCGCCGCCTCCATCTCCATGGTGCCGATGCGGTGCCCGGCGACGTTCATCACGTCGTCCAGGCGGCCCGTCACCCACAGTTGCCCGTCGTGGTCCAGCAGCGCGGCGTCACTGGCGGCGTAAGCGCCCGGATGGTCGCTCAGGTACGTGGCGCGGTAGCGGTCGTGGTCGCCCCACACGGTCCGCGCCAGGCACGGGAACGGCTCGGTCAGGGTCAGGGCGCCCAGTTCGCCCGGCGCGGCCTCATCGCCGTCGTCCCGCGCGATGCGGGCGCGGTAGCCGGGCAGCGGATGGCCGCACGCGCCGGGGCGGGTGGGGGTCAGGCCCGCCATGCTGCCCGCCCAGGCGGTGCCGGTCTCGGTCTGCCCGTACGTGTTGTTGATGAACACGTTCCCGCCGCCCAGCGTGTCGTGCGCCCAGTGCCACGTTTCCGGGTCCAGCGGCTCCCCGACCAGTCCGATCAGTTGCAGTCGGCTCAGGTCGTGCCCGCGCAGGGCGTCGTCCCCGGCGCGGCGCAGCATCCGCAGGGCGGTGGGGGCCGTGAAGACCTTCGTGACGCCGTGGGCGGCGATCAGTTCGTACGGCCGGGCGGGGGTGGGCGTGTCGATGCTGCCCTCGTACACGACGTGCGTGGCCCCGTGTGCCAGTCCGCCCACCAGCGCGAAGATCGGGAAGGTCAGCCAGCCCACGTCGGCGGTACACCAGTACGTGTCCTGCTCGCGCAGGTTCAGGGTCCACTTCACGTTCGCGTACGCGCCGGTCAGGAAGCCCAGCCCGGCGTGCACGAGGCCCTTGGGTTTGCTGGTCGTGCCGCTCGTGTAGATGATGAACCCCGGCTCGTTCGCCTCCAGCATGACCGGGTCGGCGCGGCGGGTGGTGGCGTCCAGCAGCGCCTGGAAGTCCAGTTCGCCGGCTCGCAGCGGGTGACCCGCGTTCACGCGGCGGGCCACGATCACCTGTGCGGGCGGCAGGCCGGTCAGCGCCTCGTCCAGCGTGGCCTTCAGCGGCACGACCCGCCCGCGCCGCAGCGTGGCGTCCGTGCAGACCACCACCTTCGGGCGGGCGTCCTCCAGCCGGTCGCGCACGGCGGCGGCACTGAATCCCGCGAAGATCACCGAGTAGATCGCCCCGATGCGGTAGCAGGCGTGAATGGCGATGAACGCCTCGGGCACGTTCCCCAGGTAGACGGCCACGCGGTCCCCGCGCTCCACGCCCAGGTCCTGCAGGGCGGCGGCGAAACGGGCCGCCCCGTCCGTCAGCTGGCCGTACGTCCAGGTTTCCTGCAGGCCGTCCTCACGCTCGTAGCGCAGGGCGACGCGCTGCGGCGGGTGGCGGTCCAGGCAGTTCACGCTGACGTTCCCGGTCGCGCCCGGAAAGTACCGGAAGTCCCCCAGCGTGCCCTCCAGGGCCGTGGTGGGCGGCTTGTCCCAGGTCAGTTCCTGCGCGATATGCAGCCAGTAGGGTTGCGGGTCCAGGTGGCGCAGGCGCTCGGCCTCGGCGGGCGGGACGGGCGGACAGGCGCTCAGGGCGGCGGTGGGCGACACGAGCGGAACAGACAGCAGGGCAGCGTCCATGAAACAACCTCCAGCGGGAGAGAGGAAAGGATGTCGGGTTGTGTGGACCTTCAGGGTAACGCCGCCGCATGAGCGCCGCCTCCCTGTTCCCCGCACAGGAACGCCAGGGTGGTGTGGACCACCACGCCGCGTCGTTCCCGACCGTCCGGTATCCCGGTTGCCCCACACGTCGGCTGCTCTACACTGCGGGGCGTGCCCGCCTTTCCCCTTCTGGCCGTGGATATCGGCAACACCAGCACCGTCATCGGACTCGCAGACGAACGCCTGGACCTGACGCACACCTGGCGGATCCGCACGAACCGCGAGCATCTGCCGGACGACCTCGCCATGCGCCTGCACAGCCTGCTGGCCCTGACCGGCGCGCCCATGCCGCGCGCCGCCGTCCTGAGCAGCGTCGCGCCGCCGCTGGGGCAGAATTACGTGCTGGCGCTGCGCCGTCACTTTGCCGTGGAGGCCTTCGAGGTCAGCGCCACGAACCTGCCGGACGTCCACGTGGAACTCGACGTGCCGGACGCCGTGGGCGCCGACCGCCTGTGCAACCTGTTCGGCGCCGAGAAGTACCTGAACACCCACGAGTACGCCGTGGTCGTGGACTTCGGGACGAGTACGAACTTCGACGTGATCGGCCGGGGCCGCCGCTTCCTGGGCGGCGTGCTCGCCACGGGCGCGCAGGTCAGCGCCGACGCGCTGTTCAGCCGCGCCGCGAAACTGCCGCGCATCACGTTGCAGGCGCCGGGCACGGCCATCGGGAAGAACACCACCCACGCCCTGCAGTCGGGTCTGGTGTTCGGGTACGCCGAGATGGTGGACGGCCTGCTGCGCCGCATCCGCGCCGAGTTGCCGGGCCCGGCAGTCGCCATCGCCACCGGGGGGTTCTCGCGCACCATCGAGGGCATCTGCCGCGAGATCGACCACTACGACGAGACCCTGACCCTGCGCGGCCTCGTGGAACTCTGGGCCAGCCGCTGAGCAGGAGCCGCTGAGCAGGACGAGGGAAGGCCGCCGGGAACGTGCTTCCTCCCGGCGGCCTCCACCCCGTGCGGCGGGTCATATGGATTCCGTTTGTTTCGCCAACAATCCGGAACTTCACCGGATTGCCGGCTCCACGTCCGGAATCCGCTTTTCTCCTACTCGCTCCGCTCGGATTGAATGTTCTTTGCAGCCCATTCAATCGGAGTCCATATCAGGCCCAGGGGTTCAGGACGACCTTCACGCAGCCGTCGTGCTTGTCGCGGAAGGTCTTGTACAGGTCCGGGGCCTCGTCAAGGGTGGCGCGGTGGGTGATCACGAAACTCGGGTCGATCTCGCCCGCCTCGATGCGGGACAGCAGCGGCGCGATGTGCCGGTGCGTGTGCGTCTGGCCCATGCGGAAGGTCAGGCCCTTGGCGAACGCCGCGCCCATCGGGACCTTGTCGATCAGGCCGCCGTACACGCCGGGCAGACTGACCGTGCCGCCCTTCGCGCAGCTCAGCAGCGCCCAGCGCAGCGCCGTGATCCGGTCGAAACTCAGCCGCAGCCGCTGCTTGGCGGTATCCACCACCGCGCCGGGACCGTGCCCGTGCGCCTCCATGCCCACCGCATCGATCACGTGGTCCGGGCCGCGCCCGCCTGTCGCCTCGCGCAGCGCCACCAGCACGTCGTCCTGCTCGTAATTGATGGTCTGGCACCCGGCCGCCTCGGCCATCGCCAGCCGCTCGGGCACCCGGTCGATCACGATCACGTGCGCGGCGCCCAGCATCTGCGCGCTGCGGGCCGCGAACTGCCCGACCGGCCCCGCCCCGAACACCGCCACCACGTCGCGGCCCGGCACGATGCCGCACTGCTCGGCCGCCTGATACCCGGTGGGAAAGATGTCGGTCAGGAACAGCACCTGCTCGTCACGCAGGTCCGACTCGATGCGGTGCGGCCCGACATCCGCGAACGGCACCCGCACGTACTGCGCCTGACCGCCCGCGTACCCGCCGTACATGTGCGAGTACCCGAACAGCCCGCCCCCGCTGACCCCGCCGTACAGCGCCTCGGCCATGCGGTGGTTGGGGTTCGAGTTGTCGCAGGCGCTGAACAGCCCCCGGCGGCAGGGGTCGCAGGCCCCGCAGGCGATGTTGAACGGCACCACCACGCGGTCCCCGACCTTCAGTTTCTTCACGTCCCGCCCGACCTCGACGACTTCACCCATGAACTCGTGACCCAGGATGTCGCCGCGCTCCATGCTGGGAATCACGCCGTCGAGCAGGTGCAGGTCCGACCCACAGATCGCCGTCGAGGTCACGCGCACGATGGCGTCGGTGGGCAGCAGCAGCGTAGGGTCCGGCACTGTCTCCACGCCCACGCGGTTCGTGCCCTGCCAGACGATGGCCTTCATGCCTGACCGCCCGTCGCGGCGCGGCCGCTGCTCTGACCCTGCGTGGTCGGCGCGAACCCCAGTTCCTGCTCACGCTTGAAGCGCATCAGGTCGTCCCGCAACTGCTGGGCGGGTTCCTCGCCGGCCAGCCGCGCCACGACGGCCCCGGCTGTGCCTGCTGGCGGTCGGTACGCGAGCCGCACGACGACCTCGGTCCCCCGGTCACCCGGCGCGGGGCGGAACAGCACCTCGCCGTGATTCTCGACCGCCGCGCCCGGCAGTGACTGCCACGCCAGCCGCTGGCCCGGCTCGTCCGCCGTGAGTTCCGCCTCCCAGCTGACGGTGCCGGCAGGAGCCTTCACGGTCCAGCGAGAACGGCGCCCGTCCAGCACCTCGACGGCCTGAAGGTGGGTCATCAGGTCCGGCAGCCGCGCCAGATCCCGCCAGCGGGCGTACAGCTCGGCGGCGGGTTTCCCGACCGTCACGGCGTCACTCACGAGCACCTCGCCCTGCGCGTTCTGCCGGATCTTCAGCGCCGTCGCCAGCGGGTTGCGGCCCGAGGCGGCCAGCGCGGTCAGGCCCGCCCCGACGCCGCCCAGCACGATCTTCTGCAGTGGACGGGCGCTGCGCAGCCCCGCGCCGATCAGGGCGACGCCCACGCTGCCCACCACCGAGCGTTCCAGGGGCGGCATGTGTGCGCCGGTACTGCCCTCCCCGGCCGGGTCGGGCGCGTCACCGCCCCCCTGGTCGGAAGTCCGGACGGAAACGGCCTGCCCGTCGGTCTTCTGGTTGTCTGGCTTCATATCGTCTGGGCTCATGGGATGACCTCCGGCAGAAAGAAAGGAGAGAAGGATGAAAGAGGAGCAGTGGAGAGGAGCGCGGCGCGCGTGGCGCGGTAAAGCCGGTGCGGCCAGTCAAGCCTGTTCGCCAGGGTTTCTTTGCATCTGGGCGCACTGTGTGACCCCCGCGTGAAGGCTCAGTCTTCCCGGTCACCCGGCCCGCGCCCGTGCACCCGGCGCTGATTGAAGGTTCCCTCGGCGGCCCGCTTCATGGGATTTCCCTGAGTGAACGTCCCCTCGGCGTCCCGGCCCGTCACCGCCCGGTTCGACGCTGCTGGCCCCGGCAGCAGCCGCGCCGCGAAGCCCATCAGGGACGCCGTCAGTTCCGGGGCGGCCCCCTGCACGGCGCGCAGCACCGCCGCAGGACCGCCGATCATGGTTTCCGCGCGGCCGGCCTCCAGGGCGTTCAGGATCCGCCGCGCCGCCTCGGAGGCGTCCAGCGACACCACCGGCAGCGTGGCCAGCGTGGCGATCAGCGCGTACTCGCGCCGCACCTGCCCCTTCACCGGCGCGTTCAGGGGACTGCCGGTGCGCATCAGGCCCGGCAGGACCGTGCTGACCACGATTCCCTCGCGGGCCAGTTCCGCCCGCAGCGCCTGCCCCAGCCCCGCCGACGCGAACTTGCTGACCGAGTACGGCCCCAGGTGCGGAATCGCCACCCGCCCCCCCACCGACGACACGATCAGCACCCGGCCGCCCCCGCGCAGGTAGGGCCGGGCCGCGCGGACCATCCGCAGCGGCCCCAGCGTGTTCACCTCCAGCGCGTCGCGGTAATCCTGCTCGGTGGTGTTCGCCTCCGGCCCGATCTGGATGATGCCGGCGTTGTTCAGCAGCACGTCCAGCCGGCCGTGGGCGCGCAGGGCTTCCTGCACGGCCCGCTCGGCGTCCCCGTCGCGGCGCACGTCGCCCGTCACGGTCTGCACGCGAGGCCCGGCGTTCAGGCGGTCCTGCGCCCGGCGCAGATCGTCGGCAGTGCGGGCCATCAGCGTGACGTTCGCGCCGCGCGACAGGCACTCCTGCGCCAGCGCCAGCCCCAGCCCGCGCGAGCCGCCGGTGATCAGCACGCTCCGGCCCGTCAGGTCGTACCGGCCGGCCGGGGAATGAAGGGCGCGTCGGGCCGCCAGGGCAGCGGCGGCCGTCAGGAGCAGACGTGTCGGGACTCGCATGGCTGCCATTGTGTGCCCCGCCCGTCCCGGCGCGGCGCTGCGTGAACAGCCTGCCAACGCGGCCTCTCATACGGCCGGCGGGTACCCGGACCTCCCCACTGCCGCGCGGGCGGGGTGGCGCGGTCGTCCGACCGACCCGGCCGTGCCGGACTGCACCCGGCTGCACGAATCCCCCCGGCTGCCCGAATCCCGCTGCGCGAACTTCAACCGCACGCGCGTATGCCGGGCTGGCCGGATCGGATGACCCGGTACCCGCACGCAGCGCGGAAATAAACGGTTTTCTCAGACGGGCGCCCGGCCGCCCGGGCACGACCCTGACCGTGCCACACGCCCTTCCCGGCCCTCGACCGGCCCCGGCCCGCATGAGGGTGGGCGGCGCAAGTCGCAAGGGTCACCGCGATCCTCTCAAGGTCGTGCCACACGGCGCCCGCATCATCGGTGCCAGGAGGAACCACCATGACCAAGACCAAGATGATGACCGCCCTGACCGCCCTCGCCCTGACCGCCGGTGTCGCCTCGGCGCAGACCAGCAGCACCGGCAGCGTCGGCGTGAACCTCGGCGCCGGACTGGGTGCGGGCCTCGCAGGACAGGCGCAGGGCAGTGACGGCGCGGGCAGCGCCAGCCTGCTCGGCGCGGTCGACAGCGCCCTGAACGTCGGCGTGAACGCCAGCGGCAGCACCACCACCACCGACCGTGAAGGCCTGGAATCGGGCAGCGAGGGCAGCCTGAACGTGGGCCTATCCGGCGCCCTGAGCGGGCTGCTGGGCGTCAGCGGCAGCAACAGCCAGGGCAGCGCCGGCCTGCTCGGCGGCCTCACCAGCGCCCTGAACCTCGGCGTGAACGCCAGCGGCAGCACCGAACGCCCCTGAGGAACAGACGGCAGCGGGTGTTAATACCCAAGCGCACAGATAGATAGAGACAGCGCATAGAGCAGGGCACAGGGATGAACGACAGGGAAGCGGGGCCTCCGGACGGCAGTGACGGAAGGCCCCGCTTCCCTGTCCTGTGGTCTGCGCGTGTCGCCCGGTGGCGCGGCCACACCACGCCGGAGCGCGGCGGGCCGTACCCTGGACGGATGACCCACCCGGCCTCCACCGCTCCCGCCGACCGACCGGCCCCGACCCGCATCGTGAGCCTGCTGCCCAGCGCCACCGACCTGCTGTTCGATCTGGGTCTGGGCGGGCGGGTGGTGGGTGTCAGTCACTCCTGCGACCACCCGCAGGCGCGGTCACTGCCGGTCCTGACCCGGTCCATCGTGGACAGCGCCGCCCCGCAGGCCGAGATCGACCGGGCCGTCAGCGACGCCGTCCGCGAGGGCCGCGCGCTGTATCAGGTGGACGGCCCGCTGCTGGACGCCCTGAACCCGGACCTGGTGGTCACGCAGGGCGTGTGCGAGGTCTGCGCCGTCACGCCCGGCACCATCGAGGCGGCCGTGCGGTACCTGCCGGGCTGCCTGCCCGCCGCGAACGTCCTGAGCCTGGAGGGCCGCTGCCTGAGCGGCATCCTGGACGACCTGCGGGCGCTGGGCGACGCGGCTGGCGTGCCGGAGCGCGCCGGGGCGCTGGCCGCGCAGGCGCAGGCCCGCTGGGACGCCGTGCAGCCCGTCCCGCACCCGCCGCGCGTCCTGACGCTGGAGTGGACGGACCCGCCCTTCTACGGCGGTCACTGGGTGCCCGAGCAGGTCGAGCGGGCGGGCGGCGTGAACGTGCTGGGCGCCGCCGGCACCGATTCGGGCCGCGCGGGCTGGGCACAGATCGAGGCCCTGCGGCCCGACGTGACGGTCGTCCTGTGCTGCGGGTACGGGCTGGGCGACAACGTCGCGTTCGCCCGCGCCCTGGACCCGCAGCGGCCGCTGGGACAGGTGTGGGCGGTGGACGCGAACGCCCTGTTCAGCCGCCCGGCGCTGGGCGTGGTGCGCGGCGCCGAGGTCCTGGCGGCCCTGCTACGCGGTGAAGCCACCCCCGGCCAGAGCGAACGCATCCGGGGCTGAACTCCGAAGGGTGCTACAAGGCAGTGGGGGAGAACGGCACACCCATGGCGCCCGTCCTCCCCCAATTTCACTTCAGCTTCTGGTCGGGCGGTGATCAGCCCAGCAGCAGCAGCGCCTTGTGGAACAGCCAGCCCAGCGCGATGCACACGGGAATCGTGAACACCCACGCCTGCATGATGCGCCCCGCGACCTGCCACTTCACCTTGCGGAAGCCCTTGGTGGTGCCCACGCCCATGATGCTGGTGCTGATGGTGTGCGTGGTGCTGACCGGGATGCCCAGCGCGGTCGCGCCCGTGATGATGGCGGCGGCGCTGGCCTCGGCCACGAAGCCGTCCACGGGTTTGAGGTCCACGACCTTGAAGCCCATGGTCTTGATGATCCGCCAGCCGCCCACGCTGGTGCCCAGGCCCATCGCGGCGGCGGCCGACAGGATGATCCACAGCGGCACCTGCTCGACCTGCGTGCCCAGGTAGGCGCTCAGGGCGAAGGTCATGATGCCCATGGCCTTCTGCGCGTCGTTCCCGCCGTGACTGAAGGCCATGAAGGCCGCCGAGCCGATCTGCAACCAGCGGAACGTGCCGGTCACGGTGCGGGGCCGCATGTGCCGCAGCACCAGCCAGGACAGCAGCGCCATCAGCACGATCGGGACCAGGAAGCCCAGCAGCGGACTGGTGAACAGCCCGGTCACGGTCTTCTGCACGCCCTTGGGAATGATGATGCCCCAGCCGCCGGCGGCGACCCCGGCCCCCACCAGCGAGAAGATCAGCGCGTGACTGGAACTGCTGGGCAGACCCTTCCACCACGTGAACAGGTTCCAGAAGATGGCGCTCAGCAGGGCCGCGCCGGTCAGTTGCAGGGTCGCGTACTCCTGCGGGACGATGGACGTGGCGATGGTCTTCGCGACGGCCGTACCTGCCAGCGCGCCCACCACGTTCAGGATGGCGGCCATGGCGATGGCCTGCGCGGGCGTCAGGACCTTCGTGGCGACCGACGTGGCGATCGCGTTGGCCGTGTCGTGAAAGCCGTTGATGAAATCGAAGGCCAGCGCCAGGAAGATAATCAGAAGAAAGCCGATCAGCAGGAGATCCATAACAGTCCGGTCCCGGCGCTCAGGCGTTCTTCAGCAGGATGCTTTCGACCGTCTTGGCGACCCGCTGCGCCTGATCGCTGGCGTCCTCGATCAGGGCCACGATCTCGCCGCCACGCATGGCGCGGATCATGCCCGGCACGTCGTTCACGCCGTCGTACAGGTGACGCTGCACCTCGTCGCTGATGGTGTCGCCCTGATCCTCCAGCGCGCGGATCTCGCGGGCGATGCGGGCCAGTTCGCCCAGTTGGCCCTTGTTCTCGATCAGCGGCATGCCCTGGGCCAGCAGCGCGCACTGCTGCTCGACCACGCGGGCCAGCTGCGCCATCTGCGGCAGGGGCTTTTCCACGCCGTACAGGCTGAGCTTGCGCGCGGCATCCTCCAGGTCGTCCACGAGGTCATCGAGTTCGTTGTTCAGACTGATGATGTCCTCACGGTCGAACGGCACGATGAAGGACTCGGCGAGCAGGTTGGTGATCTCGCCCGTCAGGCGATCGCCCTCGTGTTCCAGGTCGCGGACGCGCTGCACCTTGGCTTCCACGTCGGTGTAGTTCTCGAGCAGATCGACCAGCGCGCTGGCGGTGACATGGGCGTTACGGGCGGCTTCAGCGAACTTCAGGCTGAATTTGGGGTTGGTGGGCATGAATTTAGACAGAACCATGACAATCCTCCTGATTGTCCGCCCAAATGTCATGGGAATGTCAGCCCGAACGGAGCAGAGAAGGCGGGAGGCCACTCACTGCGCCTCCCGCCGCTCGCTTCAGTGTACGGGCCGCGACGGCCCCGGCGTCCTTACGGCACCCGGACGGGCGCGGTAAAGGTCGCTCTGCACGAGTCCGCGCAGTTGGTGCTGTTCGCGCCGGCCGGGGTGCTGCCCGCGTCCGGGATGATGTCCCCGGCGCCGTACCCGTCCCCGCCGAAGATGCCGCCCACCACGTTCAGGCCGGCGGCCGGCGCGCCGCCGAGGCCCAGGGCGGACCAGGGGATAGCCATCTCGACGGTCTGTTCGGGCAGGGTGCCGGTGCTCACGGCGGTGTACGCGCTGCTGCTCACGACGCTGGTGGCCGCCGCGCTGCCCACCAGCCGCAGTTCCGGGGCCTGATTCTCGTAGCGGGCGATGAAGGCGTCCACGCCGCCCATGGCTCCGCTGAAGGTGGCGGCGCGTTTCCAGGCGTCGAAGCTGTCGGCCTGCGCGGCGCCGCCGGGGGCGGTGTCCAGGTATACGATGGCCGAGTTGCCTGCCACGCGGTAGCGGTAGCCCAGGTACAGGTACTGCGCGTCACTGTCCACCCGCAGGTCCTGGAAGTTGTTATCCGCGCCGAAGGTGCCGGCGGCGGGGCTCTGCACGGCGGCTTTCGGGGCGGTCCAGTCGGTCAGTTTGCCGTCGATGCGGTACTTCCCGACGACCGTGCCGCTCAGGGCACCCAGGGTGAAGTTCACGCCGGTCTGCGGGGCCGCCGCGTCCTGCGTGGCCGCCTCGAAGCCGTCCGCGCTGGCCCGCAGCGTGTGCGTTCCGGCCGGGGCGGGCAGGACGTACCGGCCGTCCGGGAAGGTCAGGGCGTAGTTCAGGGCCGGGTCCGCGCCGGTCTGCCCCCCGGCGGGCTGGCTGCTGGCCTCGACCAGCGCGCCGCCCAGCGGCCCGGTTCCCCCATTGACGGTTCCCTCGATGAAGGTGGTCGGGGCGGGCTTCTCGGTGAAGTCGTACGTGCCGCTGGACGCCGCGCCGCCGCGCACCAGCAGGTTGCGGTCGCCCTGGCCGGGGCCCTCGTAACCGCTGTTCTTCGCGCCGGGTGCGTCGTTCCCGTACTTGAACTTCACCTCGCGGAACAGTGGGAGGTTCAGGGTGGTCTTCCACTGCCCGCGCGTGTCCTGCGTCATGGGGTACTCGATCTGGTTGCCGGTATCGAAGCGGCGCAGCTCGATGGGGCCGTTGCCCTGGCTGCGGGCGTCCACGCTGAACGTGACGGGCACGGTGTTCTTCTCGCTCGGCGTGCCGGTCACGCTCACGCCCCGGCTCTCGGCGCCGGCGCTGTCCACCGTGACCACCCGGAAGGTCGTGGCGGTCTCGTTCGTCAGGCCGCGCGCCAGCAGCGACGCCTGCGCGGCCGGAATGGGCGCGAAGTTCAGCAGGCGTTCGCTGCCGCCCGCCGCTTTCACGTACACGCGGTACCCGCTGACGGCCGGGTTTGTGGCGGGCGTCCAGCTCAGCTCGGCGGCCCCGTCGCCCGCCGTGACCTTCAGGCCGCTCAGTTCCGGCAGGGCCGGGTTCACGGTGCCGCTGCTGCCCGCGCCGGCCGGGGCGGTGACGGCCAGCACACTGCGGGCGGGCACGCGGC
Source organism: Deinococcus sp. LM3 (assembly GCF_002017875.1). Lineage (NCBI taxonomy): Bacteria > Thermotogati > Deinococcota > Deinococci > Deinococcales > Deinococcaceae > Deinococcus > Deinococcus sp. LM3. The sequence continues at coordinate 885,414 of NZ_MUFV01000001.1, read as the reverse complement.
CCACCAGCTTGCCGCCGCTGACGCTCAGTGTGTTGGCGCGGCCCGTCACCTCGGTCAGGGCGCCGCCCGCGAAGGTGCCCAGCAGCGGAATCCCGCCGCCACTCAGGCTGCCCAGGTCCAGTTCCGTGTCGCCGCTGTTCACCACGAACACCACCGGTTGCCCCGCCGCGCCCGTCACGCCGCTCACCACGCGGCGGTACGTCAGGACGGGCGCGCCGCCGTTCGGGCGCCAGAGTTCCTGCTGCGCGCCGCGTGTCAGGGCCCGGTACTTGCTGCGGGCGGCGGCCAGGGCGCCCAGGCGCTCGTCCAGCGTGCTGCTGCCCAGTCGCGTGAAGTCCATGGGTTCGCGGTTCCCCTGCCCCAGCGTGTTGCCGTACGGGTCGCCCAGCCCGGCCTGCGCGATCTCGGTGCCCTGCCACACGCTGGGCGTGCCGCGCGAGAGGTACAGGGTGGACAGCGCCATGTCCAGTCGCTCGGCGGCCTGCGCGGCGGTGCCGCCCCGCTCCGTGACCTCGCTGACGAAGCGGCGCACGTCGTGGTTGTCCACGAAGGTCGTCAGGCGCGTCGGGTCGCGGTACGCGCCGTCCTGCGCGAACACGTCCGCCACGCGGTCCAGGTTGCCGCCGGCGCTGCTCAGGTGGTCCTTGAGCGCGAAGTACAGCGCGAAGTCGAACACGCTGGGTGACCCCAGTTTGTCCATGAAGCTCGCCAGGTACGCGGGGTTGCCGTCGAACACCTCACCGACCGACCAGATCTTCGCCGGGTCGCCCGCCCCGCCCGCCGCGAAGAACTGTTTCCAGTACGCGTCCGGGACGTGCTTCATGGTGTCGATCCGCAGGCCGTCGATGCCGGTCGTGTCGCGCCAGTACTTCACGAAGTCGTTCAGGTACGCCGTGACCGCCGGGAGGTCCTGCTTGAAGTCCGGCAGGCCCGCCAGATCGCAGTCGGTGGTCTTGTTGCCCGAGGCGTCGCAGTCCGCCTTGGTGTTGAACCACTCGGGGTTCGTTTTCGTGAGGGTCGCGCCGTACCCGGCGTGGTTCACCACGATGTCCTGAATGACCTTGAGGCCGTTGCGGTGCGCCGTGGCGATCAACGCCCGGTACTCGTCGAGCGTCCCGAGGTGCGGGTCGATCTTCCTGAAATCCTCGGCCCAGTACCCGTGGTACCCGGCGAACGCCTTGCCCCGGTTGGGGCCGTCCCCGACCGGAATGGCCGGCACCTGCAGCACGACGGGCGTGATCCACAGCGCCGTGAACCCCATGCGTTTAAAGTACCCTTCCTCGATTTTCGCTTTCAGGCCCGCAAAATCGCCGCCCTGCCACGCCAGGGGATTGGTGCGGTCCGCGCGGTCCCCGGCGTCCCGGTTGGGGCCGTTGTCGTTGCTGGGTTCACCGTTCGCGAAGCGGTCGGTCATGGCGAAGTAGATGACCTCGTCCTGCCACTCGCGGGCCTGGGTGCTGGGGGCTTTGAAGAGACTGCAGGCCGACAGGGACAGCGTGAGGGCTGCCAGGGCACCGGCGCGCCCGACCATATGGAAGCGTTTCATGTAGGCTTTCATTGAAAGCGGAAGCGCTTCCGGAAGTCAACCTTCACTGTTTGCTCACGCGGCAAGCCTGCCGACAGTTCGCTCCGGACCCTCACCGCTACCCTGAGCAGCATGAAAGCCACCTGGAACGGAGAGGTCATCGCGCAGTCCGCCGACACGGTGGTCGTGGAAGGCAACCATTATTTCCCGGCCGACAGCGTCAATCCCGCCTACCTGATCCCCAGCGACACCCACACCACCTGCCCCTGGAAAGGCGAGGCCAGCTACCACACCCTGCGGGTCGGTGGACAGGACAACCGCGACGCCGCCTGGTACTACCCCGCCCCCAAAGACGCCGCGCGACAGATCGCGGGCCGCATCGCGTTCTGGAAAGGCGTGACGATCAGCCAGGACTGATACGGATTCCTGCTCAGGCGAGCAGGGGAGGGCCCACGGGACTTCCGGAACCTGTGGTGCCCAGCAGCACGCGGTTCCAGCCTTCCTCGCCGCCGCGCAGGGTGTCCTGGGCGGCGTGCAGAAGTGCGGCGGCGCTGTCGTGCTCGTGTGGGCCGTGGAACGCCAGCCCGATGCTGACCGTGGGATTCACGCCCTCCAGCGGCCGCGAGGCGATCCGCACCCGCAGGCGCTCGCAGGCGGCGCGCGCCGCGCGGGCGTCCGGGGCGCGGAGCACCACGACCAGCTGATCCGGGTTCAGGCGGCCCAGCAGGTCCTCGTCCCGCAGGCCCCCCAGGGTCACGCGCGCCACGTGCGCCATCAGCCGCTCCGTGAAGCCCTGCCCGCGCTGCGTGGCCAGCGCCGTCATGTGATCCAGTTCGATCACGGCCACGCCCAGTCCCTCCGGGCGGCGGCGGAACTCGCGGGCCAGGGCATTCTCGACACTCCAGCGGTCCGGCAGGCCCGTCAGGGCGTCGCGGCCGTCCGGCAGGCCCTCGCCCAGCAGGTCGCGCCGCATCAGGCCCAGGGTCCGCACGACGGCGTTGCGCTGACCGCCCAGCAGCAGCAGTGAGGCCAGCAGGATCTGCGTGACGGCGCCGGTCGTGGCCGAACCGACCGAGCCGGCCGGACCGAGCACGAAAGCGAGCAGCAGCGCGCCGGTCCCGCCCAGGCCCAGCATGTTCAGCGGCCGGCTGTCCCGGCCTCCCAGCGTCCACAGGTGCGCGGCCAGCAGGACCGGCACCCACGGTCCCACCCCGACCACGGCGGCCAGTTGCAGGGATTCGGGCAGGCGGAACAGCACGAACCACAGGTGCGCCAGCAGGTACGTCCAGCTGCCCAGCAGCGTGATCAGGTGCAGGGTTCGCACGGGAACACGCGGACTGTGCAGCGCCGCCACCACCAGCGCGATCAGGCCCGACAGTGCCGGCAGGGCCACCCGGTCGAACTCGCTCAGGGGCAGCGAGGCCATGCGGACCAGCAGCGCGCCCAGCAGCAGCAGCAGCAGGCGACGGTTCACCGAGCGGCGTTCCGAGGAGTCCTGCATGGTACGCCCGGCAGCGTGCGGGTGGAGCGGACCAGTGGCAGGATGAAGGCGCATTCTGAGAGTCAGTGCAACACAGCTACTCTAACTCTGACCTGACAGTCAGTTCGGGGCGGCGGGTGGGTCGGGGGTACTGCTGGAGCCGGTACTGCGGTGGCCAGTATTGCAGTCACCCGCACCCGGCGCTCGTCAGTGGCCGGGCGCGGCCACCCGCACGCCCGCCGATTCCAGCGCCGCCCGCAGGTCACGGGCCAGGGCCGCCGCCTCGCTGCCGTCCCCGTGCAGGCACAGCGTCCCGGCCGGCACCCGGACCTCCTCGCCCGTCACGGCCTGCGTGCGGCCCTCGCGGGCGATCCTCACGCCCTGCGCGGTCGCGGCCGGCGCGGGCAGCAACGCCCCCGCCTGACCGCGCGGCCACAGGCTGCCGTCCGGGGCGTACCCCCGGTCCGCGAAGCCCTCACCGACCGCGCGCAGGCCCAGGGCGGCCGCCTCGCGCAGCATCACGCTGTCCTCGCCGGCCAGTCCGAAGTACAGCCCGACGCCGCTGTCGGCCGCCGCCTGCGCGACCGCCCGAGCCAGCGCCGCGTCACGCACGGCCATGTTGTACAGCATGCCGTGCGGCTTGACGTGGTTCAGCCGCACGCCCTCGCGCGCCGCGACCGCCTTGAGCGCCTCGATCTGCTCGCGCACGAAGGCCGTCACCTCGTCCGGCGGGAAGTGCCACTCGCGCCGCCCGAAGCCCTCGCGGTCCGGGAACCCCGGATGCGCCCCGGCCGCTACGCCGAACCGCGCCGCGAGCCGCAGCGAGTCCCGCATGGTCCCGGCGTCCCCCGCGTGGCCGCCGCAGGCGATGTTGGCGCTCGACACGAAGGCCATCACCGCCTCCTCGTGGGCGCTGCCTTCCCCCAGATCCGCGTTCAGGTCAATCTGCATGACGCCCAGCATAGGGGGCGGCACAGGGGCCAGCCGTAGCGGGAAGGCCGGCCGGCGCGAACCACGCCCGCAGCGACCCTTCCGCCTGCCGCAGCGCCCGCTCCTGCGCGTGCAGGGCCGCGCGGGCCTCTGGCCGCGTCACGGGTCGGACGGTCACGCGGTCGCCGGGCCGCAGTTGCCCCAGCCGGGGCAGGTCGGCGCGGATCACCACCAGCGGTGTGGGGTACCCGCCGTGCGTTCCGGCGTCCGGCAGCAGCAGGATCGGCCGCCCGTCCGGCGGGAGCTGCACCATGCCCGGCACGTTCGGCACGCTGACCCGCCCCGGATCGTGCGGGGCCGCCACAGGTCCTTCCAGCCGCACGCCCATGCGGTCGGCCTGCGCGCTCACCGTGAACGCGCGGCCCAGCAGCGCCCCCTCCAGCGGGCCGGTCAGGTCGGGCGTGGCGGTCACGCGCAGCACCTGCTCGGGCCCCAGCGGGGTGTGCAGGTCCGGCGCGACGAACGCCCGCCGGGCTGTCACGGGGGCCGCCGCGCCGCACGTCAGCCGGTCCCCGGCCCGCAGCGCCCGGCCCTCCAGGCCACCGAAGCCGCCGCGCAGGTCGGTCGAGCGACTCCCGAACACCTCCGGCACCTCCAGGCCGCCCCGCACCGCCAGGAACGCCCGCGCGCCCACCGGCGTGCCACCCACCCGCAGGGTCTGACCGGCCCGCACGGCCACCGCCCGCCAGGGCGGGAAGGGCGCGCCGTCCAGCTCGGCGCCGAACGGCGCGCCGCACAGACTGACCAGCGCCGCCCCGTGGAACAGCAGCGTGGGGCCGCCCAGCGTGACCTCCAGCCCAGCCGCCCCCGGCCCGTTCCCGACCAGCGCGTTGCCCAGCCGCCGCGCGACCGGGTCCGCCGCGCCGCCCGCCGGGACGCCCAGCGCCCGCACCTGCCGCCCGGCGTCCTGCACGGTGGTCTGCAGGCCGGGCCGCCGCACCTCGATCAGGGGCACCTCGATCAGCGCCGCGCCGCTCATGCGGACTCCGATTGAAGGGGCTGCAAAGGCCCTTCAATCCGAGCGGATGCGACTCGTAGAGCTGCCCCGCAGAGTAAGAGAGAAACGGGTTCCGGGCGTGGAGTTGGCAACCCGGCGCGTGGGCGGGTTGTCAGCGAAACAGACGGAATCCGTATCACGCGCCCCCCGCATGGCCGGAAGGGACCGACCCAAAGCGCACCCGGTCCCCGGCCCGCCACGGCACCGGTTCGGGGCGCGACAGGTCGAACAGCCGCAGGTCCGTGCGGCCCACGATCCGCCACCCGCCGGGCGTGGCGCTGGGGTACACGCCCGCCCACGGCCCCCCCAGCGCCACGCTGCCCGCCGGCACCCGTTCACGCGGGGCGTTCAGGCGCGGCATCCGCAACTCCGGCGGCAGCCCGGTCAGGAAGGCGAACCCCGGCGTGAACCCCAGAAACGCCACCTCCAGCGGCGCCCCGCACAGCGCCTCCACGAACGCAGCCTCACTCAGGCCCGCGTGGGCGGCGCACCAGGCCAGATCCGGCCCGACCTCCCCGCCAAAGCGTACCGGCACCACCAGCGTCCGCACGGTATCCGCCTGTGCGGGTCCGGTCAGGTCCAGCGAGGCCAGCCGCGCCTGCAGCGCCGCCTCCAGCTCCGCCGCGTCCAGGCGCAGCGGATCGAACAGCAGCGTCAGCAGGTGCAGCGCCGGAACGACCTCCTCCACGCCCGGCAGCGGAGAGTGTCGCAACGACTCCAGCAGCGGCCGCGCGTCCGGCGTGCCCACCGCCAGCGCCGCGTCCCCCAGCCGCGTGAAGGACACCTCTACACCCGCGCCGTTCATGCGCGCATCATCTCACGCGCCGCCCGGTACGCTGGGGCGCACATGACCTCCAGTTCCCGCCGCGTCCGCGCCGTCGCCGTCCAGCCCAGGTGGCACGCCACCGACTTCGTCACCGCCGACGCCTTCCGCCACTGGATGCGCGCCCAGCTGGAAGAGGCCCGCCCGCACCTCGCGCCGGACCGCCCGAACCTGGTCGTCCTGACCGAACTGAACGGCCTGCCGCTCGTGCTGCGCGGCGGCGGCTGGGCGCTGCGCCTGCGGACCTTCGAGCGCGTGGCGCTGGCCCTGTTCGTGGCCCGCCTGCCCCGCACGCTACCCGTCCTGCTGCGCGAACGCGTATCTCCCATCCGCGCCCTGCAACTCGCGGGCACAGACGCGAACACCGCCCTGTACCTGCGCACCTGCCGCGACCTCGCCCGCGAGTACGGCGTGTACCTGTGCTGCGGCAGCGCCCCCATGCCCCGCTACACCCGGCGCGGCGACCGCCTGACCCGCACGCCCGGCCTCCTGACCAACCAGACGGTCCTGCTGGACCCGCAGGGCGACCTGATCGGCGTGACCGACAAGATCCACCTGACCCCCGACGAGCAGGGCGGCGGCGTGGACCTCACCCCCGGCGACCCCCGCGAACTGCGCGTGTTCCCCACGCCCGCCGGGGACCTGGGCGTCGCCATCAGCCTCGACGCCTTCCGCCCCGACGTGATCGGCTCCCTTGAGGCGCAGGGCTGCACCGTCCTGCTGCAACCCGACGCGAACGGCTCCCCCTGGACCGCCAGGGAAGGCCTGCCGCCCGACCCGGCCAACCTGCGGGACCAGCCGGTCGCGTGGCTCGAAAGCAGCTGGCAGGTCACCAGCACCACCCGCATCCGCTACGCCGTGAATCCCATGGTCGTCGGGAACCTGCTGGACCTCACCTTCGACGGGCAGAGCGGCATCACTGGCCCGCACGAGGAGGCCCCCCGGCCGCGCAGCTACGTCATGACCGACCCCCGCCCCGGCTTCCTCGCCCTGACCCCCTGGGTCGAGGACGGCCCTCCCGAACAGCTGCGCCGCACCGGACAGCTTCTCGCCGCCGGCAGCGGCCACCCGCGCGAGAACGCCTACCGCACCGACACCCTGCACGCCGACCTGACCCTGCCCCCCACCACCCTCACCCCGCCCGCCCCCACCCCCCACGAGGACGCCCTGCGCGCCCTGCTCCGCGAGGAAATCCGCCCACCCAGCCGCGCTCCATGGGCAGTCCTGGCCCTGCTGCTGCTGCCGCTGCTGCTGCTTGTGCGCCGCAACCGTTGACAAGATCGCAAAGCCCCCCTATACTTCCCCTCGCGCTCAAGGAAACCCCGACAGCGCGCCCCGCCAGAAGGGGGGGTTGGCCGAGTGGTTGAAGGCAACGGTCTTGAAAACCGTAGTAGGGCAACCTACCGGGGGTTCGAATCCCTCACCCCTCGCCAGATGAAAACACGGTACGGCCATGGAGAGATGGGTGAGCGGCTTAAACCAAGCGTTTGCTAAACGCTCGTAGGGGTTATACCCTACCGCGAGTTCGAATCTCGCTCTCTCCGCCAAGTACCACCCAGCACCACTAACCGCAGAACAGGATGTGCCCGTAGCTCAGCTGGATAGAGCGTCTGACTACGGATCAGAAGGCCAGGGGTTCGAATCCCTTCGGGCACACCACGCAGACCCCCTCCCAGAGGGGGTTTTTCATTTCGGGCACGCGCACGGTCAGGGGCGCGTGCCTTGTTCGTGCCTTGCGGTCCGGACTCCGGTTCAGTGGAGCAGAGCGGAATCCGGACGTGAGCCGGAGAGCCCGGAGCCCCATCCGGCCTACTGCGGAGCCGGAGCGGGCCGCAGCAGCGGCAGTTGCCGGGTCTGGTCGCTGGTCAGTCCGGCGGCGTGTTCGAGGGCGGTGACGGTGCGGTCGAGTTCGCGGGCGAGGTCGTGAAGGCGGGGGCGGGTGTGCGTGGCGGGCGCGGCGAGGTACTGGTCGCTGAGCAGGCGGTAGTACTGGAGGGTCCCGTCCCGTCCTTCCCGGAAGCGCCCGAAGTAACTGTCGCGCTGGTCGGCAGGCAGGGCGCTGATGTCCGCGAGGATGGTGCGGGCGTTGTGGAGTTTGTCGGACGCGCTGACCAGCAGCGCCGGGGCGGGCTGGCCGGTCAGGTGACGCAGGTACTCGGTCTTGCGGTCCGCCCAGGGGCGTTTGGGCTGTCCGGGGGGTGGGGTGTCGTCGGTGGCGCCGTGCACGAGGGCGGCGACGGGTTCGCCGAAGCGCCGGGCGATCTCGGCGCGCAGGTCCTCGGGGGTGCGGCCGGTGTGGGCGGGGCCGTCCTCCAGCGCGTCGTGCAGCAGGGCGGCTATGGCTTCCGGCTGGTCGGCGCCGTATTCCAGGGCGATGGACGCCACGCCCAGCAGGTGAGAGACGTACGGGAGGCTGGGCGTCTGACCAGGCGGGACCTTGCGGTACTGGCCGGTGTGCCACGCGGCGGCCAGGGTCAGGGCGTCGGCGAAGGTCGCGTCGAGCGGAAAGTCGGGCATGTCCGTCACGATAGGGCAGGGGAGAGGGCGGCGCGCACGTGGTTGTGCAGCGACTGGAAGGGGCCGCCAGGAGGGGCGCCGCGCCCGGTCTTCATGAGGTCCGGGTCAGTAAGTTTTATGTGAGTTCCCTGGGTTTATGGTTCAGCCACGTTGAACGGTGGGCTAACCGTCGCGAGGAGGAACTGACATGGATCACGGGAATATGCTCCACACGCAGTGGAACACTTCATACATTGTGCTGTCGTACGTTATTGCGGCGCTGGCGTCGTACGTGTCGCTGGAGCTGGCCGGACGTGCCGGGCAGAGCTTCAAGACCAGCGCCAGCCGCTTCTGGCTGATCGCGCAGGCCCTGGTGCTCGGGTACGGCATCTGGGCGATGCACTTCGTGGGCATGCTGGCGTACCAGGTGGACGCCGCCGCGAGCTTCGGCGTGGGCCTGACCATCTTCTCGGGCCTTATTGCCGTGGCCCTGATCTACCCGGCGCTGCGACTGCTGCACGGCGGGCCGCTGACGCCCGTGCGCCTGGGTTCGGCCGCCGCGCTGGCCGGACTGGGAATCGTCGTCATGCACTACACCGGCATGGCCGCCTACCAGCTGCCCGGCACCGAGGCGCAGATCGTGTGGTTCCCGCTGGTCGGGTCCATCCTGATCGCCGTGGGCGCCAGCGCCGTGGCGTTCTACCTGTTCCGTATGCTGTCCAGCAGCTGGGCCGAGCGTCAGTCCCGCCTGACCCTGACCGGCGTGAAGATCGGCGCCGGACTGGTCATGGGCGGCGCCGTGATCGGCATGCACTACACCGGCATGGCCGCCCTGCAGTACCGCGTCGTGGATGAACTGAAGGTCGGTCTGGCCTCCAGCGGCGTGGACACCTCACTGCTGGCGCTGCTGGTGGGCGTCGTGTCGTTCCTGCTGATCGGTCTGGCCGTCACGAGCCTCCTGATGGACGCCGGCCGCAGCGTCGACAGTGGCGAGATGGATTTTACCAGCGCCGCCGACTGACCTTCGGCCCGTCCTGCCGGGCCGCGCTCCGCGCCCGCATTCCCCGTCTTCCCGTTTCGCCCCACTCTCCCGGAATGTTCCGGCTCTCCCCGCCGCCCCTGGCTGCGGCCCGTAAAGGAAGTTGAATCTGCATGGCACGAATCCTGATCGTTGATGACTCCCCCGCCGACCTGAAATTCATGGAAGCCGCCCTGAACGGCTCTGCCCACACCGTGACCGCCCTGAACGACCCCAATCAGGTCGAGGCCGTGGCCGACCAGCTGCGCCCGGACCTGCTGATGGTGGACGTCGTCATGCCCGGCCGCAACGGCTACGAGGTCGTGCGCGGCCTGCGCCGCCAGCCCGGCATGGACGCCCTGAAAGTCGTGTTCGTGTCCAGCAAGGGCAACGAGACCGACGTGAAATGGGGTCTGCGCCAGGGTGCCGACGACTACATCGTCAAGCCGTACACCCAGGATCAGCTGCTGGGCGTCATCTCCAAGCTGCTCGGCTGATGCCGGACGCGCTGCTGGTCCGCATTCAGGGCACGCGCCTGGCCCTGCCCCTGTCGGGTGAGCAGACCATCGCCGAACTGGGACCGGTGGCGCCCCTGCCGAACGGCGAACCGCTGCTGCTGGGCCTGACGACCGTGCAGGGCCGCGCGGTCCCGCTCGTGAACCTCGCCCCGCTGCTGCCCTCCACGGAAACCGGTCCGGGCGGCGCGGGCGGTATGCCGGACGGCCTGATGGTCCTGACCGACCTGGACGGCGACCGCGTGGCCCTGCTGGTCAGCGAGGTGCTGGGCGTCACGTCCCTGCCCACCCCGGCCCCCAGCGCCGCGCTGCTGATCGACCTGCCCGGCGGCCCGCTGCTGAACCCATCCGCGCTGCTGCTCGAACTGCGCGACTCCCTCGAACGCTGATCCCTGCCCCCTCACCTGCCCGCCGCCCGCTGCCCGTCGCCCTTCTGCTTCACCCCCCCCCTTCCGGAGGTTCACCCATGCAACTCCAGTTCCAGACTGCCCGACTGTCCCGCCCTGCCCGCCCTGCCAGTGAACAGCGAGTCGGCTGGCTGGGACAACTGCGCGTGGGTCAGAAACTCTCGCTGACCGCGCTGGCGTTCGGTGTGCCGCTCACGGTGCTCGTCAGTCTGCTGCTGGCCGCCGAGCAGCGCGACATCAGCTTCACGCAGCGCGAACTGACCGGCATCGCGCTGTTCGAGCCGCTCAAGGGCATCGAGACGAACGTGAACGCCTTCGTGGACAACTCGCTGGAAGGCAAGCTGGAAGAGGCCGCCAAGAACGCCGCCGCCGTGGACGCCTCCATCGCCTCACTGGAACGCCAGGCGGACCCCATCTACCGCGAACGTATCCAGGCGTTCAAGAACGAGTGGAAGGTCCTGCCGGACTCCATCGGGACGCAGGCGGACCTGGCGATCATCCAGAACTTCCAGAACCTGATCAGCACCTACCAGCGCGGCATGACCGAGGACGCCCTGACCCAGTCGGGCCTGATGCTCGACCCGGTCGCCGACAGCTTCTTCGTGATGGACTCCACGCTGCGCGTCCTGCCGGACATCCTGATCCGTCTGAACATCGCGTACCTGACCACCGAGGCCGGTGTGCGCGAGGGCGGCGACCCCGCCCCCTACCTGGACGTGCTGCGCCGCCTGGGTGTGGAATTCGAGACGGCCCTGAGCACCTACAACGGCAGCGTGGAACGCGCCGTGCGCGCCAACCCCGCCCTGCAGGACACCCTCGGCAAGTCCGCGCAGGCCTTCACGGACTCGCTGACGCCCGTGATCGCCGACATCAACCAGGCCGTGGAAACCCGCAGCCTGAAGGGCATCAACATCGACAACATCGAGAACGGCGCCTCGCTCAAGGGCAGCGCCGCCCTGAACACCGGCACGCAGTCCCTGGCCGGCATCCTCCAGCAGCGTATCGACGAGTCCCGCCGCCAGCTGCTGCTGACCCTGGCGCTGGTGGCCGCCGCGCTGATCGTGGCGTTCACGCTGCTGATCCGCCTGTCGCGCTCCATCGTCAAGCCGCTGGCCTCACTGACCCGCGCCAGCCGCGCCATGTCGCAGGGCGACCTGAACGTGCAGGTGCCGGTGCAGACCCGCGACGAGCTGGGCTTCATGGCCCACACCTTCAACAACGCCGCCGCGCAGCTGCGCGTCAACGAACAGAAGAACGTCGCCGAACGTGAGGAAGCGCAGCGCCTGCAGGGCAACATCGGCTCGTTCCTGGACGTGACCATGGACATCGCCAGCGGTGACCTGACCCGCCGCGGCGTCGTCAGTGAGGACGTGCTGGGGAACGTCGTGGACTCCATCAACGTGATGGTCGACGAGCTGGGCGCCGTTCTGGGTGAAGTGCAGAAGGCCTCCGCGTCCGTGACCGACGCCAGCCGCGAGATGCTGGGCACCACCGACCAGATCGTGCGCGGCGCCGACACCACCACCACCGAGACCCGCCGCGTGGCCGAGCAGGTGCGCGCCGTGACCGACGGCTTCCGCGAGATGGCCGAGGCCGCGCAGCAGAGCGCCGAGTCCGCCCGTCAGGCGCTCGCGGCGTCACAGCAGGGCCGCGAGGCCGTGCTGGGCACCCTGGACGGCATGCAGAACATCCGCCGCGAGGTGCAGGGCGTCTCCCGCCGAATCAAGACCCTGGGTGAACGCTCGCTGGAAATTCAGGAAATCGTGGACACCATCTCGCGCCTGTCGAGCCAGACCAACCTTCTGGCACTGAACGCCTCCATCGAGGCGGCCGGTGCAGGGGCCGCCGGCAGCCGCTTCGCGATCGTGGCAGACGAAGTGCGTAAACTCGCGGACTCGTCCGCGCAGGCCACCGCGCGCATCGCCAGCCTGATCCGCACGGTGCAGCTGGAAATCACGGAGGTCGTCACCAGCGTGGAAGACGGCACCCGCGAGGTGGAACAGGGCTACCGCGTCGCCGCGACCGCCGGGGAGCGCATCGAGGAACTGGGTCAGCTGGCCGCGCAGGCCGCGCAGTTCGCCGAACGAATCAACAACGCCACCAACGAACAGGTGCGCGGCGTGGAACAGGTAAACGCCGCCGTGCAGCAGATCGGTCAGGTCGCCGAGCAGTCCCACGAGAGCGTCGAGCAGGGCCGCGCCGCCGCGCAGCGACTCCAGCACCTCGCGCAGAACCTGCTGCAGAGCCTGTCGCGCTTCAAGCTGCCCAGCTGAGACGTCCGCCAGCCGGGGTGATCACCGGAGGGGGCCAGCCCCCCCGCGCCCCCGCTCTTCACTGTCCCCCTTCATGCCCACTGCGAGGAATCCTGAGATGACGTCCGTCCCTTACAACCCGGTCACCCTGGACGCGGACCTGACCGCCACGTACCTGCAAGACGCCCGCAGCGTCACGGCCGGGATCGAGGACGCGACCGTCGACCTGTGGGTGCCCGCCACGCGCCTTCAGGCCATGGAAACCCTCTGGGTGCTCGGTCACCGCCTGCAGGGCACCGCCGGCCTGTACGGCTACCCGCAGACGGCGGCCCTCGCGGGCCTGCTCGAACGGCTCATGGAAGGCCGCGCCAGCCTGCCGGAGGAAGCCGTCCCGCAGATCACCGAGGTGCTCGAACCGGCCGTCACCTGCCTGAACGCCGCGCTCGACCGCATCGAACGCGGCCAGGGCGAAGGGGACGTGGGCCTGATGTTCGCGCACCAGGGCGGCCCCGCGCGGGTCACCACCCTGCTGCGCGAGTACCCCTTCGAACTGCGCGCCCGTGAAAGCCGCGACCACACCCAGGAGGAGCAGCCGTTCGCGGTGATCAACGCGCCCATCTGGGAGGACTTCGGGCCGGAAGCGGCCGAACTGACCGCCGCGCTGCGCCAGGGGTTGATGGCCGACACGCCGGACCTGACGGCTCTGTTCCGCGCCGCGCACACCCTGAAAGGCAGCAGCGCCATGGTGGGGTTGCAGGACCTTGCGGACGCCGGGCACGCCCTGGAAGACCTGATGTCCAGCGCCCGCGAGGACGGCATTCCGCTGGACCGCGCCCTGCCGCTGCTCGAAGACGGCCTGAACGTCGCCGAGGCCGTCCTGGCACACGCCGAGGGTCGCCTGCCGTCCCAGACGCAACGGGTGCAGACCTACCGCGCCAGCGTCGCGGCGCTGCTGGGCGGTCAGGCGCCCGCCCTGCCGGTCCCAGCCGCCACGCCCGGCGACGCCGCCCGCCCGGAAACCCGCCTGAGCGTCCGCGTGGACAGCGCCCGCCTGGACGGCATGCTCGACGACGTGGCCGGACTGGTCGCCAGCCGCGCCCGCCTGAACGGCCTGCTGCTGCGCCAGCAGGGTCTGGCCCGCAGCCTGGACGCCGCACACGAACGCGTGCAGCGCACCGTGCGCGACTTCGAGGAACGCTACCTGAACCCGAACCTCACGCCGGGCGGCGCGGCGGCGTCCGGCATGGCCGGCGCGGCCTCCCCCCGCCCTTCCGGGGACCTGCAACTCCAGGACCGCCTCGCGGACTTCGGGGCGCTGGAACTCGACACCTACGACGACCTGAACATCCTGGCGCGCGCCGTGACCGAGCTGAGCGCCGACCTGACCGAGATCCGCGCGCAGAACGCTCAGGCCATCAGCGCGCTGGGCGACGAGCTGACCGGCCTGGAAAAACTGACCCGCCAGCTGCGCGTGGAACTCAGCCGCGCCCGCCTGCTGCCGGTCAGCCGCGTCACCGCGCCCCTGCACCGCTGGGCGGGCCGACGCGACGACCTGACCCTCAGCATCCACGGTGAGGACAGCCTGATCGACGCGCAGCACGCCGGGCCGCTCGGCGAGGCGCTGCTGCACCTGCTGACCAACGCCGCCGTGCACGGCGCGCAGCCCCCCGAGGAACGCGCCGCGCAGGGCAAACCAGAACGGCTGCAGGTGAGCGTCTCGGCGCGCGTCGCCGACGGTCACCTGAGCGTCACCGTGCAGGACGACGGGCGCGGCCTGAACTTCGCGGCGCTGCGTCAGCGCGCCCTGCAGTCCGGGCACGCCAGTGCCGGCGAACTCGCCGCGTACACCGACGAGCAGACCGCGCAACTGGTGTTCCTGCCGGGCCTCAGCACCGCCGGGCAGGTCACGCAGGAAGCCGGGCGTGGCGTGGGCATGGACGCCGTGCGCGACGCCATCGCCCGCCTGGGGGGCCGCGTCACCCTGAGCAGCCGCCCCGGTCAGGGCACCGCCATCACCCTGCACGTCCCGGTCGCGCAGCAGATCACGGACGTGCTGGTCATGCGGGTCGGCACGCAGCGCGTCGCGGTCCTCGCGTCGCAGATGCAGGGCATGAGCATCCTGGACGGAGACGCGCCCGCCGGCAGCGTCGACCTGAACGACCTGTGGGGCGAAACGCCCGACACCGTGCGGTACGTCGCCCGCATCGCCCTGAGCGGCGCCGGCACCCTGCACGTCCTGGTCGACGAATTCCTGAAACTCGAGGAAATCGTGCTGCGACCCGCCGGGAAACTGCTCGGCAGCCTCGGCTACCTCAGCGGCATGACCACCCTGAACGACCCCTCCGGGCAGGCGTTCCCGGTCGCGATTCTCGACCCGGCCGGACTGGCGCAGGCCAGCGCCCGTGGCGTGCGCCGCGCCGCCCGCCCCGCCGTGACCGCCCCCGACAGCGCCCACATCCTGCTCGTCGACGACAGCCTCAGCGTGCGCCGTCACGTGGGCCGCAGCCTCGAACGCTTCGGCTTTCAGGTCACCACCGCCAGCGACGGCCAGGAAGCCCTGGAACGCCTGCTGGCCGGTCAGCGCGCCGACCTGCTGCTCAGCGACCTCGAGATGCCGCGCATGAACGGCTTCGAACTGCTGCGCGCCGTGCGCAGCAGCCCCGCGCACGCTACGCTGCCGGTCGTGATCATGACCACCCGCGCCGGCGAGAAACACCAGCAGCTGGCCATGGAACTCGGCGCCAGCGACTACCTCGCCAAACCCGCCGAGGAACGCCTGCTGCAACGCCGCCTGAACGCCCTGCTGCCCGCCGGGAAGGTCCGCGCGTGACCTGGACCGGGTCGGACAGTTGCTGCCTGGTGATCTCACCGCAGCTGACCCGCGCCCTGTCGCACGCCGCGCTGATCGAGGCGGCCGGATGGACCGCCTCCACCGCCGCCGGCGGCCTGCACGCCCTGACGCAGATCGAACGCGAACGCCCGTACCTGGTGATCATCGACCCGCAGCTGGAGGACCTGAGTCCGGCGGACCTGCACGAGATCCTGCGGGACGACCCGGCCACCGCCGAGACGATCATCCTGATTCCTGGCGCGCAGCTGCCCAGCCGCTACGGCGGCCCGCACGACGTGATCATGCCCGCCGGACTGAGCGTCCCCGAGGGACTGGCCCGCGCGCTGGCCCGGCTGGCGGAACTGACCGCGCCCCGCTGGTCGGACCCGGCCACCGCCGCGCTCGCAGGAACCCTGACCGACCTGAACCTGACCGACGTGCTGCTGTGCGCCCAGGAACTGCAGCTCTCGGGGCTGCTGATCGTGCACCTGGGCGCCGAACCTGCGCACCTGGTGGTCCGCCGGGGTGAGATCATAGACGCGGAGTACGGCGCCCTGAACCCCTCGCAGGCCGCGACGCACCTGCTGACCGTGGCGGGCCCCGGCGACTTCCGGTTTCATCTGATCTCGCCGGACGCCCTGAACGGCTACCCCCGGCAGATCTCCCTCCCCACGTCCCGCCTGCTGATGGAAGCCGCCGTGCAGGTCGATCACACGCGCGCCGCCAATCCGCTCAACTCTGCCCTGGAGGCCTCATGAACCCGTCCGATCCGCACACTCCCGCCCCTACCACCATCCTGGTCGTGGATGACAGCGTCAGCGTCCGCAAAGCCCTGGAACGCATTCTCGCGCCGCAGGGCTACGCGGTCCGCATGGCCGACAGCGCCGAGAACGCCCTGCTGGCCCTCGAACCGCTGCCCGACATGATCCTGGCCGACATCCTGATGCCCGGCATGAGCGGCCTGGAACTGGCCCGCATCCTGGGCGACCGTCAGCTGAACATTCCCGTGATGCTCATGAGCGGCATCGTGGACGAAGTGACCCAGCGCGACGCACAGGCGGCCGGAGCCTGCGGCGTGCTGCGTAAGCCCTTCACGCCCACCGAACTGCTGCCCGCCATCGAACCGCACCTGCAGGCCGCCCTCGCGCGGCGCCAGGACGGCCCGGCCAGCACCGAGCCTGCCCCGGCGGTCAGTGAGCCCACGCCGGTTCCTGCCCCGCAGGCCGCCGCTGCCCCCGCCGCGCCTGCCCCCACCGCGCAGGCACCGGTCGCCGCCGCACCTGTCCCCGCTGCCCCCGTCCCGGCCGCGCCGGTTGCCCCGACGCACACCCACAGCGGCCCGCTGGCCTCGCTGCGCGCCGTTCCCGGCGTCCTCGGCGCGGTGCTGTACGACGCCGACGGCGAACGCCAGGACGAGTTCGGCGAGGCGCTCCCCGAGAGCTTCGGCATGTACGCCCGCTTCCTGGTGACGGCCGCCGCCACCGCCAGCTTCCACCTGAACCGCGGCGACCTGAGCGGCCTGCAGGTCACGTACGGCCAGCAGACGCTGCTGCTGACCCCCTACCGCGACGGGCAGCTCGTGACGCTGCTGGCCGCCGCCAGCGCCGCCGCCGCCGTACACGGCTGGCAGGGCGCCCAGCTGAACTGATACGGACTCCGATTGAATGGGCTGCAAAGACCGTTCAATCCGAGCGGAGCGAGTGGGAGCAAAACGGGTTCCGGACGTGGAGTTGGCAACCCGGCGCCCTTCCGGGTTGTCAACGGAACAAACGGAATCCGTATGAAGACCGCTGTCGCACGAGGAGGGGGCAACCTGGGCACACGCCCGGATTGCCCCCCTCCTGTCCGGAATCCGGGTGCCCGTCAGCGGCGCAGCCAGCCCATCAGCGGCGCAGCCAGGGGGTGGCCCAGCGGGTCACGGCGGGCATGACGAGGTAGGTCATGGACAGCACGACCACAACCATCTGCGGCAGCGCCCGCACGGGCATGGGGTAGTGGCCCAGCCAGGGTTTCAGGGCCTCACCGAACAGCCACGACGTGCTGACGCTGACCGGGTACAGGGCGGCCAGTGTCAGCAGCGCCATCTTCCAGCGGGGCGGCTGGCGCAGGCGGGCGGCGGCGGGCGGCGTGAACCAGAAGTCCAGGCCCGGTTGTTTCTCGAAACTGACGTGCTCGTCGACCAGCGGCGCGATGCGCGCAAGCCAGTCGGCGCGTTCTGGCGAGAGTTCCCAGTCGGCGGCGGCGTTCAGCGAGTCGAAACGGGCCAGCAGGGTGTACTCCTGCTCGCCGGGTGGGGGGCGGACCACGCCGGTGCCGCGGTGGCCGGGAATGCGGGCCAGCAGGGCGTTCGCCTCGGTCAGCAGGGCCTCGTACTCGGCTTCGCGGCCGGGGCGGATGCGGCGGCGCACGACCAGACTGACCGGGTCGCTGGGCCGCGTGTCGGTCAGGTGCAGGTCGCCGCTCACGCGCCCTCCCCGGCGGCCGGCTCAGCGGTCGGTTCGGCGGCCGCTCCGGTGGGCGCGCGGTGGGGCCACACGACGAGCAGCACGCCGGTCAGGATGACGCCCAGCGCCGCCCAGCCCAGCGTGCCCAGCCGCTCGCCGCCCAGGCCGACGCCCAGCGCGACCGCCACGACCGGGTTCACGTAGGCGTAACTGGTGGCCAGCGCGGGCCGGGTGTTCGCCACGAGGTACATGTACGCCGAGTACGCCAGCAGACTGCCGAACACCGTCAGGTACGCCAGCGCCCACAGGCTCGCGGCGCTGGGCGCGCCCCAGCGTTCGCCCATCAGCAGGCTCAGCAGCAGCAGGACGCCGCCGCCGGTCAGCATCTCGGCGGCGCTGCCCATCAGGCCCGGCGGGAGCGGCAGGTGCCGGGACCACTGACTGCCGAAGGTCCAGCACAGCGGCGCCAGCACCAGCAGCGCGGCGGCCAGCGGCGTGGCCCGCAGCTCCCCGGCGTTCAGCAGCGCGATCCCGATCAGGCCCACGGCGATGCCCAGCCACTCGCGGCCGCCCGTGCGTTCCCCCCACAGCCGCCCGAACAGCGCGGCGAACAGGGGCGAGACGGCAATGATCATGGCCGCCACCGAACTGCTCGCGTCCCGCTCGGCCAGCGTGACCAGTCCGGTGCCGCCGCCCAGCAGCAGCGTGCCGACGGCGGCGCTGGCCGCCCACTGCCGCGCGGTCGGGAGGGCCGCGCCGCGCAGCCGCAGCACCAGCAGCAGTAGCGCGCCCGCCACGCCGAACCGCGCGGCCAGCATCCCCAGCGGCGGCAGGGTCTCGATGGCGACCTTGATCCCGAAGTACGTGCTGCCCCACACGACGTACACGGTGCCCAGGCACAGCAGGACCAGCGGCGTCAGGACCCGCGCGGGCGCCGGGCTCAGGGCGGGGGCGCTCACGACGGGTCGCGGGGCAGGCGGCTCTCGATGGCGCGGGCGTGCGCCTCCAGACCCTCGGCGCGCGCCAGGGTCGCCCCGGCCGGCCCGATGCGGCGCAGCGTGCCCTCGGTCAGGCCCACCACCGAGATGATGTTCTGGAAGTCCCGCACGTTCACCGGGCTCATGAAGCGGGCCGTGCCGCCGGTCGGCATGACGTGACTGGGTCCGGCCACGTAATCGCCCAGCGCCTCCATGGAGTACTCGCCGATGAACACGCCCCCGGCGCGCTGCACCTGCCCCAGCAGGCTCCAGGGGTCACGGGTCAGCAGGCACAGGTGCTCGGGGGCGTACAGGTTCGAGAGCTCCAGCGCCTCGTCCAGCGTGCCGGCCAGCACGACCTTCATGCGCGCCGAGACGCTGTCACGCGCCCAGCCCCGGTTGGGTTCCGGCAGCGCCTCCAGTTGCGCGTTCAGTTCGGCCTGCACGCGCAACAGCAGCTCGCGGCTGGTCGAGACGAGCACCGGTTCCGCGCCGTTGTGCTCGGCCTGCGCGAGCAGGTCGGCGGCCACGTGGCGCGGGTCGGCGCTGTCGTCCGCCACGACCAGCGTCTCGGTCGGGCCGGGCAGACTCTCGATGCCGGTCTGGCCGTACACCAGTCGCTTGGCGATCACCACGAACAGGTTGCCCGGCCCGGCGATCTTGTCCACGGCGGGAATGCTGGCCGTGCCGTACGCGAGCGCCGCGATGGCCTGCGCACCCCCGGCGCGGAACACCTGCGTGAGGCCCAGTTCGCGCGCCGCGACCAGGATGGCCGGGTGAACGCTACCGTCACGGGCGGGCGGCGTGGCGATCACGATGTCCGTCACGCCCGCCACCTGCGCGGGCACCGCCGTGTGAATCAGGGTGCTGATCAGCGGGGCCAGCCCGCCCGGCACGTACACACCCACGCGCGCCAGCGGCCGCACCAGTTGCCCCAGCGCGCCGTCCGGGCCGTGGTTCAGGAACCCGTGCGCGGGCTGCTGCTCGTAGAAGGCCCGCACGCGGGTGATGGCGGTCAGGATGGCGGCGTGCAGGTCGGCCGGTACGCTCGCGGCGTGCAGGTCGTCGGCGCTGACGGCCAGCGTGTCGGGGCGCGCGCCGTCCAGCCGCTCGGTCCAGTCGCGCAGGGCGTCGTCGCCGCGCTCACGCACGTCGGCCACGATGCGTTCCACGACCTGCGTGGGGGTCAGGGCCTCGCCGAAGGTCGCCTCGATCCGGGCCAGCACGGCGTCCGGCACGGGCAAGTCATTGAAGGTGCGCGTCAGGGCGCGGCGGGCGTCAGAGCCTTGCAGAACTTGCATGATCACTCCAGAAAAAGGGGAGAGGGTGGGGCAGCTGGGGCAGGAAGAGGTCGGCCCTCAGGCGCGGCAGTGTTCAGGTATGGCAGTGTTCAGGCGCGGCGGCGGCGGCGTTCCGGCGCTCCGGCCGGCGCGGTCCGGCGACCCGGCGCGGCCGACACGTTCGCCTCGACCGGCCCGAAATCGGTGGGCTGAATCAGACGCATCAGCCGCCACGGCGCGGCCTGCTCGACGAACACGTACGCGCTGCCGGGCCGCAGGTAGAAGCCGCTGCACGGCACGCCCGCGATCTCCTGATCCGGCAGCCGCTGAATCAGGACGCGGCCGCCCGTCAGTTGCGCGTGCGTGCGTTCCGGCGTGGCCGGGTCGCCGCCGTCCTCCGGGGTGGCCTGCGCCACCTGGGCGCGCAGCCACAGCAGCAGACTGACCGGATCCTGGTAGTCGGTGGTCAGGGGCGCGCTGGCCTCGTCGCGCCCCTGCCGGAGCGTGACCGTTCCGGCGCGCCGGTCGAAGTTCACCTCGAACGACGCGCGGCCCCGCCCGTCCCCCTCCGCGTACCCGAGGCTGGTGTGCTGCCGGGGGTGCAGGCGGCTGGTCTGCACCCGCCGGATCTCGGGCAGCACCCCGCCGAAATCGGTCTGCACGCGCGCCACGACGGCGCTGCGTTCCGGGTGGATGGCCCAACTCTGCTCGCCGGCGTACCGGCCGCCCAGCGTCAGGGTCAGCGTGAACGCCTCCGGCGCGGCGTACAGCGGGCCGGCCGCTGCGCTCAGGGCAGGGTCGCCGGGCGCCGTCACGTGAGAAGCGGCCAGAAACTCTCGCCCGGGCCGGTCCAGTCGGCACCCAGCGCGTCGGCGGCGGTCGCGCCCACGTCCGCGAAGGTGGCGCGCTCACCCAGGTCCACGCCCGCCGCCCCGGCGCGGTGCGCCAGCAGCAGCCCGTACTCGCGGGTGTGGTCCGAACCCTTCCAGGTGGGATCATTGCCGTGGTCGCTGATGACGATCAGCGCGCCCCCGGCGGGCACGGCAGCGATCAGGTCCGGCAGGGCCGCGTCGAACTGCGCCAGGCAGGCGCTGTAGCCCTGCGGGTCGCGGCGGTGCCCGAAACGACTGTCGAAATCCACCAGGTTCGTGAAGATCAGGCCGCTCGTGCCCTCGGCAGCCGCGCGGCGCATCCGATCCAGTGTCTTGGCGATGCCGTCGGCGTTGTCGTCGGTGTGGATTTCCTCGGTGAAACCCCGGTGCGCGTAGATGTCCGGAATCTTCCCGATCCCCACGACCGCCTGCCCCGCGTCCTTCAGGGCGTCCAGCACCGTGGGCGGCGGGATCAGGCTGAAGTCCTTGCGGTGCTCGTTCACCCGCTCGAACGGCCGCTCGCCCCGGAACGGCCGGGCGATCACACGGGCCACGGCGTACTCGCCCTGCAGGATCTCGCGCGCGGCGGCGCACCACGCGTACAGCGTCTCCAGCGGCACCACGTCCTCGTGCGCGGCGATCTGGAACACGCTGTCCGCGCTGGTATACACGATGGGCTGGCCGGTCCGCACGTGCTCCTCACCGAAGTCCAGCAGCACGTCGGTGCCGCTGTACGGGCGGTTGCACAGGTGCCCGGTGCCGGTCGCCGCGTCGAACCGGTCCATCACCTCGGGCGGGAAACCGTCCGGGAACACCTGGAAGGCGTGCTCCAGCTGCACGCCCATGAACTCCCAGTGGCCGGTGCTGGTGTCCTTGCCGGGACTGACCTCCCGCATTCGCCCGAACGCCCCCTGCGCGGGCACGGCCGGAATGGTCGCCTCGCCGGTCTGCACGGTCGGGACGCGCGTCAGCCCCAGCGCCGCGAGGTTCGGCAGGTGAACGGGCGCGGCCTGCAGGGTGTGGTTCAGGGTGTGGGCGCCGGTATCCCCGAAACTTGCGGCGTCCGGCAGTTCGCCGACCCCCACGGAATCCAGTACGACAATCGTCAGCAACATGCCGCCCAGTCTAATCCGCTGGCCCCCGCCTGCACTCCCCGCGCCCACACTCTGGCGGGGGCCGGTGCCTGGGCTGGTGGCTGGACTGGTGGCTGGGCCGGTAACGGGGGCCGATCCGGAACTTCATCACGGGGCTCATGGGGGGTGCGTGGTACGCTGCGGACGTGACCGCCCCCGCCTCCCAGACTTCCTCTCAGACGGCCGTCACGTCCGCTTCCGGCGAGCCGCTGCGCCCGGTCCTGCACGCCGAGCACCTGGGCAAAAGCTATGGCCGCCGCGCCGTGGTGCGCGACGTGAGCCTGACCGTCCGGCCCGGCGAGATCGTCGCCCTGTTCGGCCCGAACGGGGCGGGCAAGACCACCACCTTCTACATGCTGGTGGGCTTCATCCGCCCCGGCGCGGGCCGCATCGCGCTGGGCGACCGGGACGTGACGCGCCTGCCCATGCATGAACGCGCCCGCCTGGGCCTGGGGTACCTGCCGCAGGAGCCCAGCGCCTTCCGGAAACTCACGGCCCGCGACAACCTGCTGGCCATCCTGGAGTACCAGAACCTGAGCCGCGCCGAGCAGGAAGCCCGCGCGGACTCGCTGCTCGCCGAGTTCGGCCTGACGCATCTGGCGGGCAGTTACGCCTACCAGCTGTCCGGCGGGGAACGCCGCCGCCTGGAACTGGCGCGCGCCCTGACCACCGACCCCGACTACCTGCTGCTGGACGAACCCTTCACTGGCGTGGACCCCAAGAGCATCCGCGAGATTCAGCGCCTGATCCATGAACTGCGCGACCGCCGGGGCATCGGCGTGTTCATCACCGATCACAACGTCCGCGAGACCATCGCCCTGACCGACCGGGTGTACCTGATGTTCGACGGGCAGGTGAAGTTCGAGGGCACGCCCGCCCAGTTCGCGCAGGACGAGGACGCCCGCCAGTACTACCTGGGCGACGACTTCGAGCTGTGACCTCTGCCCGGAGACCCTGACGATGCTGTGGCTGTTCCTTCCCTTCGTGATCGTGCTCTCGGGCGTGGTCGCCTACGCCGCCGACACCATCGCCCGCAAGGCCGGCCGCAAGCACATCCGCCTGTTCGGACTGCGCCCCAAGACGACCGCGCTGCTCGTGGCGGTGCTGTCCGGCATGGGCATCAGCGCCGCCAGCCTCGCCGCGTTCCTGGCCCTGAACAGCAGCGCCGTGAACACCATCGCGCAGGCCGACCAGCTGCGCCCGCAACTCGAGGCCCTGCGCGCCGAGATCGGGGGCGTGCAGGCCGAACTGCGCGCCGCGCAGGCCGACCGGGACCGCGCGCAGCAGGAAGCGCAGACGCTGCGCGCGCAGCAGCAGAACGCGCAGCGCGACCTGAAAAGCACCCGCGCCGACCTGGACGCCGCGCGCGCCGCCGAACAGGCCCTCGGGAAGCAGGCTGCCGAACTCGAACGCCGCGTCCGCACCCTGACCACCACCCGCACCTCACTGGAACGCCGCGCCGAGGAAAGCCGCCTGAAACTCACGCAGAGTGAGCAGGCGCTGAGCCGCAGCCAGCAGCGCGCCCAGACGCTCGACGCGCAGGTCGTGGACCTCGGCGCGCGCATCGCCCTGAGCGAACAGGAAACCCGGACCGCGCAGGAACGCGCCGCCGCCGCCCAGCAGGCCGCCGAACAGGCCCAGCAGCGCGCCGCCGCCCAGCAGGCCGCCGCGCAGGCCGCGCAGCGCGCCGCCGTCCAGCAGGCGCAGCAGGCCCGCGCGCAGGTGACGACCCTGAGCGGGCAGCTGCGGACCCTGAACGCCTCGCGCGCCGCTGCCGACGCCGCCCTGAGCAGCGCCCGGCAGACCCTGAACGCCGCGCAGGACGCCCTGGCCCGCGCCCGCGAGCAGCAGCAGGCCGCGCAGCAGGCCCGTGACCGCCTGCTGACCGAACGCGCCCAGCTGACTGCCGAACGCGACGCTGCCGCCCGCGACCGCGACCGCGTGCGCGCCGAACTGACCACCCTGCAGGCCCAGCAGGCGCAACTCCGCACGCAGCAGACCCAGCTGCGCGCCAGCAACGAGGCGCTCGGCCGGGACCTCGCCGCCGCCCGCGAAACGCTGGGCCGCCTTCAGGACGAGTACTCCAGCAGCCGCGCCGAACTGAGCGCCAGCCGCAACACCGACCTCGCCTACCCCAAGAACGACCTCGTGTACGCCGCCGTGGTGCCCAGCGTACGCAACCTCGACGCCTTCCTGGCCGACGCGGCCCGCAGCGCCCAGGCGCGCGGCGCCAAGGGAACCCCCAGCGTCCGCCTGAATGCCGGGGCGCGCAGCCTGCTCGAAACCAAGCTGCGCGGCCTGAACGTCAGTACCTTCGTGCAGTGCCGCGCCGCGCAGAACGCCGCCGTGGGCTTCCCGGTGGACCTGAGCTGCGACGCCCGCCCCAACGCCGTCCTGTACCGCGGGGATCAGATCATCCGCCGCGCCACCCTGAACCTGAACGTCACGCCCGGCGCGCTGCAGGAACAGGTGAACGATCTCGTCAAGGACACCGTGCTGGACATCACGGCGCGCGGCGTGCCCAGCGAGTACGTGCAGGGCCTGGACGTGACGGAACTCGTGACGCTCCTGAGCCGACTGGGGACCCGCAGCGGCGCGGCCGCCACGGTCGGCATCGCCGCGCGCCAGGACGTGCGGCCCGGCACCCGCGTGGACCTGTACCCCGTGCTGCCCTGAGCGCCGGGCCCACCTGTGGGGGCAGCTTCCAGTCAGGCGCAGCAGGTACACTCCGCGCATGCGTTCCCTGGCTTGCCTCCTGACCCTGTCCCTGCTCGTTCCGGCCTCCGCGCAGGCCGCGCCGGTCCGCGTGGAGTTCTGGCACGCCATGACCGGCGTGAAAGACACCGTCGCCGCCTATGCCCGCGACTTCAACCGCTCGCAGAGCACCTACGAGGTCGTGCCGGTCGCGCAGGGCAACTACCGCGAACTGCTGCCCAAATTCCAGGCAGCCCAGAAGGCCGGGCGCGCGCCCGCGCTGGTGCAGCTGGAATTCACGCAGTTCCCCGCGCTGGCCGCTGCCGGTCAGCTGACGGACCTGACCCGCACCGTGGACGCCCTGCCCGACGCCCTGAAGAACGACTTCTACCCGGCCGTCTGGCGGGCCGGCGAGATGGGCGGCCGCACCTACGGCCTGCCCTGGAATGTCAGCGTGCCGGTCCTGATGTTCAACGCCCGCATCCTGGAGAACGCCGAGCAGAAGGTTCCGGACACCTGGGCCGACCTGGAACGCGTCAGTCGCGCGCTCGCCACGGGCGGCCGACGCCCGCTGGTGGTCGCCGCCGACGCCTGGACCTTCGAGGCGAACGTCCTGTCGCGCGGCGGGACGCTCAGCAGCGGCCAGGAACCCCGCCTGAACAGCCCCGACGCGACCGAGGCCCTCACGCAGCTGGCCCGCATGAGTGCCGCCGGGCACGCGCAGCCCCGCACCCTGAACGAGGCCACCCGCGCCGCCATCGACTTCGCGCGCGGCCAGAACGTGTTCGTGCTGGCCAGCGTCGCCAACTGGACCGACGCGCGCAAGCTCCCGCTGTTCAAGCTGGGCGTCGCGCCGTTCCCCTGCGAGAAGGCCGGCGCGTGCACCGTCCCGCTGGGCGGCGCGACCCTGGCGATCCCGAAAGGCACCCCGGCCACCGAGCAGGCCGGCGCCGCCGCGTTCTGGCAGTACCTGAACGCCCCGGACCGACTGGCCAGCTGGGTGCAGGTCACCGCCTACGCCCCGCCGCGCCGCGCCACCGTGCCGCTGCTGGAAGGCTGGTACGCCAGGAACCCGCAGCTGCGCGCCGCGCACGCCCAGATGAACCGCGCCGTGCCGCGCCCCACCACGCCCGAGTACGCCGCCTGGACGGTCCTGCTGGAAGACGCCATGCAGAAGGCCACGACCGGCAAGCTGAGCGCGAAGGCCGCGCTGGACGAGGCGCAGCGGCAGGCGCAACGCTGAGGGCGGTGATCGGCGCCGTATGCTGCTCTCCATGAACGCCCTGTACCTGCTGCTGACCCTGGCTGTCGCCGCGCTGCTGCTGCTGTTCCTGCTGCGGCCCGGCGTGGCCCGCGCCGGGACCGTCTGGGGACTGGCCGCGCTGCTGCCGCTGCTGGCGGCAATGGTCGTGGCTCTCGGCCGGCAGTAGGCAGGGGGCAGGGAGAAGCGGGCCGTGAGGATCAACCCACGGCCCGCACCCCGCCTGCGGTATACGGACTCCGTCTGTTTCGCTGACAACCCGGAACCCGTTTTTCTCCCACTCGCTCTTCTGCGAAGCTCTGCGAGTCCGCTCGGATTGAACGGTCTTTGCAGCCCATTCAATCGGAGTCCGTATTACTCGCCCAGGTAGCGGCGCAGTTCGTCTAGGGCGTGGGTCGTGCCGATCAGGACCAGTTTGTCGTGGGGGCGCAGTTCGTCCTCGGCGCCGGGCGTGACCTCGATCTTCCCGGCGCGGCTCATGGCGATCACCTGCACCCCGAAGCGGCCCGTCAGGTTCAGGTCGCGCAGCGTGCCTTTCAGGCGCTCGTTCGCCTCGATCTCCACGACGGCGTAATCGCTGCCCAGGTCCAGGGTGTCCACGATGTTCGGCGTGGCGATCTGCCGCGCCAGGCGTACGCCCATGTCATGCTCGGGCCGGATGACGAGGTCCGCGCCAATGCGTTCCAGCACCCGGCGGGCCATCTCGTCGATGGCCTTGCACACCACGTACGGCGCGCCCAGGCTCTTGGCGTTCATGGTCGCCAGGATGTTCGCCTGCACGTCCGTGCCGATGGCGACCACGACCACGTCGAAGTCCGCGACGCCCAGGGTCCGCAGGGCGCGTTCGTCGCTGGCGTCCAGGATGGCGGCGTGCGTGACGAGGTTCATGACCCGTTCGACGTTCTCCTCGTGGTGATCGACGGCCACGACTTCGTGGCCCATCTCGTACAGGGTGGTGGCGACGGCCGTACCGAAGCGGCCCAGGCCGATCACGAGGCATTGTTTGCTTTTCATGTGTGCTTCCTTTCGCGCGCCGGCGGTCGGCCGGGCCGGTGTCCAAGAGAGTACTTCAGGAGAGGGGCCGCCGGGATCACCCGACCAGGATGTCCCGTTCCGGCGGGTAGCGGACGCTGCCGCTGCTGGTCTCGCGCAGGTTCAGGGCCAGCGCGAACGTGACCGGCCCGATGCGGCCCAGGTACATCAGGACACTCAGGATGATCAGGCCCGCATCGTTCAGCAGGTGCGTGGTGTTCAGGCTCAGGCCGACGGTGGCGGCGGCGCTGACCGTCTCGAACAGCAGCGGCGTGAAGCGCAGCGAGGGGTTCGTGACCAGCATCAGGAAGAAGCCCGTGAAGACCAGCAGCGTGTAGATGGTCGTGATCGTCCCGGCCCGCACGACATTCTCCGGCATGACCCGCCGCCCGAAGGTGATGAGTTCCGTGCGGCCCCGGATCAGGTTCCAGGCGCTGCCCAGCAGGATCGCGAAGGTGCTGGTCTTGATGCCGCCACCGGTCGAGCCGCTGTTTGCCCCGATGAACATCAGCGCGATCACCAGGAAGATCGTGGCGTTCCCCATGGCCGTGAAGTCCACCGTGGCGAACCCACCCGAGCGCGGCGTGACGCTCTGGAACACGGCGGCCAGGAGCTTCCCGCCCGGCCCGAGCGGCCCCAGCGTGCCGGGATTCTTCCACTCCAGCGCCAGGATCACGACCGCTCCCAGCAGCAGCAGCGCCAGGGTGGTCCACAGGGTCAGGCGGCTGTAGATCAGCAGGCGGTTGCGGCGCGGGGCGCGCCAGTGGGTCAGCAGGTTCAACTGCACCAGGAAGCCCAGGCCGCCCAGCACGATCAGCGCGGCGATCACGCCGCTGACCAGCGGGTCGGTCGCGTAGGGGGCCATGCCGCCGGGCAGCACCACGAAGCCCGCGTTGTTGTACGCGCTGATCGAGTGGAACACCGCCTGGTACAGGCCCTCGCCCAGCCCGAACTGCGGCACGAAGCGCAGCGACAGCAGCAGCGCGCCCAGACCCTGCGCGGCGAAGGTGTACAGGAAGATGATCCGCACCAGCGCCACCACGCCCCCCACGTTCAGGGCGTTTACCTGCTGCGCGAGGTGCTGGCGTTCGCTGAAGTTCACGCGTCGCCCGGCCAGCAGCGCGAACAGCGTTCCGAAGGTGATGATGCCCAGCCCCCCGACCTGCGCGAGCAGGATGATCGTCACCTGCCCCAGCCGCGTGAACGCCTCGCCCGTGTCGGCCACCACGAGGCCCGTGATGCAGATGGCACTGGTGGCGGTGAACAGCAGGTCCACGGTGGTCAGGGTCACGCCGGGACGGGTCATGCCGGGCAGGTGCAGCAGCGCCGCGCCCAGCGCGATGCCCAGCAGGTACACCAGCGCCAGCAGCTGCGGGGGACGCAGCCGCCGTCGCAGGCTGCGGCGGGGACCACGTGAACGGAACCAGTTCATCCGATCAGGATGTCCTTCTCGGCCGGGTAGCGGACCACGTCACCGGCCCCGGAGCGGCTGAAGGCCACGGCGAACGTCAGGGGCCCGATGCGGCCCAGGAACATCAGGATGATCAGCACGACGTGCTGGTTGGCGTTCAGGAGTGGCGTGGTGTTCATGCTCAGGCCCACCGTGGCGAAGGCGCTGACCGCCTCGAAGAACAGGTTCACGAAGCGCACGTCCGCTCTGGTGTTCAGGGCCAGCAGCAGCACGAACATGATGTTCACCAGTCCGATGCTCAGCAGTCCCACCGTCATGGCCCGCAGGATCGTGTCGGTATCCAGTCGACGGTGGAACAGCGTGGCGTCCCGCCGGCCCCGCACCATGCTCCAGGCGCTGGCCATCATGACGTAGAAGGTACTGGTCTTGATGCCGCCCCCGGTCCCGCCGGGGTTCGCGCCGATGAACATCAGGATGATGGTGATGAACAGCGTCGTGAGCCCCATCGCGCCGTAATCCAGCGTGTTGAAACCGGCGGTGCGGGTCGTGACACTCTGAAAGAAACTGGCCAGCAGTTTGCCGCCGAGGCCCAGCGGACCCAGCGTGGCCGGGTTGCTCCACTCGAAGATCAGGTACGTCAGTGTGCCGACCACCAGCAGGACCGTCATCATGGTCAGCACCAGTTTGCTGTGTACCGCCAGCCGGTGGCGGCGCGGGTTCATCAGGTGCGCCACGACGTTCAGCTGCACCAGGAACCCCATCCCGCCCAGGATGATCAGCAGCGCCACCACGATACTCACCAGTGGGTCCGTCACGAAGTTCATCAGGTTGTTGCTGTACAGCGCGAAGCCCGCGTTGTTGAACGCACTGATCGAGTGGAACAGCGAGTAGAACAGCCCGCGCCCCCAACCTTCGAGCGGCACGAACCGGAACGCCAGCAGCGCCGCGCCGATCAGTTCGATCAGGAAGGTGTACAGGAAGATGCTGCGGATCAGGGACAGCACCCCGCCCGTGTTCAGCGCCCCCACCTGCTGCGCCACCCGCATCCGTTCGCTGAAGTTCACCCGTCGGCGCGACAGCAGCGCAAACGACGTGCCGAACGTGATGATCCCCAGTCCGCCCAGCTGGATCAGCAGCATGATGATCACCTGCCCCAGACGGTTGAAGTCCTTGGCGGGATCTATGACGTTCAGGCCCGTCACGCACAGCGCGCTGGTGGCGGTGAACACGGCCTGCAGGAAGTTCACGGAGCGGCGGGTGCCGTCCTCGTTCAGGCCGTGCGTGATCGGCAGGCTCAGCAGCACGCCCCCGACCACAATGGCGACCAGAAACGAGAGCGAAATCAGCTGCGGTGGGCTCAGACGCGAGTACAGCGTCTTATGGCGACCAGGGCGCGGGGCGTCGGACGAACCGACAGAAGGACGGTGCGGGGGTGGGCGGGTCATAGAATGGCCGGATTCTACGCCCCGCGCACCCCCACCGCGCCGCCGGCCTATACTGTCCTGCTATGCCCCGACCTGCCCGCACAGACCGCGCCTCGCCCTACGGGCGGAAAACCAGCCGACCCAAGGTCGATCACCGCACCCGCGCCCCCGCGCGGGAGTACGAACTCGAGGCGCTGGCCGGCCTGGAGCACGTGGCTGCCACTGAACTCGACACCGTGCCGCTGGCCCGTGACATTCGCGGCCCGCGCTTCTGGTACCCCGGCGACCCGGAACGCCTGACCCGCCTGAAAAGCGTGACCGCCGTGTACCGCGTGCGCGGCTGGGACGTGCCCCGCCCGCGCGGCCTGCTGGGCCACCAGCAACTCGGGGAACTGACCGCCTTCCTGAAGGAAGTGATCGAGGTCGGCGGTCACACCTCCTTCCGGATCGGCGCGGCGGGGCGTGAGAGCAGCGTCATGCAGCGCATCGCCGAGGAACTCCAGACGGCGCTGCAACTGCCGCACGAACCCGAGATCGGCGAACTGCTGATCCGCATCCTGCCGCAGCAGCAGGGCGAGGGCTGGGACGTGCTGGCCCGCATCACCCGCCGCCCCCTGAGCGCCCGCGCTTGGCGCGAGTGCAACATGGCCGGCGGCCTGAACGCCACCATCGCCTACGCCGCGCACAAACTGGCCGGGCAGCGCGACAACGACCGCATCTTCAACCCCATGAGTGGCAGCGGCACCCTGCTGATCGAACGCGCACTGATGGGCCCCTACGACGCGATGGTCGGCGTGGATATCAGCGCCGACGCGGTCCGCTGCGCGCAGACGAACATCCGCGCCGCCAAACGCGAGATCGAGGTCGCGCAGATCGACGCGCTGCACACCGGCCTGCCCGCCCGGTCCTTCGATCTGGTCATGGCGGACCTGCCCTGGGGCGACGCCATCGGCACGCACGGCGGGAACGAGGCCCTGTACCCGGCCTTCCTGAAGGAAATGCACCGCCTGACCAGCCAGCGCGGCCGCCTGTGCGTCATCACCCATGAGATCCGCCTGTTCGAACGGGTGCTGGCCGAGCAGCAGAAGTGGAGCGCCCACGAACTCTTCCAGGTTGCCAGCGGCGGGCATCACCCCAAGGCGTACCTGCTCAGCAAGACCTGATCCGGACCTCCGTATGACCACGCGCGCCCCCACTGCCAGGGGGGGCCGCCCGCTGGTAGCGGGGCAGAACTGGCAGTGGGGCAGAACTGGCAGCGGTGTAGAAGCAGGGGGGCGCCCCACCGGTTCACGGCGGACGCCCCCCTGCGGCGGATCCGGATCAGTCGGCGGCGGCCAGCAGACCTTCGGGCTGCATGACGTTCGCACCCAGGCCGCGCAGGCGCTCGGCGAGGCGTTCGTAGCCGCGGTTCAGGTACTGCACGCCGTCGATCACGGTGTCGCCCTCGCAGGTCAGGCCCGCGATGAACAGGGCCGCGCCGGCGCGCAGGTCGGCGGCCTTGACCGGCGCGGCGTGCAGCGCGCCGCCCTGGATGACCTGGGTGTAGCCGCTGACGGTGATGTTCGCGCCCATGCGGGTCAGTTCGGCCACGTGCGTCAGGCGGTCGGGGTACACAGGGTCCTGCACGACGCTGGTGCCGGGCACCGTGGCGAGCAGGGCGCTCATCTGCGGTTGCAGGTCGGTGGGGAAGCCCGGGTAGCTCTGGGTGGTGATGTTCACGGGGCTCAGGGTGCGGTCGCGGGCATCCACGGTCAGGGTGTTGCCCTGCTCGGTGATGTCCACGCCCATCTCCTGCAACTTGCCGGTCACGGCGCGCAGGTGGTCGGGGCGGACGTTCGTGAGCGTGACGCGGCTGCGGGTGGCGGCGGCCAGCATCATGAAGGTGCCGGCCTCGATGCGGTCGGGAATGACCGTGTACGTGCCGCCGCGCAGGGCGCTGACGCCGCGCACCGTGATGGTGTTCGTCCCGGCACCCTGGATGTCCGCGCCGAGGCTGTTCAGGAACTCGATCATGTCGACCACGTCGGTATCGATGCTGGCGTTCTCCAGCGTGACCACGCCGTCGCCCAGCACGCTGGCCAGGATGGCGTTGTGCGTGCCGCCCACGGTCAGCAGTTCGAAGATGAACTGCCCGTTGAGGCTGCCCTGGCGGGTCGCCTCGAAGTTGCCGCCGTCCTCGCTGACCTGCGCTCCCAGGGCGCGCAGCGCCTTGACGTGCTGATCCACGGGGCGCGGACCCCAGGCGCAGCCGCCGGGCATGGAGACGGTCGCGTGTCCGGCGCGGGCCAGGATGGGGCCCATCACGATGAAGCTGGCGCGCATCTTGCTGACCAGCGCGTAGGGCGCGTCGGTGTTCAGGATCTCTGGGGTGTGCAGCTCCAGGCTGTTCTCGCCGATCCAGGCGTGGCGCGTGCCGATGTGGGCCAGCAGGTCCAGGATGGTCGCCACGTCGCTCAGGCGCGGGATGCCGTGCAGGATGACCTTCTCACTGCTCAGGAGGCTGGCGACGATGATCGGCAGCGCCGCGTTCTTGCTGTGCTGAACGGCGATCTCGCCGCTGAGTTCGCGGCCTCCCTGGACGTGCAGTGGGGTCAGTTGCATGGAAGTATCCTTTCGTGAAGGTCACGGGCGCGCGGGGACTGGGATTGGGTGGCCGGCAGACGGCCGATTCCCCACGCGGCATGGGTGCATGTTACACATCTTGCTCAGGATGTGTCCACACTGACCATACATCCAGTGGCCGCCCAGAGGATGAGCCACATCTATAGCCCAGTCGTCAGGGGAGTCTCATGTTGAGGGCACTCAGGTTGCGTGCTACGCTGCGAGTACGATCACACCCACCACCGCGACGCCCACGGCAGCGGGAGGTCCCTTTCAGGAGAGGCATGCCCAAGAAGGAACGTAAACGCCTGCAGGTGGTCATCAGCGATGAGCAGGACGCCCTGCTGACCCGCACGGCGTACGAACTGTCCAGTCCCGAACGACTGATCAGCAAGAGCGAAGTCGTCCGTCTGGCCATCGAAAAGATCGCCCGCGAGCTCGGTGAAGGTGAGAACCTCGAGCAGTACCGCTCCATCCTGGACACCGAACTGCTCAGCGACGACGCCTGACCCGACCCGCTCCGCAACGCCGCCGCGCGCCCCCCGAACCGGGACGGCGCGCGAATTCCTGTCATGCGGACTGCGCCTGTTCCCACTCGCCCTGCGCCGCAGCACTCCGGGTTCACCCGGACGGTGTTCACGAACCGGCTGGGCCGGAGTCCGGACGCGGACCATCCAGCCGGGGGCGACTCATACGGACTCCGATTGAATGGGCTGCAAAGCTCATTCAATCCGAGCGGAGCGAGTGGGAGCAATACGGGTTCCGGACGTGGAGCTGGCAATCCGGTGAAGTCCCGGATTGTCGGCGAAACAAACGGAATCCGTATCAGGGCCGCGTGAGGGCCACCGGGCCGTCCAGCACCCGCCGCGCCCACAGGTAGCGCGGTCCCCAGTAGCGGTCGCTGCGTAGCCGGTCCACGGACACCCGCCCCAGGTAACTGTTCGCGCTGATGAACTGGTCGTCACCCAGGTAGATGCCGACATGCGACACGCGCCCCCGGCCCTCGGTGTCGAAGAACAGCAGGTCGCCGGGCCGCAGGTCGCGGTCGTCCACCGCCGCGCCCGCCCGCGCCTGATCCGCACTGACGCGCGGCAACGCCACGCCCAGCGGCGTGAACACCTGCCGCACGAACCCGCTGCAATCCAGACCGCTGCGGGCCTCGCCGCCGAACACGTAGGGCGTGCCGAGCAGCGCCAGGGCCGCCCCGCGCCAGTCGCCCGGCAGGGGAGATGCGACCACCTCGCCGGACGCCTCGCCAGCCACGGCAGCAACTGGCAGCGTGGCCGGACCCTGCACGCGCGGCATCTCGCGCGCCGGTTGCAGCACCGGCGCGACCGGCGCGGGCGCGGCCGGCAGGAACGGCGAACCGACCACGCCCGCCGGCAGCGGCAGACCAGCCGGAACGGGGGGAGCCGGAGCGGGCGCGCCGGTCACGCCGCGGTCGATCGCTCCGGCCGGCAGGGTCAGCACCTGCCCGGCCCGCAGCGCCGCGCCCGGCGGCAGGCTGCTGGCGGCCAGCAGGGCGTCCACCGTGACCCCGTAGCGGCGGGCCAGGGCGTACAGCGTCTCGCCGGGCTGCGTGACGTGCGTGCGCGGCCCGTCACGCAGGGTCAGCACCTGCCCGACCCGCAGGTCCGGGCGGGTCAGGCCGTTCAGGGCCAGCAGCGCCTCGACGCTCAGGCCGGCGCGGCGGGCCAGACTGAACGCCGTATCGCCGGGCTGCACGGTCACGCTGGCCGCGCCCCGCAGGTCAGGGGCCGTCACGACCAGCGGCGCGGTGAGTGTCTGCGCGGCGGCCGGTAGCCCCCCGAGCGACAGGGACAGGGCCAGCACGGTCAGCGGGGGGCGCAGGAGCGTCAGAACGCGGGAATCAGGCAGGGACATGAAGGACTCGCAGGAAAGACCCGGCCGGAACGCACCGGACCCGGAAAGAATACGGAACGACTGAGAAACGTGAACGTTGACCCGCGCACCGTAACACGCCCCCGCCCGCCCTGCCAAGCTGTCCACCCTGCCAAGCCACCCGCCGCGCCGGGGCAGGGGGGAGCGTCCCGTCAGGAAGGCCGGTGCGGTCCCGGCGGGGCGTATGGTGGCAGGCGTGACTGCCCGCGCCCAGGCGTGGCGTACGCGCACCTTCAGTGCCCTGCGCCACCCCCACTACCGCCGCTACTGGTTCTCGCAGCTGCTCTCGCTGACCGGATCGTGGATGCAGGCCACTGCCCAGCAGTACCTCGTGCTGGAACTCTCGGGCGGCAGCAGCGCCGCGCTCGGCTGGGTCACCGCCGCGCAGTTCATGCCCAGCCTGCTGCTCTCGCTGTTCGCCGGGGCCGTCATCGACCGCGTGCCGCGCCGGAACGTGCTGCTGGCCACGCAGATCACGCTGCTGATCACTGCGA
Organism: Deinococcus sp. LM3; assembly: GCF_002017875.1. Taxonomy (NCBI): domain Bacteria; kingdom Thermotogati; phylum Deinococcota; class Deinococci; order Deinococcales; family Deinococcaceae; genus Deinococcus; species Deinococcus sp. LM3. The sequence continues at coordinate 850,556 of NZ_MUFV01000001.1, read as the reverse complement.
CCGCCCTGGCCGTCACCACGCACCTGGGTCTGGTCACGTTGCCGCTGGTCATGGGCATCGCGTTCCTGTCCGGCTGCGCGAACGCCTTCGACATGCCGGCCCGGCAGAGCATGGTCGTGGACTTCGTGCCCAGAAGCGACGTGCCGAACGCCGTCGCCCTGAACAGCCTGTCGTTCAACGTGAGCCGCACGGTCGGGCAGGCGCTGTTCGGGGTGGTCGCCGCGCTGGGCGTCACGCTGCTGGCAGGCGGGAACGGCGACGACATCTCGCGGCTGGCGCTGCCGTTCTACCTGAACGTCGCGTCGTTCTTCGTGGTGCTGTACGTGATCGCCACGCTGCCCTTTCCCCCCCGCGAGGGCGGCCCGCGCGGCAGCATGGCCGAGGACGTCCGCGAGGGCCTGCGCTACGTGCGCGGCACGCCCGCCGTGCGCAACGTCATGCTGCTCGTCGGGGCGCTCAGCCTGACCATCATCAACTTCAACGTGATCATCCCCTACTACGCCCGCGTGGTGTTCGGCGCGCGCGAGGCGACCTTCGGCGCGCTGTCGGCCGCCTTCGGGATCGGCGCGATGGCCGGCGCGCTCTGGCAGGCCAGCCGTCCCAACCCGCTGCGCAACCTGCGGGTCGGCGCGGTCATCCTGACCCTCAGCGCCGTCGCGCTGGCCTTCACGCCCGGCCCGGCGCTGGCCTTCCCGGTCCTGGCCGCCTGCGGGTTCGGGATGCTGACCCTGCTGGTCAGCGCGAACTCCAGCGTGCAGCTCACCATCCCCGACGCGCTGCGCGGCCGGGTCATGAGCCTGTACTCGTTCGTGCTGGTCGGCATGGGCCCCCCCGGCGCGCTGATCGCCAGCAGCCTGATCAGCAGCAGCGGTCCCTTCGGGCCGCGCGCCGGCCTGATCGTCCTGGCCGCGCTGGGCGCCGCCGCCACTGCCGCCCTGTGGACCCGCCTGCCCCGTGATCCCCTCCCGAAAGCCTGAACCGAGCCTAAGCCCGCACGCCGCGAACGGCTGTTATGCTGCGTGCATGGCTTCAGACCGCAATCCTGACCAATCGCACGCCCTGATGACGTGGGCGCTGATCGTGGTTGCCCTGGGCGCGATCATCGGGATCGGCACCACCGCCGCGCTGTTCGCCCGCAAGGGACGCCCCCTGCCCGACGACCCCGACGCTCCCCTGTTCATCTGACCCGCCATTGCGGTTGAACAGTCTGCCAAACCGTTCAACCGGAGTGGCTGTGAGCAGAGAAACGGATTCCAGGCGTCGAGTTGGCAACCCGGCGCCCTGTCAGGTTGTCAGCGAAACAGACGGAATCCGCACGACCCGCGACCCGGCCCGGCCGTCTGTACAGACCGCCGGGCCGCAGTCCGTGTTCAGAACGGCCAGACGCGCGGAATGATCAGCAGGGCCGCCACGAACGTCACGGCGGTCAGGCCCGCCCCGACCCGCACGAAATCCATGAACGAGTACCGCCCCGGCCCGTACACCAGCATGCATGACGGCTCCAGCGGCGTGATGAACGAGTTGCTGGCCGCCACCGTGATCCCGATGATGAACGGCCGGGGATCGTAGCCCAGCGCCTTGGCGGTTCCGATGGCCAGCGGCAGCATGACCAGCGCCGCCGCCTGGTTACTCATGGGCTGGGTCAGCAGGACCGTCACCAGGAACAGCGCGCCCAGCAGTCCGTACGGCCCCAGCGGCTCCAGCACTCCCGACAGCGCGCCGGTCAGGGCGCGGGCCGCGCCGCTGTCCTCGAAGGCCGTGCCGAAGGCCAGCATGCACGCCACCAGCACGATCACCGGCCACTCCACCGACCCGTACGCCTCCTCGGGCGTGATCAGGCGGAACATCAGGCTCAGGGCGACCGCCACGACCACCGCCACCGCCAGCGGCACGACGCCCAGACCGCCCAGCAGCACGGACCCTCCGAACAGCAGCAGCGCCAGCGGGGCGCGCCGCAGGTCGCGCTGCCGCTCGGTCAGGTCACCCATGACCACCAGGTACTCGCCCAGCGAATCCAGGCGGTCCGCGCCGCCCTGCACCATCAGCACGTCACCGACCTGGATGCGCAGGCGGCCCAGGCGTTCGACGTTCCGCGCGCGGCGGTGCAGCGCCAGCACGGACGCCCCGTACCGCTCACGGAAACGCGCCTCTTTCAGGGTGCGGCCCAGCAGCGGCGAGCCGGGCATGACGACCGCCTCGACCAGCCGCACCGCGCCACCCTCGTCCTGCGGGAGTTTCTGCTCGCTCTTGCTGACCACGCCCAGCGTGCTCTTGCCCGCCAGGATGCGCTCGGTGGGCCCCTCGACGGTCAGGGTATCGCCCTCCTGCACGCGGAAGTCCGGTCCGGGCGCGTACTGCGTGGCCTCCTCGCCGCGCCGCACGGCGACGACCGTCAGGCCGTGATCGCGGCCCAGTCCGGTTTCCCGCAGGGTCTGCCCGGCCAGCGGACTGCCGGCGGCGACCGTCAGGTCCGCGAGGTACGCCCGCAGCGACTCCTCGAGCTGCGCGTCACGGGCGGGCAGCAGGCGCGGCGCGACGAAGAACAGGTACGCCAGACCCAGTACCGCCACCGGCACGCCCACCCACGCCAGTTCGAAAAACCCCAGCGGTTCCTGCCCGGCCGCCGGCAGCGCGCCCGACACGACGAGGTTGGTGCTCGTGCCGATCACAGTGATCGTGCCGCCCAGGATGCTCGCGAACGCCAGCGGCATCAGCGCGCGGCTGGCGGGAATCCCGGCGCGGCGCGCCGTGCCCGCCACGACCGGCAGGAACACGGCAGTCGTGGCGGTGTTGCTGGTAAAGGCGCTGACGCCCGCCACGGTTCCCAGCAGCGAGCGCAGCGTGGCCGTGGCGTTCCGGGAGCGCCGCGCGATGCTCACGCCGACCCACTCGATCACCCCGGCCCGCAGCAGCACCCGCGTCAGGATGAACAGCGACGCCAGCGTCAGGACCGTGTCGCTGCCGAAGCCCGCGAACGCCTCTTTCGGGGTCAGCAGGCCCAGCAGCAGCAGCGCCGAGAGCAGCCCCAGCGCGGTCACGTCGACCGGCAGCCACTCGGTGGCGAACAGCACCAGCGCGGCGACGAACAGAATCAGCAGGATCAGGATGGGGTCCATGTGTCACCGGGAAGCGTGCCGCGCCCACGGGCTGGCCGCGTGAGAGAAACCAGAAGACGTACCCGCTTGATTTCCGTGACCCTGCTTCCGGTTCAGGCCGGAGCGGACCAGCCGGTGGCGAGCCGGGTCAGGGCCTCGCGCAGCACCGTGACCGCCCGGTCGTATTCCGCCAGATCCAGGCGTTCCTCCGGCGTGTGATCCAGGGCGCTGTCGCCCGGCCCGTACGCCAGCGTCGGCACCGGCCAGTGCCCGGCCACCACGTTCATGTCGCTCGTGCCGGTCTTGACCTTGAACACGGGCGTGCCGCCCTGCGCGCGGATCGCGACCCGCATGGCCCGCGTCAGCGCGTTGTCCCGGTCGTGCCGCACGGCGCTCTCATGGCCGGTGAAGGTCACGGTTACGCTGTCCAGGTCGGCCAGCAGCTCACGGATGACCGCCTCGGCGTCGGCGGGGCTCACGGCGGGCGGCAGGCGCAACCCGAAGGTGCCGCGCGCCCGCTGCGTCAGGCCGTCCGTGCCGCTCGTGATGTCCTGCACGGTCGCCTGCACCCCGCCGAACACGCCGCCCGGCTCGCCCGCCCCGGCCGCCCAGGCCCGCACCCGGAACCACGCCTCGGTCAGGTCGTCCCCGGCGCTGCTGCCCTCGCCCGCCGTGTGGAAGTTCTCGCGTTGCGCCTCGGCCCGCACGACCAGGCGACCCTTGTAGCCCAGCGTCAGGCCCTCCCAGCCGCTCGGTTCGCCGATCAGGACCACGTCCGGGCTCAGCACCTCGCGGATGTGCCGCGCGCCCCGGCTGCTGGGCGCCTCCTCCTCGGTCGCGCCGATCACCACGAAGCGCGCCGCCGCCAGCGCCTCGGGCGGCAGGGTCGCCACGGCCGCCATGAACGCGCACAGCGGCCCCTTGGCGTCCACGCTGCCGCGCCCGTGCAGCACGCCGTGGCTGTCCACCCGCACCGGAATCTCGCCCGGCACGGTGTCCATGTGGCCCAGCAGCGCCACCGTCAGTGGCCCACTGCCGCGCTCGCCCACAGCGTTCCCGGCATCGTCCACCCGCGCCGTGAAGCCCCGCGCGGCCATCCAGCCGCTCAGGAAGTCGGCCACCGGCCCCTCCTGACCGGACAGCGACGCGGTCTGCACCGCACGGATCAGCAGCTCCCGCGCGTCCTGCACGTCCGGCGCGGCGGCCGGAACGTCAGTCGACATCCATCACCCCGCCCGAGGTGCCCGACGCCCGCGCCAGCGCCACGAGCAGCCGCGCGATGTCCGCCAGCGCCATCAGCGCGATGGTGCCCACGCCGCCCGCCAGCAGCGTCCAAAGCGCCAAGAGTTGCTCGCCGCCCGAGAACTGGAAGAACGCCAGCGCGACCGACGCCACGAACAGCACTGCGCCCAGCACCCGCAGGCGACCCGTCAGGCTGTCCACGAGGTCCGCCTGCCGGGTCAGCGCCGCCACCGCCGACGCCGCGCCCCGCAGCGGCACGCCGGCCGAGGCCGGAGCCGCCGCCGGCGCTGCGGTCGGCATCGGGACGGGGGCGGGCGCCGGGGCGGGCGCGACCTCGCTGCGCGGCGAGGCCGGCGATTTGGTGAGGTCCGGGGTGCGGCTGGGCGAGAAGCCGCTCGACGAGATCACGACCGGCGCCGCGCTGACCGGCGTGTGAACCGGAGCGGGTGCCGGCGTCGGTGCCGGACTCGGTGCGGGTGCCGGGGTGGGAACCGGCGTGGGTTCGGGAGCGGGCGTGGGAGCAGGCTGGGGCGTGGGCGCCGCCGGTTCCGGGGTGACCTCGGCCGCCTGCGCCGCTTCCTGCGCGGCCACGCGTTCCTTGGCCTGCGCGGTCGCGTCCCTGACCTGCCCGAAGAACGCCTGCACTTGCGCCGGATCGAAGCCCAGCAGGCTGGCCGTCAGGGCCGTCCCGGCCGGCGTCTCGACCCGCAGCGTGCCCTCCTGATCACTGTGGATGCGGGTCAGGTCGCGCAGCGTGACCCGGCGCGTACCGTCGCCGTCCTGGAACAGCAGCGTGTCGGCCGTCAGGACGAACAGCGCCTCGTCGCGTTCCAGCGACGTGAGGGGAGAAGCGGTCATTCCGATGGTCTGCAGGGCCTGCACGGCACGTTCACTGGGGGCACGCTGGGTCATGATCACTCCTTGAAAAACCCACAGGAGCCGGGCGCCGCCTGAACCGGCCCTCTCCTGCACCTGGGCGGCCCCGGTCACGCTACGCGCGGCCCGGAACCTGTCGGCACAGCATACCCAACCCTGCCCAGGCGCGCGGCGCCGCTCCCGGCTGTCACGGCCGCGCATGAAGACACGCCCGCGCCGCCTCTCACCGCGCCCCCCGGTAGGCGCGCCACACTGGGCGCATGACCGACCCACTGCACGACACCACCCCCCTGGGCCGCAGCGTCGAGGACATCGAACGCGAGAGCGGCAACCTCGTGAACGACCCGCGCGAGGGAGAAACCCTGCGCCGCGATCAGGGACCGGCCGTCATTCCGGCCGTGGCGAACGCCAACACCACCGGCCTGATCGCTGCCGTCGCCCCCGCCGACCTGATCGAGCCGGGCAGCGGCCCGGACGACGGGACCAGCACCGTCAACCGCGACAGCAGCGAGGAGTAAACCGAGACAGGAGTGGGCGGCACCGGAAGTTCCCCTGGTGCCGCCCACTCCTGCCCTGTGCGCGGGTCGCGTCAGCCGGTGCCCAGGTCGCGCGGGCGGTACGTGACCGCCTCGGCCAGGTGCGCCTCGCGGATGTCGGGGCTGCCCGCGAGATCCGCGACCGTGCGCGCCACGCGCAGCAGGCGGTCGTAGCCGCGCCCGGTCAGGCCCAGTTGCTTCGCGGCGGCCCGCGCAAAATTCTCGGGACCGGCCGCCAGCGGGGCGTGCTGCCGCAACGCCTGCCCGCCCAGATCCGCGTTCCGGCCGCCCTGCCGGGCCAGCATCCGCTCGCGGGCCGCCGCCACCCGTGAACGCACCGGGGCCGTGGGTTCCGGCTCGGGCGCGCGGGTCAGTTCCTCGACCGTCAGGCGCGGCACCCGCACCGTCAGGTCGATGCGGTCCAGCAGCGGCCCCGACAGCCTCGCCGCGTACCGCATCCGCTCGGACGGCGTGCACACGCAGGCCTTTTCCGGGTCGCCCAGGTGCCCGCACGGGCAGGGATTCATGGCGGCGATCAGCTGAAAGCGCGCCGGGTACTGCACGGTCGCCCGCGCGCGGCTGATCACGACCGCGCCGTCCTCCAGCGGCTGGCGCAGCGTCTCCAGGGCCTTGCGGCTGAACTCCGGGAATTCATCCAGGAACAGCAGGCCCCGGTGCGCGAGGCTGACCTCACCCGGCCGGGGCACGCCGCCCCCACCGATCAACCCGGCGTCCGACACCGTGTGATGCGGCGCGCGGAACGGCGCGCCCAGGTTCAGGCGGCCCCGCGACGCCAGCAGGCCCGCCGCCGAGTGAATCCGCGTGACCTCCAGCGCCTCGGCCCGCGTCAGGGGCGGCAGCAGCCCCGGCGCGCGGCGCGCCAGCATGGTCTTGCCGCTGCCGGGCGACCCGACCATCAGCAGGTTGTGCCCGCCCGCCACGGCGATCTCCAGCGCCCGGCGCGCCCCGCTCTGGCCCTTGAGGTCCGCGAGGTCCAGCAGCGTGTCCTCCGGCCCCTGCGCCTCGGGCGCCGGCGTGACCGGCAGCGGGTGAGAGCCGCCCAGGTGCCGGGCCGCCTCGGCCAGGGTGCCTGCCCCGAACACCGGCACGCCCTCGATCAGCGCCGCCTCGGGTGCGTTTCCCAGCGGCAGCAGCGCCGGCAGACCCAGCTGCGCCGCCAGCAACGCCAGATTCACCGCGCCCGAGATGGGCCGCAGGCTGCCGTCCAGCGCCAGTTCACCCGCCACCAGCGTGCCCGCCAGCGCCGCCGCCGGCAGCAGGTCCTGCGCGGCCAGCAGCCCCAGCGCGATGGGCAGGTCGTACAGCGGCCCCTCCTTGCGCAGGTCCGCCGGAGCGAGGTTCACCGTGATCCGCGCCGCCGGGAACGGCAACCCCGCGTTCCGCACGGCGGCCCGCACCCGCTCGCGCGCCTCGCTGACCGCCTGATCCGGCAACCCCACCACCGTGAAGGCGGGCAGGCCCGGCGAGACGTCCACCTCGACCTCGACCGGAACGGCGTCCACGCCGATCAGTGCGACACTGCGGGCGCGGGCCAGCATCAGCGGCCCCCACGAACTGTGCGGAATTTCACGCTTGCCAGCGTACCAGACGCTCCGCTGTGCGCCGGCCGCAGGACCTCACACCCCCGGCAGGGGACACGCGGGGCGCGGCCGGGGCCGTCAGCTGTGGGTGGGCTCCTTGGCGACCGTGACGGCCGGGGTGCTGTCCGGCGCGGCCGGCTGGGGCACCTCGACCGGCTGCACCGTCAGCGGCTGCACCGTCGCCGGTTGCGCCGCGACAGCTTGCGCTGCAACGGGCTGCGCCGCCATGGGTTGCGCGCCCGGCGCGACAGCCGCCGCGACCGGAACGGCCGCCTGCGCGTGAATCGTCTGCGCGGGAGCGGCGGGCGGCGGGTCGTTCAGGGTGCCGTCCAGGCCGTCTTTGAGGCTCTGGGTACTTTTGCGGAATTCACGCAGGCCAGCCCCCAGGCTCTTGCCCAGTTCCGGAAGTTTGCGGGGACCGAACACCACGAGCGCGACCAGCAGGATCACCAGCAGTTCAGCAGGACCGATATTGGGCATAACACTTGACCTCCAGGGAAAATCGGCGGTGACCACACCACCAGCCGGCAGACGACCGTCCGGCGCGGCCCGCCAGGAACCACCCCCGCAGTGTAGGGCCGCCCGTCCAAGCAAATGTCACGCGCCACCTTCAGCGCGGCGCGACCGGCCCCGGCACGCCCGCCGCTGCGGTCCCCTTCGCGTCGGCGGGCGGCACGTCCCGGTACGCGCGCAGCGTGCCGTTCATGAACGCCACGTACAGCGTCCCGTCTGCCGCCAGTGGCGTGGCCTGCACGCCCTGCGCCTCCCGGTGCGACCAGCGTACCGCCCCGCTGCGCACGTCCAGCGCCCGGAGTTCCCCCGCCTCGGACGCCAGAAACACCATCCCGGCGCTGATCACCGGACTGGCCGTCACGCGGCCCTCCATGCGGTGCGACCACAGGTCCTCGCCGTCCGACAGGCGCAGCGCCCGCACCTCGCCCCCCCACCCGGCCAGGATCGCCACGCCACCGTCCCGGTCCGCGCCGGTCAGCGCCGGGGACGCCCACACCTCATCCTCCAGATCGTACGTCCACAGCGTCGGCTCTCCCTGCGCCAGCGCCGGCCGCCCCCCCGCCGCGCTGAGCGCCAGCGCATGCACCTCGCCCTCCCAGGTCGCCACGACCAGCGTCGCCTCGCCCGGCCGGGTCGGCAGCAGCGCCGGCGTGCCGTGCACCGTCCCGATCTCGACCTTCCACATGGGCGCGCCGCTGCGGGCGTCCAGCGCGTGCAACCAGCCGCTCTCGTCGCAGATCAGCGCCGCGCCCGCCCACACCAGCGGACTGGCCGCCACCGGCCCGCCCGTCCGGTACGCCCAGCGCAGCTCGCCGGTCCGGTCGTCCAGCGCGTACAGGTGCCCGTCCCGGCTGCTGGCCAGCACCTGCCCGCCCCACAGCGTGGGCGCGCCCGTCAGTTCCGCCCGCGCCCGGTGCAGCCACACCTGCGCGCCGCTGTGCAGATCCACGCGCCGCAAGGTGCCGTCCCACGCGCCGAACAGCACCTGCCCGCCCTGGAAGGTCGCCGGGGCCGTCACCTCGTCGCGCGCCGCGTACGTCGCGAACGGCCGCCCCGACGCGTGCGTCAGGACCAGCTGCCCGCCGCGCGTGCCCACCGCCACCAGATCCCCCTCGCCCATCACGGCGGCCGGCCACGTCACCTCGCCCGGCAGCGGCACGCTCCAGACCTCCCGCAGGCCCGCCACGCGCGCCGGTCCGTCCGGATGCTCACCGGTCCGGGTGCGCCCACCCCGGTACTGCCCGCGCACGTGCGCCGTCCACACGTCCCGCCGCGCCAGCGCCCACAGGTGCGCCAGCGCCTCCCCACTCTCCGGGCGGTCCTCCGGACGCTTGGCCAGCAGCGACAGCAGCACCCGCGCCACCGCGTCCGGCACCGCCGGGTTCAGCTCGCGCGGGTCCGGCGCGGCCTCGTACACATGCTGGTACAGCACGCTCTGATCACTGTCCCCCACGAACGGCGGACTGCCGCACGCCACCCGGTACAGCACCGCGCCCAGCGCGTACAGGTCACTCAGCGGCCCCACGCCCACCCCGCGCGCCTGCTCGGGCGCCATGTACGCCGGGGTGCCCAGCGTCACGCCGCTGCGCGTCAGCTGCCGGGTGTGCTCACTGAGCGCCACCAGCCCGAAATCCATCACGCGCGGTAACCCCGCCCCGTCCAGCAGCACGTTCCCCGGCGTCAGGTCCCGGTGCGTGATCCCCTGCGCATGCACGAAATGCAGCGCCCGCGACACGAACGCCGCCGCCGTCAGGAACCGCCCCAGCGGCCCCGGCGCGTCCTCCAGCGGTCCCAGCGTCGTCACCGGCCCGCCCGTCATCAGCGGCATCGTGAAAAACGGCCGACCCCCCTCCGGCTCCGTTCCCAGGTCCAGCACCGGCACCACCCCAGGGTGCGTCAGGCGCGCCAGCGTCCGCACCTCCCGCAGAAAGCGCTCGCGGTCACTGGGCGGCACGTGCGCGTGCTGCACCTTCACGGCCACGTCCCGCCCCAGCAGCGTGTCGTGCGCCCGGAACACCCGCGCGCTTCCACCCTCGCCCAGCAGACCCAGCAGGTCGTACCGACCCACCAGCACAGAGCCCGAATCCAGCGGCATACTCCGCGAGTGTAGCGCCCGGCAGCCACGAGGGAGGCGCGGGGCGCGGCTCGCAGTGGGTGGGGAGTGGGTCGGTGGCTGACCTGCCGCCCTGCACCCCACTCCCTCCTGCGTTACTGGCCCATGGCCGCCAGCTGCCCCGGCGTGACGGGTTCGCGCAGCAGGTGGGCGAAGGTGTCACTGCCGCCGCGCTCGACGGCCTGCCGCACCAGATCGCCGCCGACGGCGTACGTGAAGATGTACGACCGGAAGGTGGGATTCCCGATGAACCGCAGGGACTGCCGGGCGCGCGCCTCGCTGGCCAGGGCGTAGGTCTGCAGGAACTCCAGCACCTCGCCTTCCGGGGCGCGGTCGGCGTGCAGGCGCATGGCCGCCTCGCCGCTCACGCCGCCCAGCGCCCGCTTGACCTGCGTGACCGCCAGGAACGCGCGGATGTCGTCGGCGTCCAGCCCGGCCAGCGCGGCGAGTTCCCCGGTCAGCCACGCCTCTGCCTCGTCCGGCGTCATGATGGCGCGCAGGGCGTTCACGGCGATGCCCTCCGACACCACACACTCCGGCGCGTTGATGAGTTGGATGCTGTGTTCCAGCCAGCCGCGCCCGCGCACCAGCCCGGCCTCCTTGGTGGCGTGCTCGGTGTGGTGGCCGGGGTAGCCCTCGTGCGCCAGCAGGTCCGGCAGGGCGGGCAACAGCACCGGCAGGTCCGTGTTGATGTCGATGCGACTCTTCAGGTTCCCCAGCGGCCAGTTGTACCCGCTCCAGGGCCGGTCGTTCACGAGTTCGATACTGAAATCCTCGCCGTCCGGCAGCCCGAAGCGTTCTGATACGCGTGAGCGCAACTCCGCCAGGATCGGGGCCGCGACCCGCAGGATGTCCCCGCGCGGCACCGCCACCCGCGAACGCAGCGCCTCCTCCCGCTCGATCAGGGAGCCGCTGCCGGGCAGCGCGGCGTCCAGCGCCCGCAGCGCCCCGTCCAGTTCGCCCAGATCCGCGCGGCGCGCCTCGATGTCGTACAGGCCGCGCACCTCATCGGCGTACGCGATGGCCTCGCCCGACAGCAGGCGCGTCATGGTGTGCATGGCCCGCACCTGCACCGTCAACCACTCGCGCCGCGCCTCCTCCGGCACACCCGCCACGTCCGCCAGCAACGCCGACGCCTCTGCCATCAGCGCCTGCGGCTCGCGGGCCTCCCGCACCGCCCATTCCGGCGGCCCCCCGTACCCGTCGATGAAGCCCTCCGAGTGCGCGTCGATGGCGTGCGCCAGCCGGATGTACCGCTCTGCAATGTCCGTCATGCAGGGCAGGATAGGCGCGCAGCCTTCCGTGCGGGCCACCCGTCGTCCCGCATGGCTGGCACCCCGACGCCGGGCGGGGGCCGGTTCAGTCGCCCACGAACACCAGCCGTTCGTAGGTGCCGTCCGTCCGGCGGGCGGGCAGACCTGCCTGGGCGGCCTGTTTCAGGCGGGTCAGGGCGGTGGCCACGGCGGGGCCCTCGCCGTACATGCGCCCGGCGTCGTCGGTCAGCTGGATTTCCAGGCCGCGTTCCTCGCCGTGCGTGGCGCGCAGGACCACGCCCGCGCCGGGCACCTGGGTCACGTGGACCCCGGCGGGCAGGTCGGCAAGTTCGATCTGGTGGCGGAGGGTCTGTTCGTCCATGCGGTCATTGTGCGCCGTGGGTGGGGGGCGCGCACCCCGCACCGCGCCTCAATTCCCCGACCGGCCCGCCCGTATCCTGCACGTGTGACGCTGTTCGACCCGCCCGCTCCCCTCGCCGAACGCCTGCGGCCCCGCACGGTCGCGGAGGTCGTGGGACAGACGCACCTGCTCGGCCCCGGCCGACCCCTGACGCGCGTGCTGCAATCCGGGCGGCTGGGCAGCCTGATCCTGTGGGGGCCGCCCGGCGTGGGCAAGACCACCCTGGCCCGGCTGCTGGCCGGCGAGGTCGGCGCGCATTTCATTCCGCTCTCGGCGGTCACGGCGGGCGTGAAGGACGTGCGGGACGCCACCGCAGAGGCCGAACGCCTGCGCGGCCGGGGCCAGAAGACCATCCTGTTCCTCGACGAGATCCACCGCTTCAACAAGGCGCAGCAGGACGCGCTGCTGCCGCACGTCGAGTCGGGCCTGCTGACCCTGATCGGCGCGACCACCGAGAACCCCAGCTTCGAGGTGAACCCCGCCCTGCGCTCCCGCGCCCGCACGCTGGTCCTCGAAGCCCTGAAGCCGGAAGAAGTACGCGGCCTGCTGGAACGCGCCCTGACCGACGAACGCGGCCTGAGCGGCGTGACCGCCGAGGAAGAGGCGCTGGACCTGCTCGCCCGCCTCGCGGAAGGGGACGCCCGCCGCGCCCTGAGCACCCTGGAAGTCGCCAGCACCCTCAGTAACCCCGTCACGCAGGGCGCGATCACCGAGGCGTTCGGGCGGCACCTGCCGCAGATGGACAAGAACGGCGAGGACTTCTACAACCTCATCAGCGCGCTGCACAAGAGCGTGCGCGGCAGCCACGTGGACGGCGCGCTGTACTGGCTGGCCCGCATGGTCGAGGGCGGCGCCGACCCCCTGTACGTCGCGCGGCGCGTGGTCCGCATGGCCGCCGAGGACATCGGCCTCGCCGACCCGCAGGCCCTGCGGCTGGCTGTAGCCGCGCGCGACACTGTCGAATTCCTCGGCAGTCCCGAAGGCGACCTCGCCCTCGCGCAGGCGGTCGTGTACCTCGCCCTCGCCCCCAAGAGCAACTCCGTGTACGTGGCGTGGAAGAACGCCCTGAACGCCGTGCGCGAGGGCGCCGGACCCGACGGAGGCAGCCTCGCCATCCCGCTGCACCTGCGCAACGCCCCCACCGCCCTCATGCGCCAGCAGGGCTACGGCAAAGGCTACGCGTACTACTTCGACGATCCCGAAGGCAGCTTCAACCAGAACTACCTGCCAGACGGCGTGCAACTGGACCTCTACGCGCCCACCGGCGAAGGCTGGGAAGCCCGCGTCGCCGAACGCTGGCGCAAACTCCGGGACGCCCACGGGGACGGGGAGAGCGCCGGGAACTGAAGACCGCTGTCAGCCCAGGCCCAGCCGCCGGGTGACGCTGGCCTGCGCGTCCTGTTCGGGGACGTCGGTCACGACCGCCTCGATCCGCCCGTCCGGCCCGGTCAGGACCAGGGTGGGGTAGACCTGCACGCGGTACGGGCGGCGCAGGCTGCCGTCCGTGTCGAGGTGCAGCGCGTCCCCGTAGGCGTGGGGGGGCAGGTCGCCGCGCCGCGCGTCGATCACGCGCAGGTCCAGCCCATGCGCGTGTGCCAGCTGCCCCAGAAACACGTCCAGCGTGTCGCACGCCACGCACGCCTCGGTCTTGAAGGACAGCAGCGTGCGCCGCGTGACGTTCAGCGCGGCGGGTGGCGGCACGACCGCGCCCGGCTGAATGGTGCGGGCGGCGACCAGCCGGGTCAGCAGCGCCCCGAGTGGGCGGGGCAGGCGGATGCGGATGGCTCTGGGCGCCGTCGTCATGGTGGGACCTCCGGGGATGCTGGAGCGGATGTGGTGGGTGGACTCCCTGATGGTACGTGGCAGGCCCGGCGGGCGGGACCGCACCTGCCGCACGAGCTGTCTGCGCGGGCCGTCAGCGGAAACCCCCCGCCGCTCCGGCGTGCGGAGGCTGGTGGGGGGCTGTGAAACTGGAAGTCTGTGAAGCTGGAGGGAGCGCCCGTCGTCGAGGCCGTGGGAGTGAGGGGTGCGCGGTGCCGGGTGAGGGGTGCCGTGTGCTGGGCGTGCCCGGTGGGGCCGGTCGGTCCGGCGACGCCGCCCCGGCGTCTTCAGGGGTGCAGCCTTTTCCCCGCTGCGAGGTAGGTCTCCGCCCGCGCGGACGCTCCCGACCGGCAGTGTGGGCTTACTCGGGCAGGTCCGTCAACCAGTTCGCCTGTTGCAGCTGCGTGTCCAGTTCCCGGCGTTCCTTCGCCAGGGCGTCCACCTGCACCTGCAACTCGCGGGTGGGAATGGCGGACAGGATCCGCACCTCGCTGTTGCTGTAGCGGGTGGGGCGGTCGCTGGCGGTCGCGGCGGCGCGGCGCAGCACCCGCAGGCGCAGGTCCAGCAGGTCGCGGCGGGTCAGGGCGTCCGTCAGGGTCCGGCCATCCGGGAGGGTGGCGCGCAGGTTCGCGCGGTGAATGCGGGGCAGCAGGGCCTCCAGCCGCGCGGCGACCTCCGCGAACTCGCGCAGCAGGGCCTGCGGGTCCTCGGCGGGCGCCTCGCCTTCCTGCACCAGCAGGTTCTTCACGAGGCGTTCTTCCAGTTGCGCGGCGCGTTTTTGCAGGTCGGCGCGTTCGATCAGGGCCTCGGCGAGTTTCATGCGTGCAGGGTAACGCGCGGCGGGTCTGACCTGAACGGCGTGCTGGCCTGAATGGTGGGCTGGCCTGAATTGAGATAAGGCTTTCTAAGCCACTCGGCGCACGGTGTTGGGGGGGCGGGGCCGGTATGCTCCCTGTGAGATGTCTTTCGATGCCCGCGCCCTGTCCGCTCTTGATTTTCCCCGTGTTCTCGATGCGCTGGCCGAGCGCAGTGCCACGTCGCTGGGCGTAGAACGTGCCCGTGGGTTGCGGCCCTCGGACGACCCGGAGCGGATCGCGCGGGAACTCGATGAGGTCGAGGACGCGCTGTTCGGCGTGAGCCTCAGCCTGGGCGGCATTCAGGACATCCGCGAGTTGCACGCCCGCGCCGCCGAGGGCCGCGTCCTGTCGGGTTCGGAGCTGCTGAGCGCGGCGTACTCGCTGGACGGCGCGATGACCGTCAAGCGGGCCATCGGCGTGAACTCGCGCGGGCCGCTGCGCGAGGTGGCGGTCGGGCTGGGCGATCACAGCGAACTGGTGCGCCGCGTCCTGAGCGCCCTGGACCGGGACGGCGCGGTGCGGGACGACGCCAGCCCCCGCCTGCGCGACCTGCGTAAGCGCATCGAGCCGCTGCGCGGCCGCATCCGCGAGCGCCTGACCGCCACGCTGGAGAAGTGGTCGGACGTACTTCAGGAGCACATCGTCACCATCCGCCGCGACCGGTACGTGCTGCCGGTGCAGGCCAGCCGCGTGGGGCAGGTTCAGGGCATCATCGTGGACGCCAGCGCGACCGGGCAGACGTACTTCGTGGAACCGGCCGCCGTGACGCAGCTGAACAACGAACTGACCCGCCTGATCCTCGACGAGGAAGCCGAGGTGCGCCGCATCCTGACGGAACTCTCGGGCCTGCTGGCGGGCGACGCGGACGTGCCCATGACGCTCGTGACGATCGGGGAACTGGACCTGATCGCCTCCAAGGCCCGATTGGCGCGTGACTGGCGCCTGAATCGCCCTGAGCAGGTCACGGACGGCACGTACGACCTGCGCGAGGTGCGCCACCCGCTGATCGAGAACCCAGTCGCGAACGACCTCTCGCTCGGCGAGACGAAACTGCTGCTGATCACCGGCCCGAACATGGGCGGCAAGACCGCGACCATCAAGACGCTGGGCCTCGCGGTCCTGATGCACCAGTGCGGCCTGTACGTCGCGGCGGCCAGCGCGAAACTCCCCGTGGTGCGCGACGTGCTGGTGGACATCGGCGACGAGCAGAGCATCGAGGCGAGCCTGTCCACCTTCGCCTCTCACCTCAAGCACCTGCGGTACGTGCTGCGGCACGCCGCGCCCGACACGCTGGTGCTGGTGGACGAGCTGGGCAGCGGTACCGACCCGAACGAGGGCGCGGCGCTGGCGCAGTCCCTGATCGAGACGCTGCTGGCGCAGGACGCGCGCGGCGTGATCACCTCGCACCTGTCCCCGCTGAAGCTGTTCGCCCTGGAAACACCCGGCCTGAAGAACGCCTCCATGGGCTTCGACGTGGACACCCTGGCCCCCACCTACGTGTTGCAGGTCGGGCAGCCGGGCCGGTCGTTCGCACTGGCCATCGCGCAGCGCATGGGCCTGCCCGCCGACGTGCTGCGCCGCGCCGAGGACCTGCTCGGTCCCGACGCCGGCCTGATGGAACGCATGCTGGAGGGCCTGGAACGCGAACGCGAGGACCTGCGCGCCCAGCTGGAAGGCACCGCCGCCGCCCGCCGCGACGCCGAGGCCGAACTGGGCCGCGTGCGCCAGGAACGCGAGACCCTCGAGCTGCGCCGCAACGAGATGCTCGCCGAGGCCAGCCAGAAGGCCGAATCCCTGTACGCCGACGCCATCGAACGCGTCCGCACGCTGCGGGCCCGCGCGCAGGAGGACAGCGCCCGCCCGCGCGTCATGCAGGAACTGCGCGAACTGCGCGTCTCGGCGCAGAAGGCCCGCCCGGCGCCGATCGTGCGGGAGGAACGCGGCGACCCCATCCGCGTGGGCAGCCGCGTGGACGTCCCCGCCTACAACGCCACCGGGCAGGTGCTCGAACTGCGCGGCGACGATCTGGTCGTGCAACTGGGCGTCATGAAGGTCGGCGTCAAACGCCGCGACGTGCGCCTCAAGCAGGAACCCAAGGTCACGGCCCCCAGAACGCGCGGCCCGCGCACCGCCTTCGCCGGGGCGGTCGCCGCCAGCACCTTCCAGAACGAACTGCAACTGCGCGGCATGGGCGTCGAGGAAGCCGTCGAGGAACTCCGGACCGCCGTTCTGGAAGCCCACGCCCTGAAGGAAAGCCCGCTGCGCGTCGTGCACGGCAAGGGCCAGGGCGTGTTGCGCCGCCTGCTGCGCGAGTACCTGAAGAGCGACAAGAAGGTCGAATCCTTCCACGACGCCGAGGCCAACCAGGGCGGGCACGGCGTCACCATCGTGAACATCCGCCGCTGACCCTGACCTGACCCGCCGCCTCATGAGGTCAGACTTTGACTGAACTCAGGCTCAGGCCCCAGGATGGGCGGGTGCGTTTCCTTCCTGAAGCTTCCGCCCTCCGTTCCCTGATGCTCGCGCTGACGCTGGGCAGCCTGCCGGGCGCCGTCGCCTCGGCGCAGACGGCCACCCCTGCCGCGCCGACCAGCACCGGCTTCAAGCTGCCCTCCGATTACCTGAACCGCTTCGGCAGCGCGCAGTTCGTGGCGTCCACCACCGACGGGTTCGGCGTGCGCTACCTGCCGCTCCCGCTGGACCGTGACGTGCGCTTCACGCTGCTGAAAGCCCCCACCTACTGGGATTACGGCCTGACCGCGCAGTTCGGCAGCCTGAGCGCCGCGCTGGGCCGCTTCTACAACGTACCCAAGGCCGAACTGACCAGCGCGCCCGGCAGCGGCCTGCAGTGGAGCGCGCTGGTGCAGGGCGGCGCGTCCCACTCGCACGCCACGGTCGGGTACGCCACGCAGGTCTGGGAGGGCCGCGTGCGCTTCCTGAACAACGTCGGGGTGGCGCAGCAGGGCGACGTGACCGCCGCGTACACACAGACGGAAGTCAGCGGCGGGTACAGCCGGGCCTACGGCAAGGTGAACACCGGCCTGTACTCCACGGTCCGCATGTACGCCTTCCCCACGCAGGGCAAGGCGCAGGGCAGCGCGGACGTGACGGCCGTCATCGGCGTGCCGCTGGCCGCCGGCCTGAACCTGGACGCCTCGCACTTCGAGCGCTTCGCAGTCGGCCAGACGGCCATCGGGGACTTCGGCTTCGGCCGGGCGCAGTCCAGCAACGCCAGCCTCACGTACCGACTGCCGCCCGCCGAGGGCTTCGGGCTGGGGGCCGTGCGGGTCCGCGCCACCCGCGACTGGCTGGGCAAGTCCGCCACGGCCGACGCGGACGTCGCCTTCCGCATCGACGGCCTGCCCGCCCTGATGGGTGGCAGCGTCGGCTACGAGTGGTACGAAACGAACGCCACCGCGAACAAGTGGCGCTTCGCGCTCGTCGCGCTGCCCCGCTGACCCCCTGCACCGCTGATTTCCTGCACCGGGTCTGAACATTAAGGCCAGCCCCTGGACAGGACGGGTCCGGCCGGGCAGCGCGGGTGATAGCGTCCCCGCGTGAGTCGTTCCGGGAAGCTGCCCGCCCATCCGTCCCCCACTGCCGCCGGGGGGCGGATGCCGCTGTCCCTGCTGGCGACCGGCACCGCCGCGTTCTTCACGCTGGGCCTGATCCAGGCGATGTACGGCCCCAGCTTCCCGCTGTTCCAGGCGCGGTACGGGGTCAGCACGGCGGGTGTGGGCGTGATCGCCAGCGCGCACTTCCTGGGGTCGGCCATCGCGCCGCCGCTGGTGGGCCTGCTGCTGCGGCGCCTGAGCGTCCGGGCCGGCATGTCGTTCAGTCTGCTGGTCCTGGCGGCCGGCATGCTGGGCGTGGTGTTCGCGCCCACCTGGGCGCTGGCGGTCGCGGCGGCCTTCGTGGGTGGCCTGGGCCTGGGCGGGGTCAGCGCCTGCCTGAACGCCGCGTACGCCAGCGTGGGCGCGCGGGCCGTGAATCTCGTGAACGCCGTGTTCGGGGTGGGCAGCATGGTGTCGCCGCTGCTGGTCGCGGGCCTGACGGGCGCGGGGGCCGGCGTGGCGACCGGCATCCCCGGCGGGCCGTTCCTGGTGGTGGCGGCCCTGTGCGCCGTGACGTTCGTGGTGGGCCGCGTGTGGGGCGTGCCGGACATCGCCCCGGCCCCCCCGGACGGCGCTCCGGCGCGGCCCGGCGTGCAGTTCGCGCTGTTCGCGGCATTGATCGCCAGTTACGTGGGCCTGGAAGCCGGGTACGGCGCGTGGACCGTGCGGTACCTGACCGAACTGCGCGTGGCGGACGCCGCGCTGATCCTGAGTGCGTTCTGGGCGGCCCTGACGGTCGGCCGGATCCTGACCGGCGTGTTCGCCGCGCGGCTGCGCCCCGAGCGGGTCGTGCTGGGCAGCGCGGCCGGGCTGCTGCTGTGCGCGCTGGCGGCGTCGGTGCCGGGACTGGCTGGCGCGGCGTTCGTGCTGGCGGGGCTGGCGCTCGCGCCGGTGTTCGGGACCACCCTGGCGTGGCTGACCCGCACCCTGTCGGCGCGGCTGGTGCCGTTCCTGCTGGTGGCCGGGTCGCTGGGCGGCGTGGTCGCCCCGGCGCTGCTGGGCGTGCTGTTCGCCCGCTGGGGCGCGCCGGCCATCCCGGTATTCCTGGGTGTTCTGGCCGCCCTGCTGGCGCTTTTCACCGTGCTGGCGGCCCGGCAGGCCCGCGCGGGGGCGGGGGGGGCGGCCATGCCCTAGCAGGGCGCATTGTCAGGGGTGGGGGCGTGTGGCAGAATGCGCGCTGATTCTCACCCAACCCGCGTCCCCTGCTTTCCCCCAGGGGAGCAACCGACTTCAGTTCATGAGTCCTCGCCGGAGTACCCGGCGGCGCAACGGAGGCCTAGAGTGGCACAAGCGACCAGACAGGTGAAACTCACACGTGAAGGGTTCGAACGCCTTCAGAAATCACTCGATCAGGAGATGGGCCGGCTGGCCGAGGCGACCCGCATCCTGCAGGAGCAGATGGAAACCAGTTCCGACACCGAGGACACCGGACTGGAGGACGCCAAGCGCGAGAAGATGAACATCGAGGCGCGCATCGAGGAACTCGAGGACACCCTGGCCCGCGCGACCGTCATCGAGGACCACGAGAACGAGGGCCGCGTGGAACTCGGCGCGATCGTGGTGCTGGGCAACGAGACCACCAAGAAGGACATGAAGGTGCAGGTCGTCAGCGCCCCCGAGGCGGCCGTGACCGGCGGGAGTCTGCCGCGCGTCAGCGAGGACAGCCCGGTCGGGAAGGAACTGATGGGCCGCAAGAAGGGCGAGGCTTTCGTGGTGAACCTCGACAACGGCCGGCAGATGAAGTACAAGGTCAAGAGCATCGAGTACTGATCGGGTTCCGTTTGTTTCGCTGACAATCCGGAACTTCACCGGAGTGCCAGCTCCACGTCCGGAACCCGTTTCTCTCCTACTCGCATCCGCTCGGATTGAACGGCCTTGTAAGCCGTTCAATCGGAGTCCGTATGACCTGCCCCGGCGTGGGCGGGTGACGGGTGGGGCGTGGGCGGTGGCCTGCGCCCCACCTGCCGTTCAGCCGGAGGCTGTCCCGGCTGGCGGGGAGGGGTGTGGCTGGACGTCGGTCCCGTCCGGGCTGGTGGGTGCGGCCTATACTGGCCGTTATGTCTGATGGTTCCACTCCCACCAACCGCCGCGAGGGTCTGCACGAGCAGACCGTCAGCCGCCTGAACAACCTGGACGCCCAGGTGGCCGCCGGCTTCGAGGCGTACCCGTACACCTACGCACGCACCCACCACGCCCGCGACGTGCTGGCCGCGCATCCCGCCGATGCGGTGGGCGAGGACGGCGCGCCGAAGTGGGAGGCCGGGCAGGAGTGGCCGGAAACGGAGTACGCCCTGGCTGGCCGCGTGACCCTGATGCGCCACATGGGCAAGGCAGCCTTCGCGGACCTCAACGACGAGTTCGGCAAGATCCAGTTGCACTTCTCCAAGCAGGACACCGGGAACTTCGATCCCACCAAGAAGATCGACCTGGGCGACATCATCGGCGTGCGCGGCTTCCCGTTCGTCACGAAGACCGGGCAGCTGACGCTGCGCGTGACCTCCTGGCAGCCGCTGGTCAAGAGCCTGCACCCGCTGCCCAGCAAGTTCCACGGCCTGCAGGACGAGGAACTGCGTGCGCGGCGCCGTTACCTGGACCTGATGGTCACCGACGGTGCCCGCGAGAAGTTCCAGGCGCGCAGCCGCATGATCCGCTTCGTGCGCAATGAACTGGACCGCATGGGATTCATGGAGGTCGAGGGGCCGACCCTGCAAGTAACGGCCGGGGGTGCCGAGGCGCGGCCCTTCATGACGCACCACAACGCGCTCTCACACGACTTCAAGCTGCGGATCAGCCTGGAACTGTACCTGAAGCGGCTGCTGGTGGGCGGCTTCGAGAAGGTGTACGAGATCGGCCGCGTGTACCGCAACGAGGGGATCGACCGGACGCACAACCCGGAATTCACGATGCTGGAACTGTACTGGGCTTACGTGGACTACGCGGACATCGCGAAGCTGGTCGAGGACCTGCTGAGCGGGCTGGCGATGGAGGTGCACGGCTCGTACAAGTTCGGGTACCAGGGCCGGGAGCTGGATTTCACGCCGCCGTTCGCGCGCGTGGATTACCTGGGTGGTCTGCGTGAGCACGTGCCGGGGCTGGATTTCGATCCGCTGGATCTGGATCGCCTGCGGGCGTTCTGTGACGAGCGCTTCCCGCAGTGGAAGGCGGTGCCCAGTTACAAGCTGCTGGACAAGCTGTTCGGGGAGTTCGTGGAGCCGCTGCTGACCAACCCGACGTTCGTGATGGACCACCCGGCGGTGATCAGCCCGCTCGCCAAGCGGCACCGCACCCGCACGGAGGACGTCACGGAGCGCTTCGAGGTGTTCTGCTCGGGCTTCGAACTGGCGAACGCGTTCAGCGAACTGAATGACGCCTTCGATCAGCGCGAGCGGTTCGAGGCGCAGAGTGCCCGTCAGGCGGCCGGGGACGACGAGGCGCACCCGCAGGACGAGGATTTCCTGCTGGCGCTGGAGTACGGCATGCCTCCGGCGGGTGGCCTGGGGATCGGCATCGACCGTCTGGCGATGCTGCTGACTGACAGCGACTCGATCCGGGACGTGCTGCTGTTCCCGCTGCTGCGCCCCGAGGGCACGGGCGGCGAGGCGGAGGCTGGCGAGTAGGACGCGGCTGACCAGCTGCTCTGACCGGTCGCTTCCCATGTGGAGGCGGCCGGTTTCTTCTGTCGGCTGGCGGGGGAGGGCGGCGGGCCGGGTACAGAGGGCTCGGATTAAATCTGTCTAGACAAATGAAACCGGTTTAGTTAATTCGTTTGTTTGACAAACAAAATACGCAACGCGCAAGATGACTTCACACAAGATTCATCTCAGGTGAGCAGGGCAGCCGTGACCGACGGCCCACCCGCCACGCTCCGTCGCGTTCTGATTTCCGTGCAGACGCCGCATTCCCCTCTGCTGCGCCCCGAGGTTCCCCCGCATGATCCGCACCGAACACCCCACCACGGACACCCTGGACCTCGCGGCCATCCGCGCGCGGCACACGCTGCTGCTGCTGGACCTGCTGTGGAACGGGGACCTGGCACGGGTGGACATCGCCCGCGAACTGGGCCTGTCGCGCAGCGCCATCAGCTCCATCGTCACGGAACTGATCAGCGTCGGACTGGTGCAGGAAGTCGGGACGCGCGGCAGCGGCGGCGTGGGGCGGCGCGCGACCCTGCTGAACCTCAACACCCGCGCCGCCGCCCTGCTCGCCATCGACCTGGGCGCCAGCCACGCCCGCGTGGACGTGCTGGACCTGCACTGCCACACTCTCTCCAGCCTGACCGTCCCGCACGACATCGTCAGCGGCCCGCAGGCCACCTACACCCTGCTCGGCGCCCTGAGCGCCCAGGCCATGCGCGCCGCCGGCATCCAGAGCGCGCAGGTCGCCCTGGTCGGTATCGGCGTGCCCGGACCGGTCGACCACGACACCGGCCGCGTCGTGCAGCCACCCAACATGCCCGGCTGGGACGGCGAGAACATCCGCGAGGCCCTGCAGAACCTGCTGCACCTCGAAGTCCTCGTCGACAACGACGCCAACCTGGGCGCCCTCGCCGAGGCCCGCTTCGGCGCGCACCGGGGCACGCAGGACCTGATCTACGTCAAGGCCGCCACCGGCATCGGGGCCGGCGTGCTGCTCGGCGGCCGCCTGCACCGGGGCGCGCGCGGCGGCGCCGGCGAGATCGGTCACATCAGCATCAACGAGCAGGGACCGGTGGGCCGCAGCGGCAACCCCGGCAGCCTCGAAAGTTACGCCGCCGCGCAGGTGCTCGTGGCGCTGGCCCGCTCCCGGCGGGCGGCCGGCGCGCCCAGCCAGCTGCCGGAACCCATCACCCTGGAAGGCCTGCTGGCGCACGCGAACACCGACCCGCTGGCCCGCGCCGTCTGGGAGGAAGCCGGGCACCACCTGGGCGTCGCCATCAGCACCACCCTGAACCTGTTCAACCCGCAGGCCGTGGTGATCGGCGGGCGGCTCGCACAGGCCGGCGAGGTGCTGCTCGGCGCCATCCGCGCCAGCGCGCAGGGCCGCACCATGCGCATCAACGTGGACCGCGCCCGCATCGACCTGGGCACCCTTGGCGTGGACGCCGGCGTGCGCGGGGCCGGCGCCATGATGCTCGACTCGCTGTTCACCCCGCGCGGCCTGCCGCACCTGTACGGCATCGCCCGCATGGCGCAGAACACCCGCGACATCGGCGAGGCCTCCGCCAGCCGCGCCCCACCGGCCGGCCCGTCCCCACCCCGCCCCGCCGAGCGCACCACCCACCCCCCGACCCGTCCCGTTTCTCACGGAGGAACACCATGAAAAAAGCACTGCTGATCGCCGCCGCCCTCGCCGTCACCACCAGCGCCTCTGCCGCTGGCAAGCTCGAGATCTTCTCCTGGTGGTCCGGTGACGAGGGTCCCGCCCTGGAAGCCCTGGTCAAGCTGTACAAGGCCAAGTACCCCACGGTCGCGGTGGACAACGCCACCGTCTCCGGCGGCGCCGGCACGAACGCCAAGGCCGTCCTGAAGACCCGCATGCTGGGCGGCACGCCCCCCGACTCCTTCCAGGCGCACGCCGGTCAGGAACTCATCGGCACCTGGGTCGTCGCCGGGCGCATGGAAGACCTGAGCAGCCTGTTCAAGAGCGAGGGCTGGGACAAGGCCTTCCCCAAGGACCTGCTGAAGCTGATCAGCACGAACGGCAAGCCCTGGAGCGTGCCCGTGAACGTGCACCGCAGCAACGTCATGTGGTACAACCCCGCCAAACTGAAGGCCTGGGGCGTCACCGTGCCCAAGACCTGGCCCGAATTCCTCAAGACCTGCACCACCCTGAAAGCCAAGGGCGTGGCCGCGCCGCTGGTCGTCGGCGAGAACTGGACCCAGCAGCACCTCTGGGAGAGCGTCATGATCGGCACGCTGGGCGCCGCCAACTGGGAGAACCTGTGGGCCGGCAAGCTGAAGTTCACGGACCCCAAGGTCGTCGCGGGCTTCACCACCTTCGGCAAGGTCATGGACTGCGCCAACAAGGACGCGTCGGGCCTCAGCTGGCAGCAGGCCAGTGACCGCATCATCGACGGCACCAGCGCCTTCAACGTGATGGGCGACTGGGCCGCCGGGTACTTCACGACCACCAAGAAACTCGCCCCGAACACCGGCTTCGGCTGGGCCGCCGCCCCCGGCACCACCAAGACCTTCGTGATGCTCGCCGACTCCTTCGGCCTGCCCAAGGGCACCAAGAACCGCGCCGAGGCCATCAACTGGCTGAAACTGATGGGCAGCAAGGCCGGCCAGGACGCCTTCAACCCCCTGAAAGGCTCCATCGCCGCGCGCATCGACAGTGACCTGAGCAAGTACAACACCTACGGCAAGAGCGCCGCCGCCGACTGGAAGAGCAACAAGATCGTCGGCAGCCTCGTCCACGGCGCCGTCGCCCCCGAAAGCTTCATGAGCGCCTTCGGCGCCGTGATCGACCAGTACGTGTCCAGCCGCAACAGCGCCGGCGCTGCCGCCGCCGCGCAGCAGCTGGCCGTGCGCGCCGGCATCGGCAAGTAAAGCAAGTCAGCGGTGCGCGGAGCGCGGGACGCGGTGAACAACCGCGCGCCGCTTCCCGCGCACCGCATCCTGTGAAAGGAGGCCCACCATGAAAGGCCTGAGTAAAGATCGCCTGTGGTCCATGGCCGTGCTGGCCCCCAGCGTCATCCTGATCGCCGTGTTCGTGTACGGCTTCATCGCGCGCAGCGTGTACGTCAGCATGACCGACTGGGGGAACGATCCAGCGCAGGCCCTCGCCCTCGACCCCATCATCCGCTGGGTGGGACTGGCCAACTACCAGGAACTGTTCACCGGATTCCTGCAGGGCCGGTTCCGTCAGGAACTCGTGAGCACCATCTTCTTCACGGTGTTCTTCATCCTGGGCTGCCTGGGCCTGGGCCTGGGCCTGGCGCTGATCCTGGACCGCAACCCGAAAGGGGAGGGACTGTGGCGCACCATCTTCCTGTTCCCCATGAGCCTGTCGTTCATCGTGACCGGCACCATCTGGCGCTGGATGCTGCAACCCGGCGGCGGCGTGAACCAGGCCCCGACCCTGCTGGGCGGCGAGGCCAGCACCTTCGGCTGGCTGAGCAGCACCGACGCCATCCTGAAATTCGACTGGAACAGGCTGCCGCTCCTGACCGCCGGGGTCGTGGGCGTGGTCCTGATCGTCCTGGCGGTGCGCGCCGCCCGCAGCGGTGACCGCACCCGCACGCTGGTCGCGGGCGCCTGCGCCGCGCTGCTGCTGGGCTGGGCGCTGCTGATCGGCCCGAACGTGAAGATGCTGCCCGCCCCGGAACTGCACGGCTTCAACCTCGCGCTGATCGGCATCATCATCGCGGCCGTGTGGCAGATGAGCGGCTACACCATGGCCCTGTACCTCGCGGGCCTGCGCGGCATTCCCGAGGAACTGCGCGAGGCCGCCAAGGTCGACGGCGCCAGCGACCTGAGCCTGTACCGGCACGTGATCTTCCCGCTGCTGGCACCCATCAGCCTGTCGGCCATGATCGTGCTGGGCCACATCAGCCTCAAGATCTTCGACCTGGTGTACGCCATGGCCGGCCCGGACAACATCTCGACCAGCGTCCCGGCGCTGAACATGTACCTGACCAGCTTCCGGCAGAACCAGTTCGCGCTGGGCGCCGCCATCGGCACCATCCTGCTGATCCTTGTGGCGTTCGTGATCGTGCCGTACCTCTCGTCCCAGTTCCGCTCCGAGGAGGGTCACGCATGACCGCCACACCCGCCAAGGCCGCCGCTGCCGCGCCCATCACGCCCCGCCGTCCCGTCCAGCCGGGCCGGGTCCTCATGTACGCGCTGCTGGTCGTCGCGGCGCTGTTCTTCCTGGTGCCGGTGTACCTGCTGTTCGCCACCGCCCTGAAAAGCCCGGACGCGATCAACCTCGCCACCACCTGGCACTGGCCGGCCGCGCTGAACTGGGCGAGCTTCAGTGAAGCGTGGGGCAAGATCGGCGGGAACATGCTCAACAGCCTGTTCCTGGCCGTGGTCGCCACGCTGCTGAGCGCCATGCTGGGCAGCCTGAACGGCTACGCCCTGAGCAAGTGGAAGTTCCGGGGCGCCA
This sequence comes from Deinococcus sp. LM3, assembly GCF_002017875.1. Taxonomy (NCBI): domain Bacteria; kingdom Thermotogati; phylum Deinococcota; class Deinococci; order Deinococcales; family Deinococcaceae; genus Deinococcus; species Deinococcus sp. LM3. The sequence continues at coordinate 824,523 of NZ_MUFV01000001.1, read as the reverse complement.
ACACCCTGTTCGCGCTGATGCTGTTCGGGATGTTCATTCCGTACCAGGCGGTGCTGATCCCGCTGTTCCAGTTCATCAAGGAACTCGGCCTGTACGGCAGCATCTGGGGACTGATCCTGGCGCACGTCGTGTACGGCATTCCGATCACGACCCTGATCTTCCGCAACTTCTACGCCGACGTGCCCGACGCGCTCGTCGAGGCGGCCACCATCGACGGCGCGGGCTTCTGGGCCATCTACCGCCTCGTGATCTTCCCGATCAGCATCCCCGGTTTCGTGGTCGTGATCATCTGGCAGTTCACGCAGGTCTGGAACGAGTTCCTGTTCGCCGCCACCCTGACGAACACCACCAGCCAGCCGGTCACGTACGCCCTGTCGCAACTGGCGGGCGGGCAGGCCGTCAGCTGGAACCTGCCGATGGCCGGCGCGATCCTGGCGGCGCTGCCCACCCTGCTGGTGTACATCCTGCTGGGCCGTTACTTCGTGCGCGGCCTGCTGGCCGGGTCCGTCAAGGGCTGATCCTTCCCGCGCCCCCCGTCGTCCCCCAGCCCTGCGCGGCGCGGGGGACGCTTCCGTACCGGCCTCTGTAGTTTCTGCCGCGCCGGGAGCCGGAGGCGCGCGGTACACTCGGGGAACTTCATGACGACTACAGAGACCCTGAACGTGTTCGTCGTCGCCGCAGATCCGGGCCGCGCCCTGCAACTGCGGCCGCTGCTGGCGCGAGCGGACGTGCATCACATCGCGGACGCCGAGACGCTGCTGCGCGAGTCGCACGTGACGGTGCCGGACGTGGCGCTGCTGTACACCAGCACGCCCGGCGTGCCGCTGCATCAGGTGCTGCCCATGCTGCGCCAGCGCGCCGAACTGAGCGGCACGCAGTGGCTGGCGGTCGGCACGCAGGGCCTGGGCGAGATGCTGGCCGCCGGCGCGGACGCCCTGATCAGCGACGGCACGCCCCCCGAGGCGCTCGCCCTGCAGGTGCGGACCATGCTGGGCCGCGCGCAGCAGCACCGCGAATCCCTGACGCGCGTGGCGAGCCTGCAACGCCGCATGGACACCTGGGAACACGAGGAGCGCGTGCGCGACCAGCTGGTGCACATGCTCGTCCACGACCTGAAGAACCCCATCGCGGCCGTCATGGGCCTGATCGAGATCGTGCAGGACGACCCGCGCGTTCCCGAGGACAACCGCGAACTGCTGAAAGTCGCGCACGACGAGACGCAGCACCTGCTGCACCTCGCGGCGAACATGCTGGACGTCCGCAAGATCCAGGCCGGAAAGATGAACCTGAAACGCGAACTGATGTTCACGCCCATGTTCCGCGAGGTGATCGAGCAGGCGCGCGGCGACGTGGGCAGCGGCCTGCGCGACCGGCACGTACGGGTCGAGATCGAAGCGGACCTGAGCCCCGCGAGCGCCGACCCGGAAATCCTGCGGCGGGTGCTGGCGAACCTGATCAGCAACGCCCTGAAACACACCACGACCGGCGGCGTGATCACCCTGATGGTCCGGGGCCTGCCGGACGGCGTGCAGATCGTGGTCCGCGACGACGGCGAGGGCATCCCCGAAGAGGACATCCCCAACCTGTTTGCGGCGTTCGAGCAGTCCCGCCTGACCCTGCACGGCCGTTTCGATACCGGCATGGGGCTGGCGTTCTGCAAACTGGCCGTCGAGGAACACGGCGGGTCCATCCGCGTGGAATCCGAGCGGGGCAAGGGCGCGACGTTCATCTTCACGCTGCCGTCCCTGGAAGACAACGAGGACGACGACTTCGTGGAACTGGTGTAACCGGGCTGGTGTCATCGGGCTGGTGTCATCGGGAAGGCGGCCGCTCATACGGACTCCGATTGAAGGGGCTGCAAAGGCCCTTCAATCCGAGCGGATGCGAGAAGGAGAGAAACGGGTTCCGGGCGTGGAGTTGGCAACCCGGCGCCCTTCCGGGTTGTCAGCGAAACAGACGGAATCCGTATCAGGGCACCCCGGCCAGGGCTGGACCGCTGGCGTACAGGTCGATGTCCAGGCCCGCGCCGAGCGCCGCCAGTCGGCTGAGGTCTTCCCGCCCGATCGGCGCGCCCCACATCTGTTCCGCGTAGCCGCAGTACCCGACCGTGACGTTGATGTCGCAGGCGTCCCCCAGCGCCCGGATGCGCGGCGCGGCCTCCTGCGTCAGGTCCAGCAGTCGGGTCAGTTTGTCCTCGAACTCACCGGGTCGGTCACCTTCGGGGCAGAGGGTCCAGCGGGTGAACGTCCGGCGTGATGGGTGGCGTCCGGGTCGTGCCCAGGCGTCTCCGACACTGTAGGCGTCCGTGGGTTCCAGGCCCGTGGTGCGGGTGATGTCTTCGGCCAGCAGGGTCTCGCTGACGATGGACAACGCTACCCGCGCGCGTGCTGAAGCTCGCGCACCCAGGACCTTCCAGCCGTCCGGCGTGTCCAGCACAATGATCACGAGGAAATAGTCCTCGCTCTGCGGCCTGAAGTGCACCTGATGCACGTCACCGTCCATCAGGACGCCGTGGACGAGCGGTTCGCCGTCGGCGTGTTCGAGAACGTGCGGGGCGAAGAACTGTGTGGTGGTGGCGCAGGTCGGTGAGCGGAGTTCTGCGAGGGCGGCCTGCTCGGCGGTCGGTCGGGGTGCGGGCATGTGGGATGACCATACCTGTCCCTGACGGGGGCGGGGTTGGCTGTTTGTGCCTGCATGTCGTGTGAACCGTGATAAAACAGGGTGTACCAACAGTTCAGAAGTGCAGTTCGTTTCAGGATTTCTCTTTTTTTCCAGAACCTAGTGCCGTTTTTCACGAGCAGTGTGGAGTGGAACGCGGCGCAGACGCAGAAAGGAGACCGACCATCGAATACGCCAACTTCGTCATCATGCTGCTCGTCGCGCTCGGCATCGGCATCGTCGCCGTACTTGCCAGCGCCCTCCTCGGCCCCAAGAAGGCCAGCCGCGCCAAACTCATGGCCTACGAAAGCGGCAACGACCCCGAAGGCGGCGGCGTCGGCACCGGACAGCGCTTCCCGGTGCACTTCTACCTCGTGGCCATGCTGTTCATCATCTTCGACATCGAAACCGCCTTCTTCTACCCCCTGGCCGTCGCCTACCAGAAACTCATTCCCTTCGCCTTCTTCGAGGCCATCACCTTCGTGCTGCTGCTGCTCGTCGGGTACGTCTACATCCTGAAGAAGAAGGTGCTGGAATGGGCCTGACGCACGCCAGAAGCAGAAGGCAGATGGCAGATGGCAGATGGCCCGCAGTCTTCAGGCCATCAGCCATCTGCCATTGGCCCCAACCGGAGGTCGCCCCATGCCGCTGAAGGAACTGTTCGAGAAGGACTGGCAGGAACTGGAGTCCGAGGGTGTGCTGTTCTCCAGCCTGGAGAAGCTGGTCGCGTGGGGCCGCAGCAACAGCCTGTGGCCCGCGACGTTCGGGCTGGCGTGCTGCGCCATCGAGATGATGAGCTCCACCGACGGTCGTAACGACCTCGCCCGCTTTGGCAGCGAGGTGTTCCGCGCGTCGCCCCGGCAGGCGGACGTGATGATCGTCGCCGGCCGCCTGAGCAAGAAGATGGCGCCCGTCATGCGCCGCGTGTACGACCAGATGCCCGACCCCAAGTGGGTGATCAGCATGGGCGCCTGTGCCAGCAGTGGGGGCATGTTCAACAACTACGCCATCGTGCAGAACGTGGACAGCGTGGTCCCGGTGGACATCTTCGTGCCCGGCTGCCCCCGCGACCCGAGGCGCTGATCTACGCCGTCATGCAGCTTCAGAAGAAGGTGTGCGGCGAGGCCTTCGATCAGCTGGGGCATCAGCTGCCCATGGTGGACGCATGGACCCGCTGAACCCCACCGGTGCCAGGCCCATGGGCCGCGAGGGCGCCGCGCAGTCCAGCGCCAGCGCCGCGCCGGTCGTCACGCCCGCCCCACCGGCCCCGGCCGCACCCAGCCGCGACGTGAGCCCCCTGATCCGCGAACTGGGCCTGACCGAGGACCACGCCGCCGAACCCACCGCGCTCGTCACCCCGGACGACCTGCTGCGCGTCGCCCGCGCCCTCAGGGAACGCGGCTTCATGCTGATGGACACCGTCGGCCTGGACTACAGCACCTACCCAGAACGCCGCCCCAAGCGCTTCGCCGTGCTGCACAACATCTACCAGCCCCGCGACCACCGCCGGCTGTTCCTGCGCGTCTGGCTGGACGACGGCGAACCCCTGGCCAGCCTGTACCCCGTCTGGCGGGCCGCCAACTACCTGGAACGCGAGGTGTACGACCTGATCGGCGTGCCCTTCACCGGCCACCCCGACCTGCGTAAAGTCCTCACGCCCGACGACCTGGAAGGGCACCCGCTGCGCAAGGACTTCCCGCTGGGCGAGACGCCCACCCTGTTCCGCGACGGCCGGTTCCTGGACCCCGCCGCCTTCCGCGCCGGCCTGACCGGACAGACCGGCGGCCTCACCGGCTACCGCGGCGAACTGAGGCGCGGCCAGGGTGACGACCGCACCCCACCTGTCATGCCGGAAGGAGGGCCGAAATGAGGTTGATGGTCGACAGGAACCAGTTGATGGAACAGGGGCAGTCTGCCCTGCTTGCTTCCATCACCCATCACCCATCACCCATCACCCGCACCGGAGGTGCGCCGTGACCACCGCCCCCGAACGCCCCGCCGCGCCTGCCGAAGGGCAGATGCACACGCAGATCATGAGCCTGAACGTCGGCCCGCAGCACCCCAGCACGCACGGCGTGTTGCGGCTCGTGGTGGACATGGACGGCGAGGACGTCGTGAAAGTCACCCCGCACATGGGGTACCTGCACACCGGCTTCGAGAAGACCTTCGAGAACCGCACGTACCAGCAGGGCGTCACGTACGCGCCCCGCACCGACTACCTGCACTGCTTCGGGCATGAACTCGCGTACGTCCTGAGCGTCGAGAAACTCCTCGGGGCGGACGTGCCCGAGCGCGCCACGACCGTGCGCGTCATCCTGCACGAACTCGGACGCATCCACAGTCACCTCGTGTTCGTCGGCACCGGCCTGCTCGACCTGGGCGCCCTGACGCCGTTCTTCTACGCCTTCCGCGAGAAAGAAGCCCTGCAGGACCTGTTCGAGGCGGTGTGCGGCTACCGCATGAACCAGGGGTACTTCCGGGTGGGCGGCCTCAGCCGCGATATTCCCGACGACTGGGCGCCCCGCGTCGAGAAATTCCTGGATCAGATGGAACGCGGCGTCACCGAGTACACCACCCTGTTCGCGCAGAACCCCATCTTCCTGGACCGCGCCAAGGGGGTCGGTGTGATCCCGCCCGACGTGGCCCTGGACCTGGGCCTCACCGGACCTAACCTGCGGGCCAGCGGCGTGCCCCTCGACCACCGCAAGGACAATCCCTACTGCGGCTACGAAACCTACGACTTCAACGTCATCACCAGCCCCGACGGGGACAGTCTGGCGCGATTCAACATGCGCCTCCTGGAATTCGGCGAGAGCATCAAGATCGTGCGGCAGGGCCTGAAACGCCTCAAGCCCGGCCCGGTCAAGGACCCCAACCGCAAGATCAGCCTCCCGCCCCGCCCGGAACTCGAGACGAGCATGGAGGCGGTCATCCACCACTTCAAACTCGTCACCGAGGGCTTCCATCCGCCGCTGGGCGAGGTATACGTGCCGGTCGAGAGCGCGCGCGGCGAGGTCGGCTACTACATCGTCAGCGACGGCGGTTCCATGCCGTATCGCGTGAAGATCCGCGCGCCCAGCTTCGTGAACCTCCAGGCCCTCGAATATGCCTGCGTCGGCGTGCAGTTCGCCGACCTGATCACCATCCTGGCAACCATCGACCCCGTGCTGGGCGACGTGGACCGGTAAGGAGTCCTCACCTTGACGTATTTCGAAAACAGACAACCACTGGTGGCGGATATTTTCAGCCGTTACCCGGATTCGCCGCAGGGCCGCCGCTCGGCGCTGATGCCGCTGCTGCGCGAGGTGCAGGACGCAGAGGGCTTCGTGTCCGAATCTCGCATGGCCGAGATCGCGGCGTTGTGCGGCACGACGGCGACCGAGGTGCGCTCGGTCATGAGCTTCTACTCCACGTACCACACGGTTCCGACCGGGCGGTATCACCTGCAGGTGTGCTCCACGCTGATGTGCGCGCTGGCCGGGTCGGACGAGCTGTGGGATCACCTGGTCGAGACGCTGGACGTGCAGCCAGGTGAGGTCAGCGCGGACGGGCGGTTCAGCGTGCAGAAGGTCGAGTGCCTGGGCTCGTGCGGCACCGCGCCGATGATGCAGATCAACGACGACGGGTACTACGAGAACGTGGGGCCGGGTAAGTGCGCGCGGATTCTGGAGTCGCTGCGAAACGACCTGCAACCGCTGCCGGACAACCCGGTGCCGGTCACGGTGGGCGCGGACGGGCGGCAGGTGCTGGCGAACGGGCAGGCGGTCGGGTCGAGCGTGACGGGCCTGCACCGCCTGCCCGGACAGGCCGGAGGTGACGCGTGACCGTCACCGCCCCCACGCCGCCCAAACCGATCACCAGCGCGAAAGACCCACGCTTCGCGCCGACGCTGTACGCCCACGTTGGGCAGGCAGAAAGCTGGACGCTCGCGTACTACCGCGAGAACGGCGGGTACGAACCAGTCAAACGTGCCTTTGCGATGGGGCCGGACGCCGTGATCGACGAGGTGAAGAAATCCGGCCTGCGCGGGCGCGGCGGCGCGGGCTTCGCGACGGGCCTGAAGTGGTCGTTCATGCCTCTGAAGGACGGCAAGCCGCACTACATCATCTGCAATGCCGACGAGTCCGAACCGGGCTCCTTCAAGGACCGCTACCTGCTGAGTGAGGACCCGCACCAGCTGATCGAGGGGATGATCATCGCCGCGTACGCCATGCGCGCCTCTGTGGGCTACATCTACATCCGTGGTGAGTACGTGCATGCCGCCGAGCGCGTCTGGGCCGCCATTCACGAGGCCCGCGCGGCCGGGCTGCTGGGGCAGAACATCCTGGGCAGCGGCTTCGACTTCCAGCTGTACGTGCACCGGGGCGCCGGGGCGTACATCTGCGGCGAGGAAACCGCGCTGATGAACTCGCTGGAGGGCCTGCGCGCCAACCCGCGCCTCAAACCGCCCTTCCCGGCGGCGGCGGGCCTATACGGGCTGCCCACCACCATCAACAACGTCGAGACCTTCTGCGCCGCCACGCAGATCCTGCGCTACGGCGCGGACTGGCACGCGGGCATGGGCACCGAGAAGAGCAAGGGCATGAAACTCTTCCAGGTGTCGGGGCCAGTCGCGCGGCCCGGCGTGTACGAACTGCCGCTGGGCACCACCTTCCGCGAACTCATCTACGACTGGGCAGGCGGCCCCCTCGAGGAGATGAAGGCCATCATTCCCGGCGGCAGCAGCTGCCCCATGCTGCCCTGGACCGACGCCATTCTCGACACGCCCATGGATTACGAGGCGATTGCCGCCGCCGGCAGCATGCTCGGCACCGGCGGCGTGACCCTGATCCCGAAGGCGGACTGCATCGTGAACGCCACCTGGAACCTCGTGCGCTTCTACGGCCACGAAAGCTGCGGCAAGTGCACCCCCTGCCGCGAGGGCATCAGCGGCTGGATGACCCGCATGTACCAGAAACTCGTCACCGGACGCGGGCAGCCCGGCGACGTGCAACTCATCCTCGACATGAGCGACAACATCGGCGGCCGCTCCTTCTGCGCGCTGGCCGACGCCTGCCTCGGCCCGGTCCTGAGCTCCATCAAACTCTTCCGCGAGGAATACGACGCGCTGGCGACGACGCAGCAGCCGCTGTACCCCGCGCGCAAACGTTGGAAGGACGCGTGAACGGGCAGATGGCATATGGCAGAAGGCAGATGGTGAAGATGACGACGGATTTGATCCCTGGCCTTCAGCCTTCAGCCTTCTGCGCCGACCGAAGGGAGGCCCTGTGAAAGTTCATGTGGATGGAATCGAAGTCGAACTCCCGGCCGGTACCAGCGCCATCGACGCGGTGTTCTCGTCGGGGGGTGACGTGCCGTACTTCTGCGCGCACAAGTATTTAAGTCCGGTGGGCGCGTGCCGCATGTGCCTCGTGGAGTCCGGCTCGCCCCGCAAGAACCCGGACGGGTCGTTCGTGATGGAGGGCGAGGGGGACGCGGCCACGCCGAAGATCTTCTGGTTCCCCAAGCCGATGGCGTCCTGCACGATGCAGGCGACCGAGGGCATGCACATCCGTACCGCGAAAACCAGCGAGGTCGTGGCGAAGGCGCAGGCGGGCATGATGGAATTCACGCTGCTGAACCACCCGCTCGACTGCCCCACCTGCGACAAGGGCGGCGCGTGCGAGTTGCAGGACCGCGCGTTCGAGTACGGGTACGGCGCCAGCCGTTTCGGCTTCGACCGGCGCCATGCGGACAAGCACTACCCGCTGTCTGATTTCGTGATTCTAGATCAGGAACGCTGCATTCACTGCAAGCGGTGCGTGCGGTACTTCGAGGAGGTGCCGGGCCAGGAGGTGCTGGACTTCATCGAGCGGGGTGGGCACACCTTCATCGACACGCAGGAGGGCGGGCTGCCCACGGGCTTCTCGGGGAACATCACGGACATCTGCCCGGTGGGGGCGCTGCTGGACAACGTGGCGCGCTTCCGGGGCCGCAACTGGGAGTACGACCACACGCCCACCACCTGCACGCTGTGCCCGGTCGGGTGCTCGATCACGGTGGACGCCCGCAACGGCCGCCTGGAACGCATCGTGGCGGGCGAGAACCGCGACGTGAACGAGGCGTGGATCTGCGACGCGGGCCGCTTCGGGCACGTGTTCGCCAGCGAGGAGCGCCTGACCACACCCCTGATCCGCGACGAGGACGGGCAACTGGTTCCGGCCACCTGGGACGCCGCCATCGACGCCATGAAGCGCGGCTTCTCGGGCATGCGCACGGCAGACGTGGCGCTGTACCTGGGCGCGGACAGCACCCTGGAGGAGGGCGCGGCGCTGGAGGCCCTGGCCGCCGCGACGGGTGCGCGCAGCGTGGATCACTCCCCCCGCTACGAGGTGAGCGTGACGGCGCCGCAGGCGACCCTGACGGACGTGGCGACCGCCGACGCCGTCGTGGTGATCGGCGCAGACCTGGGCGAGGAAGCGCCCGTGCTGGAACTGCGCATCCTGGAGATGCTGCGCGGCGGCCTGATCCCGCCTGAGTTCGCGCACGGGACGGCCATCGCGGACCTGCGCCTCGTGGAACGCCCCGCCCGGAGGCCCGAGCGGCTGGCCGTGATCGGCCAGGAGAGCCGCCTGTGGGCGCACGCCGGGCACCGCGTCAGCGCGAATGGCAGGGGCGCCCTGGCCCGCCTGACCCACCCGGACACCGATGAACTCCGGGCCGTCCTGGCACTGCTGGAGGGCGCCGAGCGGCCCGTGATCATCCTGGGCGCGGACGTCCTGAACGGCGCGAGCGGGTCGTTCAGCGCGAACCTGTCGGACCTCGCCGCCCGGACCGGCGCGAAGGTCATCGCCATTCCCGCCGCCGCGAACAGCCGGGGGCTGGGGGCGCTGAACCTCGTGCCGCGCGCGGGTGGCCTGCCGCTCTCGCGGGCGCAGGAGGCACCTGCGGCGTTCATCAGTCGCCTGGACCCCGGCGTGCGCGCCGCCGGGTTCACGGTCGTGCACGACACGCACCTGACCACCACCGCCCGACTGGCGGACGTGGTCCTGCCCGCCCTCACGAACTACGAGAAGCGCGGCACCGTGCAGAACCTCGAAGGTCGCCTGCTGCCGCTGCACCCGGCCGCCATCCGCAGCGGTGAGGCCGCCGACCTGATCCGCACCCTGGTCGCCCTGGCCGAGGCGCTGGGCGTGAAGGCTCCCGCCCGCGGACTGCGCGGCGCACACGCGCTGCTGGCCGACCGGGTGGGCCTGAACCTGACCGACCTGCCCGCACGCGGCGCGCTGCACACCTTCCACCAGACCTTCGCGGCGCCCGCCGCGCCGCACACGCCGAAACTCTGGACGGAGCGCATGCACGCCCGGCGGCTCACCTGGGTGGACCGCATCGAGGAGCTCGTGCAGGGCGACTGGCAACTGCCCGTGGCGCCCGCCGCGCCGCCCGCCCGCGCCGGAGGGGACGACTGATGCCGGACCTCATCGCCACCCTGCTGATCTCGCTGCTCAAGGCCGTGCTGGTCGTCCTGGCCCTCCTGACCACCTTCGCGTACATGACCCTGATCGAACGCCGACTGCTGGGCCGCATGCAGCTGCGCCCCGGCCCGAACCGCGTGGGTCCCATGGGCCTGCTGCAACCCGCCGCCGACGCCATCAAGAGCATCTTCAAGGAAGACGTGACCGTCACGCTGGCCGACAAGCTGGTGTACACCCTGGCGCCCATCATCGCGATCGGCATGGCCCTGACCGCCTTCGGCGGCATTCCGGCCGGTCCCGCCGGGAGCCTGTTCGGCGAGAACCCCTGGGTGTACAGCCTGGACGCCGGGATTCTGGCGCTGCTGGCCCTGACCTCCATGGGCGTGTACGGCATCTTCCTGGGCGGCTGGGCGTCGGGCAGCAAGTACCCGATGCTGGGCGCGCTGCGCTCGAGCGCGCAGATGATCAGTTACGAACTCGGCATGGGCCTGAGCATCCTGGGCCTGCTGATGATCGTCGGCACCACCTCCTTCCAGGGCATCGTGGGCTGGCAGGCGCAGAACGGCGTGCTGCTGCTGTTCCAGTCGCTGGGTTTCGCGCTCTTTCTCATCTCGTCGTTCGCGGAGGTCAACCGTACGCCCTTCGACCTGCCGGAAGCCGAGCAGGAGATCGTCGCCGGGTACCTCACCGAGTACTCCGCCATCAAGTGGGCGCTGTTCCAGATGGCCGAGTACGTGAACATGATCACCGCGTCCGCCGTCATGGCCACTCTGTTCTTCGGCGGCTGGAAAGGCCCGCAGATCCTGAACGCCGTCATTCCCGGCATGTCCGACTGGCCGATCGTGTGGCTGGTCGCCAAGATCGCGTTCTTCCTGTTCCTGTTCATCTGGGTGCGCGGCACCCTGCCCCGGCTGCGCTACGACCAGCTGATGCGCTTCGGCTGGAAACTGATCCTGCCGCTGGCCCTGGCGAACACCGTCATGACCGCCGCGTTCCTGGCGTTCCGCGGCACCGGCGGCCTGTGGTTCCTGGGCGTCCTCAGCCTCGCCGGACTGCTGGCCCTGCTGATCATGAGCGACCGCGTGCGCGTCCTGTGGAACCAGCCCACCGTGCGCCGCCCCGAGAGCGAAGCAGTCCGCGCCGGAGGCGACTGATGAGGGGGTGCGCGGTGCTGGAGCCGCAGCCTGTCTCCCACCCACTGCCCACTTTCCACTCCCCACTTCCCACCCACAAAGGAGCCACACATGGGCGTTCTTGAGATTGCCAGGGGCATGGGCGTCACGCTGGGGAAACTGTTCCAGAAGCCCGTGACCGTCAGTTACCCCGAACAGCGAGCCACGCTGCAACCCCGCTTCCGGGGACGGCACGTCCTGACCCGCCACCCCGGTCAGCGCCCCGGCGAACTGGGCCTGGAAAAGTGCATCGGCTGCTCGCTGTGCGCCGCCGCCTGCCCCGCCTACGCCATCTACGTGGAGGCCGCCGAGAACGACCCGGCCAACCCCACCGCGCCCGGCGAACGCTACGCGAAGGTGTACGAGATCAACATGCTGCGCTGCATCTTCTGCGGCATGTGCGAGGAAGCCTGTCCGACCGGCGCGGTCGTCATGGGCAACGAGTTCGAGATGGCCGACTACCGCGCGGGCGACTTCGTGTACGCCAAGGAAGACATGCTGGTCGGCGTGACCGGCAGCCTCCCGCAGCGCCGCGAGGCCGCCCGGAGCGGGAAACCCGTGCGGCTGGGCTTCCAGCTCGAGGGGCAGCCCCGCGCGGAACTGGAAGGAGTGAAGTACCCGTGAGAGTCGATGGTCGATGGTTGAAAGTTGATGGTTGTCCTGCGCCCCGCGCCCCGCGCACGGCGTCCTTCCCGTGTCCCACTCCCCACACCCCACTCCCCGTGGCCGGAGGCCGCCCATGATGCTGGCGTTCATCCTGCTGGGTGCGCTGGCGATCGTGGGCGGCGTGATCACCATCGCGGCGCGTAACGCGGTGCACGCGTCGCTGGGGCTGGTGGGGACGCTGCTGTGCGTGGCGGGTCTGTTCGCCACGCTGAACGCGTCGTTCCTGGCGGCGACGCAGGTGATCGTGTACGCGGGCGCGGTGATGGTGCTGTTCCTGTTCGTGATCATGCTGCTGAACGCCAACCAGCCGGTCACGTCGCGCGACCCGGTGCCGTACGTGCGGGAACTCGCCGGGATCGGCGGCACACTTCTGGCCGGGGCGTTCGTGGTGCTGGCGTTCACGTTCAGGGATCCGCGCCCGCTGGCCGAGGGGGCCGAGGCGCTGCGCGGCGGCACGGCGATGGTGATGGGGGAGACCCTGCTGACCCGTTTCCTGCTGCCGTTCGAGGCGGTCAGTGTGCTGCTGCTGGTGGCGATCGTGGGGTCGGTGGCGCTGGTGCAGCGCCCGGCCGCGCAGCCGGACGGCGTGCCGGATGAACTGGAAGAACCGCTGGTCACGGCACGTGAGGAACGGGTCGCCGCGCCGCGCGGGGCCGCCCCGGCGCTGATGCAGGCCGCTCAGGACGGGGAGGTGCGTGCCTGATGGTGCCCACCACGTACTACCTGGCGCTGTCCGGGATCCTGTTCGCGCTGGGCATGATCGGCGTGCTGACCCGCCGCACCGCGATCATGGTGTTCCTGAGCGTGGAACTGATGCTGAACGCCGCGAACATCGCGCTGGTGGCGTTCGCGCGCTCCTGGGGCGACCCGACCGGTCAGACGGCCGTGTTCATCGTGATGACGCTGGCCGCCGCCGAGGTGGCGATCGGTCTGGCGATCATCGTCGCCATCTTCCGTAAACGCGAGACCACCAACGTGGACGACCTCGCGGCGTTGAAAGGCTGAGTGCTCATGGAGAGTCTTCCTGCTCTGTACCTGCTGCCCCTCCTGCCCCTGCTGGGCTTCACGGCCCTGATGGTGCTGCCCCGGCTGTTCCCCGGCAAGTCCGGGGGGTGGCTGGCGACCGGTCTGGTCGGCGCGGCGTTCGTCGTGGCCGTCATCCGTTACCTGAACCAGGGGGCCGCCCCCGCCCACGAGCTGCTGTGGACGTGGCTGCCGAACATGGCCCTGAACGCGAACCTGTCGGTGGGCTTCTGGCTCGATCAACTCTCGGCCCTGATGGCGCTGATCATCACGGGCGTGGGGTTCCTGATTCACCTGTACTCGATCTCGTACATGGGGCACGACCCGAAGTTCACGCGCTTCTTCGCGTTCCTGAACTTCTTCGTGGCGATGATGCTGATCCTGGTGCTGGCCGACTCGTACCCGCTGATGTTCGTCGGGTGGGAGGGCGTGGGCATGGCGTCGTACCTGCTGATCGGCTTCTGGTTCAGTGGCCGGAACAGCGAGGCCAGTGACGCGCAGGTCCGTGCCGCCAGTGACGCGGAGGCGGTCAGCAACTCCAACGCCGCGCGCAAGGCGTTCATCATGAACCGCATCGGGGACCTGGGCTTCATGCTGGGCATGTTCCTGCTGTTCAAGCTGTACGGCACCCTGAGCATCCCCGAACTCGCCGAGCGGGTCGAGGGCGCGCAGGTTGCGCAGGCGGGCATCGAACTGGCCTGCCTGTTCCTGCTCGTCGGCGCGGTCGGCAAGAGCGGCCAGCTGCCCCTGACGACCTGGCTGCCGGACGCCATGGCGGGCCCCACGCCCGTCTCGGCGCTGATCCACGCGGCGACCATGGTCACGGCCGGCGTGTACCTCGTGGCGCGCAGCCACTTCCTGTATGACCTCGCCCCGAACGCCAGCACCTGGGTGGCGTGGGCGGGCGGCCTGACCGCGCTGTACGGCGCGCTGTCGGCGCTGAACCAGACGGACATCAAGAAGATCCTGGCGTACTCCACGGTGTCGCAGCTGGGGTACATGTTCCTGGCGGTCGGCCTGCACGCCTACTCGGCGGGCGTGTTCCACCTGCTCACGCACGCGTTCTTCAAGGCGCTGCTGTTCCTCGCGGCGGGCGCTGTGATCCACGCGCTGCACGACGAGCAGGACGTCCGCCGGATGGGTGGCCTGCATAAATTCATGCCGTTCACGCACCTCGTGTCCGTGGCGGGCGTGCTGGCGATCGCCGGGATTCCTATCTGGAGCGGCTTCTTCTCCAAGGACGCCATCCTGGCCTCCGCGTACGAGCAGAACACGGCGCTATACCTGATCGGGCTGGGCGTGGCACTCCTGACCGCCTTCTACATGGGCCGCTGGTACTTCCTGGTGTGGCGCGGCGCGTACCGTGGGCACGGCCACCCGCACGAGGCCGACACCCTGACGAAGATCCCGCTGGGCGTGCTGGCCGCGCTGGCGACCCTGGCGGGCTTCCTGAACATCCCCACCTTCCTGGGTGGCAAGCACGCCTTCGACGACTACATCGGGCGGGCCGTGCCGCTGCACGCGCACGAGATTCCCGTCAGTACCGAGTGGCTGCTGACCGTCCTGGCCGTGCTGGCGGGCGTGATCGGGCTGGGCTGGGCGTTCCTGGCGCACCGCGCCGGGCGGCTCGCCAGCGGCCCGCTGGGCGCCGTCAGCTCGAACGCCCTGTACCTGGACGCCCTGTATGACGGCGTGATCGGCAACCCCAGCCGCGCCGTCGCGGGCGCGCTGGACACCGTGGACCGCGGCACCGACAGTGCCCTGAGCGGCATTGCCCGCAACGCCAGCGGCCCCGGCGGGCTGTTCACGCTGTGGCAGAGCGGCTTCGTGCGCGCCTACGCGGTCAGCATGCTGCTCGGCACGGCCGGCATCATCGGCTACTGGGCCCTCAAGACCATTGGAAGTGGCGCATGACCTTCACCGACTGGCTCCCCACCCTCATGATCTTCCTGCCGCTCCTGGGCAGCCTGCTGTTGCTGGTCACCCCGAAAACCTTCCGGGACGAGGTGGCGGGCTTCATCGCCGCCCTGACGCTCGGCGCGGGCCTCGCCATCTGGCGCGGTGGCGGCTCCGAGCTGTTCCGCTGGGACTGGATTCCGCCGCTGGGCATCACCTACTCGGTGCAGCTGGGCGGCGTGAGCCTCGCGCTGGCGCTCGTCACGGCGTTCATGTCCTTCATCGCGATCCTGTACGCCGCGCGCCGCATTCCCAACCCCGGCCCCATGCTCTCGCTGATCCTGGCGATGGAAACGGGTCTGATCGGCATCTTCGCCGCGCAGGACCTGCTGCTGTTCTACGTGTTCTTCGAGGACGCCCTGATTCCCGCTCTGCTGATGCTGGCCATCTACGGCAAGTCCGGTCGCATGGCGGCCCTCACGAAATTCGCGGCCTACACGCTGTTCGGTAGCCTGCTGATGCTGGTCAGCATCATCGGCGTGCGCTACATCGGCGGCAGCCCCACCTTCGCCATGACCGACCTGAAACAGCACCTCGTGCAGGGAAGCGCGCAGACGTGGCTGTACCTGGGCTTCCTGGCGGCCATGGCCGTCAAGCTGCCGCTGTGGCCCATGCACGCCTGGCTGCCGGACTTCCACGAGCAGAACCACGACAGCGGCATCCCCGACGTGATGGGCACCCTGTACAAGGTCGGCGGGTACGGCCTGTTCACCTTCGCCATCCCGCTGTTCCCGGACGCCAGCCTGGAACTGCGTCCCATCCTGATGGGACTGGCCGCCTTCACCGCGCTGTACGCCGCCTGGATCGCCTTCGGGCAGACCGACTGGAAACGCCTGCTCGCCTACGCGGGCCTCAGTCACATGGGCTTCGTGGCGCTCGGCGTGTTCTCACTGAACGAGACGGCCGTGATCGGCGCGATGTACCTGCTGGCCTTCCAGAACCTGTACACCGGCGCGCTGTTCCTGTCGGTCGGGATGCTTCAGGAACGCATCGGCAGCCTGGACACCCGCGTGGGCGGCGTCATGACCCAGGCGGGCGCGCTGGGCGGCCTGACCATGGCCCTGTGGTTCGCCAGCATCGCCGTGCCCGGCATGGCCGGCTTCATCGGGGAGTTCAGCATCCTGCTCGGCGCGTACCAGGTCTCGCCGTGGCTGGCGTTCATCGCGGGTGTCACCACCATCGGCGCCGCCGCGTACGCCCTGACCGCCTTCCAGACGACCTTCTGGCAGGCCCGGCCCGCCGGGTCCGTCGCCGTGCGCGACCTCGTGCATACCGAGTGGCTGATCCTGGCGTTGCCGCTGGCGGTGCTGGTGCTGTTCGGCGTGTACTCGGCGCCCGCCCTGAACCTCATGCAGCCCGCCGTGCGCGCCGTCCTGACCGCCCTGGGAGGCAACTGACATGCTCCAGCCGCCCGACGTTTCCCTCACGCCGCTGCTGCCGGTCCTGATCATCCTGGCCGGCGCGGTCAGCAGCACCCTGCTGGGCTTCTGGGTCAGCCGCCGCGTCCTGACCTTCATCAACCTCGGCGCCGTCACCCTGAGCGCCCTGAGCCTCGGGCTGCTCTGGAACGGCGCTGCCAGCGCCTTCGGCGGCAGCCTCCAGGCCGACAACGCCGCGCTGCTGCTGGCCTTCGTGATCCTGACCGGCACCCTCATGACCCTGCTCGTCACGCTGGACACCGCCTGGCGCGCCCGCGTGTCCTTCCCGGAATTCGACGCGATGCTCATGTACGCCGTGACCGGCTGCCTGCTGATCGCCTTTTCCGGCGACCTGATCGTCCTGCTGATCGGCCTGGAAATCATGAGCCTCAGCGGCTACGTCCTGGCGACCCTGCAGGGCTCACGACGCGCCGAGGAAAGCGGCCTGAAGTACTTCCTGCTCGGCGCGGCCGGCAGCGCCGTCCTGATCTACGGCATCGCCTTCGTGTACGGCGCGACCGGCAGCCTCAACTACGCCGCCATCGCCGAGAAGACCAGCGTCCTGAACCCCGAGAACACCGCCATCCTGGTCGGCGGGGCGCTGCTGATGCTGTGCGGCTTCGCCTTCAAGGTCGCCCTGGCCCCCTTCCACCAGTGGACACCCGACGTGTACGGCGGCGCGCCCACCAGCGTCAGCCTGTTCCTGAGCACCGTCGTGAAGGTCGCCGCGTTCGCCGGGATGCTCCGCGTCTTCTCCGGCGCGCTGGAAAACGCACCCGGCTGGCACTCCGTCCTGGCCGTCCTGATCGCCGCGACCCTGATCGTCGGGAACCTCGCCGCGCTGCGCCAGCTCAACTTCAAACGCATGCTGGCGTACTCGGCCGTCGCGCACACCGGCTTCCTGGCCATGGCCCTGCTCGGCACCCCCCAGGCCGGCGGCGCGGCCCTGACGTACTACCTGCTGGTGTACACCCTGATGACCGCCGCCGCCCTGGCCATCGTCGCCGCCCTGCAACGGGGCGAGGAAGGCATGAGCATCCCCGACCTGCGCGGCCTGTACTACCGCCACCCCGCCTACGCCGTCGCGCTGGCCGTGTGCCTCGCCTCGCTGGCGGGCCTGCCGCCCTTCGCCGGGTTCTTCGGCAAGTACCTGGTGTTCCAGGCGGCCTTCCAGAACGGCTACGAGTGGCTGAGCATCCTGGCCGCCCTGACCAGCGTCGCCGCCCTGGTGTACTACCTGCGGCCCGCCATGCTGCTGTTCATGCCCGACCGCACCCCCGCCCGCGAGTACGGCCTGGGCCAGCGCACGCCCACCACCCTCACGGTCGCGCTCGGCGTGGTCGGCGTCACCGCGCTGGGGCTGCTGCCGAACATCTGGTACAGCTGGGTCGCCAACCCCGCCATCTGGACGCTGCTCGTCGGGCAGTAATACGGACTCTGATTGAAGGGGCTGCAAAGACCCTTCAATCAGAGCGGATGCGACTCGTAGAGCTGCCCCGCAGAGTGGGAGAAAAACGGGTTCCGGACGTGGAGCTGGCAATCCGGTGAAGTTCCGGATTGTCGGCGAAACAAAGGGAATCCGGGTAAGAGGGGAGTGGGTCGGTGGCCGGTCTGCCGCCCCACTGACCGGGCACCCGGAGAAACACACCGCACGGAAGTGGCCCGCCATCTGCGTTGCAGAGGCGGGCCACTTCCCATTTCCCGTCTGCTCTAGCCCCGCTGTTCGCGCTGGTACTTCACGCGGTAACGGCTGCGGCTGGCCGCCTCGACCAGGTCGATGGGGGTCTGGATGTCCGGGCCGGTGCGGGCGGCGCCGACGCTGGTGCGGACGTGCAGGTCGCGGTAGCTGAGCTGGTCGAGGGAATCCTGGAGGCGCTGGGTGACGAGGGCCATGTCCTGGGTGCCGGCGTTGTCGAGCAGGACGGCGAACTCGTCCGGGCCCCAGCGGAAGATCAGGTCGCCGCGACGTTTGTGTTTCATGATGCGCCCGGACAGGTCGCGCAGCAGTTCGTCGCCGGCCTGCAGGCCGTACTGTTCGTTGACCTTGCGAAAGCCGCTCAGGTCGACGAGCAGCAGGCCGAGCGGGCGGGCGGCGCGGGTCGCCCAGCGCTGTTCGAGGGCGCGGGTGAAGGCGACGCGGTTGCCGAAGCCGGTCAGGGGGTCGCGGACACTGAGGTTGCGCAGGTTCCACCAGCGTTCCAGCACGACGAGGGCAGTACCCAGAATCGCGGCGTACGAGAGGGTCACGCCGGGCAGCAGGATGTTGCCCAGCCACAGGGGAATGGCGGCGCCCAGCGTCAGCATGGCCAGCGCGAAGCCCCACATGCCGCGTGCCAGGACGGCGGTGATGGCGGTGGCGACGGCCAGCAGCGCGGTCAGCCACTGCGGGAGCCGCGTGAAGGGTGGGCTCAGGAGGCTGGACACGGCGCGCGCCTGCAGGGCCGCTCCGGCGACGGTCTGTCCGGTCACGTCGCGGACGCTGGGGCCGCCGCTGCCGGTGGCGGTCAGGCCGATGATGACGATCTTGCCCTGAATGTCGCCGTAACGGACGTTGCCGTTCACCACGTCCCGGAAGGGAATGACGGGCAGACGGTCCTGGTCGGGGGAGCTGTAGCGCAGCAGTTGCGGTTCGGTGCTCAGGGGAACGCTGCTGCCGGCGGCGACAGCCAGCTGCCGCGCGAAGCTGGGGCCGGGCGTGCCGTCGCTGGTGGGGTAGCTGGTCTGGAAGGTGCGGACCACGCCGTCCGGGCTGACGTTCAGGGCGCTGATGCCGGTCGGGGAGAGCCAGTCGGGGCTGGCGAGCAGGCCGCTCTCGCCAGGGGCGGTGGCCAGGACGACGTTCGGCTGGCTGAACGCGTCGGCGAGGCGGCGGTCGTTCAGGGCGGGATCGCTGAGCAGCACGTCGATGCCGATGGCGGTCGCGCCGGCCTGATCGAGGGTGCGCAGAGCCTGACCGTACAGTTCGCGGGGCCAGGTGCCGATGCGGCCGTAGTCGCGCAGCGAGGCGTCGTCGATGCCGACCAGGACGACGCGCCGGTCGGTGGCGCTGGGCAGCGCGCGGTTCAGGGCGTCCCACAGGCGGGTGTTGTTCGGCAGCAGGAAGGTCAGCAGCAGCGCCAGGATCGCCGCCGCCGGGACGGTGTACAGCGCCAGTGACCGGTCAGGGGATCTCAACATGGCGTTCGTTGCCTGCCTCGTCCCTGGCGTTCAGGGTGACGGGAGTGCCGGGCGTGGCCAGCGGCAGGGTCCAGTGGAAGTCGGGGTGGTCGGTGGTGACGGTGCGGGTGTATGTCACGCCGTTCACGGTCGCGCGCAGGGTCACGCGGTTGCTGGTGTCGGTGCCGGGCTGCAGGCTGGCGTCCTGCACGCGGCCGGTCAGGGTCAGGACGCGGCCCTCGCGGCGGCCCTGCACGGTCACGGCCGGCGCGGTCCGGTCGATGACCAGCGGCAGCTGGCGCGTCAGGCTCTGGCCGTAGCGGGTGGCGGTGACGGTCACGGCGTACGTGCCTTCCGGCAGGCTGTCCTCCAGGCGTTCCAGGCGGAACACGCCGTCCGCGCCGCCCAGGGGCACGGTGCGTCCGGCGACGCTGGCCTGCACGGACGCGTCGGGCAGGCTGCGGGCCAGCAGGGTCAGGTCCTGCAGTTGCCGCGGGCCGCGCGGCAGGTCCAACGTGAGGGGCCGGGCGCGTTCGGCGTCCAGCGACTGGTTGAAACGGTCCAGGGCGTCGAGTTGCAAGGTGCCCACCCCGCCCGCCTCGGCACGTTGCTGCCCGGCACTGACCGCCTGATCGCTCTCGCCGGGCAGGGCCACCTGACCCTCGAAGACCTTCACGGTGCCGCTGGCATCCACCCGGAAGACCGTGCCGCGCACGGCGGTACTGACGACCGGGGTGTCCAGGCGGTAGCCGCCCTGCCCCTTCTGCACGACGTTCCAGGCGGTGCCGCGCGAGAGTTTCAGCAGCACCTCGCGGCCCCGTTCGGTACGTTCGACCGCCAGCACGCTCAGTTCGCTCTGTTCGTTCAGGCGCAGGTACCCGCCGCCCGTGAAGCCCACCTCGGCCCACGCGCCGGCGGCGGTGTTCAGGGTCACGCCGGGGTCCAGCGCGTCCCCGACGACCGCCACGCGCGCCTGTCCGGCGCGGTCCACGCGCACCTGCCCGCGCGTCGCCTCGACGGTGGCGCTCCCCAGTCCCCGGTACTGCGAGGCGTACCAGGGGTCCTGCTCACGGAAGGCCGTGACCCGGCCGCTGTTCAGGTCCACCTGCTGCGCGGCGCGCAGGGTCACGAGCTTGCCGTTGAGGCTCAGGCGCGCCTGTCCCTGTAAGACGGCCACGCGGCGGGTGGCCCTGCCGCTCAGGTCCACCCGTATCTGCCCGGCGCCCTCCATGACCACGTGAATGCCCTGTACGTGCACGGCCACCGGGCCGCGCAGGAAGAAGCGCCCGTCGAGCAGGTCCGCCTCGTCGAGGTAGCGGCGCAGCCGCGAGGCGCTGCCCACCACGACCTGCCCGGCCCCGGATTTCAGTTCGGCGCGGCCGGTGCCGGTGCGCAGCGAGGTGGTCACGTCGATCCCGGTGCCCTGAGGCGCCCAGGTGTTGGTGGTGCCCAGCACCTCAACGCTGCCCTGCGCGCCGCTGAGCAGCAGGGGGCCGCCGGCCGCGGTGCCGGCCGCGAGACTGGAAGAGGCGCTGCCCAGCAGGAGCAGCGCCGTCAGGGGAGCGACCCGGAGGTTCGAGTGGAGCTTCAGAACTGCTGCGGGGGCCGTCACCTTCATTCTGTCTAGTCTACGAGAAAAATCTGACAGTTTCGTAACGGGCGTATACTACAGGGCGTGCTTGTTGCCGTCGTGGATGCCAGTAAGGAGTACGGTCCGCTGACCGTGCTCAGCGAAGTGAATTTTGCCGTGCAGCCGGGCGACCGGGTGGGTCTGGTCGGCCGGAACGGGGCGGGCAAAAGCACGCTGCTGGGGCTCCTGACCGGGCGGCTCACCCCCGACGGGGGCACCGTGAAACGCGCGCCCGGCGTGCGGGTCCGGTCGCTGCAACAGGACCCGGTGTTCCCGGACGGCGCGACCATCGACAGCGTCCTGAACGCCGCCTTCCAGGACCTCGACGAGCTGGAGGCCGAACTGAGCGCCGCCGCCGACGCCATGAGCAGCGGCACGCCGGACAGCATCCTGCACCACGAGGCGCTGCTGGAACACTACCAGCGCCGGGGGGGCTTCGAGCGCCGCAGCCGCAAGGACGCCGTGATCCTCGCCTTCGGGTTCCGTGGCCGCGAGAACGACCTGGCGTCCAGCCTCAGCGGCGGGGAACGCACCCGGCTGGGTCTGGCGGCGCTGCTGGTCGAGAACCCGGACGTGCTGCTGCTCGACGAGCCCACCAACCACCTGGACATCGTGATGGTCGAGTGGCTGGAAGCCTTCCTGGGCCGCTATCCGGGCGCGGTACTGGTCATCAGTCACGACCGCACCTTCCTGGACACCGTGACCCGCGAGACCGCGTACCTGCGCGGCGGCACCCTGAAGATGTACCCGGGGAACTACACCAAGTTCCGCGAACTGCTGGAAGTCGAGCAGGAGCAGCAGGCCGCCCGGCACGCCATCGAGAGCAAGCAGATCGCCAGCCTGCAGGCCAGCGCCGACCGCATGAAGATCTGGGGCCTGGGCATGAGCAAACTCGCCCGGCGCGCCAAGGCCATGCAGGCCCGCGTGGACCGCATGCAGAGCCGCGCGACCGCCGCCCCGCCCGCCGATCAGCGCACGGCCCGCATCACCTTCCACGCACCCGAAAGTGGCGACGTGATCCTGGACGCCCGGCACGTGACCCGCGTGCTGCCGGGGGGCCGCACCCTGTTCCGGGACGTGAGCGTGCAGATCCGCCGGGGCGAACGCATCGCCATCATCGGGCGCAACGGCGCGGGGAAGACCACCTTCCTGCGCACCCTGCTGGGCCTGGAGAAGAGCGACGACCCCCGCACGCGCCTGCTGACCGGGGCGCGCGTGACGGTCGGCTACTACGATCAGGCGCTGCGCGGCGTGGACCCGAACGACACGCTGTACGACGTGGCCCGCACCTACACCCAGAAGGACCCGCAGGCGCACGACCTGCTGGGCACGTTCATGTTCCCCTACGACCAGCACGACAAGCAGACCCGCATCCTGTCGGGCGGCGAGCGGGCGCGCCTCGCCCTGCTGAAACTGGCCCAGGAGGACCACAACCTGCTGGTCATGGACGAACCCACCAACCACCTGGACATGGAGATGGTCGAGAGCCTCGAAGTGGCGCTGGAGGACTTCGGCGGGACCCTGATGATGGTCAGCCACGACCGCGCCTTCATCGAGGGCCTCGCCGACCGCATCTGGCTGATCGAGGACGGGCAGTTCTACGAGTACCCCGGCTGGGAGGACTACAAGGCCAAGCACCGCACGGCCGCCGAACTGGAAGCCGAGGCACTGGCCGCCGCGCCGAAGGCCGCCCCGAAACCCGCCGCGCCGAAGGGCAAGGGCCTGTGGCACCTCAAGCGCGAGGTCGAGGCCATCGAGGCCGACATCGCCCGCCTGGAAGCGGCGCTGGAAGAGGCACAGGCCGCCCTGAACGCCGCCCCCGTGGGCGCGGACTTCGTGGCGCTGGGACAGGCCGCGCACGACCTGGAAGTGCAGCTGGAAGCGAAGATGACCGCCTGGAGTGAGCGGCAGGCCGAGGTCGAGGAGAAGGGCGGCTGATACGGACTCCGAGTGAATGGGCTGCAAAGACCGTTCAATCCGAGCGAAGCGAGAAGGAGAGAAACGGGTTCCGGACGTGGAGCTGGCGATCCGGTGAAGTTCCGGGTTGTCAGCGGAACAGACGGAACCCGTATGACAGCCGGGAGGGCAGGCGACAGGCGGGACAGGTCCGGCCCCCTCGGACAGTCCCCCCCGGACGGTGCTTACGAATCTCACCCCCGCCCCCTTATCCTGAGTCCGGAAGTCAGGATTATGACCAGCCCCCACACCCAGACCCCCCAGGCCCCCGCCCCCACCGCCGCGCACGCCCGCTCGCTGCACCGGGCGGCCGAGGCGTTCCTGGCGCACACCCACCCGCGCGCCCCGCTGCGCCTGGACCGCGTGACCCTGCACGGCGTGACGTACGCCGCCGCGCCGGACCCGGCCGCGCTGCGCCTGAACCGAGCGCTGGCCGAGGAAGTCGTGATGGTCGCCCTGGCCCCCGCCGAGGCCGCCCACCTGAGCGGCACGCCCACCCCCGACGGCGGCCGGGACGCCCGCATGCTCCTCGACTGCGCCCTGACCGACCCGGACGAACGCGACACCCTGGACGCCTACCTGAGCGTCCTGCGGGGCCGCACCCGCGCCAGACTGCGCCGCGCCTGGACCGAGATCGAGGTCCTGGCCGCCGGACTGCGCGAACACGGCGAACTGGACGCCGCGCAGGTCGCGCACCGCGTCGCCTGCGCCCAGGGCATCCGCGCCAGCCTGCTCAACTGAAGCCGGGCTCCAGTCGAACGCCCTGTTGCCGGGCATGTGAAGGGCATGAGCAGGCCTGCCGTCCCCGACCGGTCCAGCATCGCCCGGAGTCGCCTCCAGCAGCCTCAAAAGCGCCTGGAACGGAGAAAACAGACCCGTTTACTCGGAATCCGCCCTTTCCCTTCACCGTGCAGCGCAGCTCACCATCCCCTGCCCGCCCCGGCCGCACGCTGAAGGCAGGAGGGTCCCATGAACGACGACACCCAGAGCATGGTCAGCCGCTGCGACGCCACCACCTGCCGCTTCAACGAGGACATGAACTGCACCGCCGGCCAGATCGAGGTCAGCATGAGCGGCCAGACCGCCCAGTGCCTCACCTTCGCCCCGGCCGACGCCATGAACGAAAGCCAGAGCGCCCGCGCCGACAACTGAACGCCCACGATCAAGGGCCGCCTTCACATGGAGGCGGCCCTGACTGTATCTACCGGGCCGTGACGATCCTGGGAGCGTTCAGGTCCGTGTAGTCCAGCACCACGCCCGCATGCGCTTCCGGATCGGCCTCGCGGAAGTACAGGCAGTGGCCCTCCACGTAGCGGCGGTTGCTGTCTGCCCGCGGATCGGGCGAGCCGTATCCCGGCCCACGGGCGGCGCCGCGTGGCACCGACACCTCGAACGGCACGCGCAGGAACACCGAATCGTGCCACCAGTCGCGCAGCTCCGGGCGGTGCAGGAACAGGCCGTCCACGATCAGGACGCTGCCCTGCCCGGCTTCCTGTGCGGGGGCATGAACAGGTTCGTCGCGCGTGACGTCAAACACCTGCGGGCGGTACTGCCCGCTGCCACCCGGCGACAGGGGAGAGAGTACCTCGCGTTCCAGCGCGGCCAGATCGTACGAGTCACGGTAGAAGCCCTCCGGTGAGGTGCGGCCCCTGCGGTACCGGGCCACGCGCGGCTGGTGGAAGCCGTCGATACTGACGCGGATCACGGGCCGCCCCAGCCTCCGCAGTCGCCGGGCCAGCTCGTCGGCCAGGGTCGTCTTGCCTGCCCCGGCCACGCCGTCCACGGCCACCCGCGCGACCGGAAGGGCCGGGAGGGCGTCCCAGCGGGCCGTCAGCCACGCCAGCACATCCTCCCGGCTGTCGGGGACGCGGCCGCTCAGATTTTCAGCTCGCCCTGTGGCGTGACGTTCAGGTCCTGCGCGAGTTCGCGGGACGCCTGCTGCCGCTCGCGGTCCAGGTACGTCTGCGCCTGCGCGACCTCCTTGTCCAGTACCTGCATGGTGTCCTGGAAGCGTTCCAGCGCCTGCTGCCGGTACGAGCTGATGGCGTCCAGCGCGCCGTACACGTCCCGGAATGCCGCCTGGATGATCTGCGGGTCCACGGTGGCGCTGCCCGCCTGCCGCTGGATCTCGGTGCTCTGCTGGCGCAGCAGGCTGGCGGTCGAGCCGATCATCTTGCCGGTCGTGTCGTTCAGGGCCGTCACCTGCCCCAGCACGGCCTGCTGCGTCCCGAGGGCCTGCGAGACCATCAGCGCGGTCTTCAGGGCGCTGACGGTGGTGGTCGTGGCGCGGTCCACGCCCTTGATCAGTTCGAGGTTGTTGCGCCGCACGAGGTCCAGCGCCAGGTACCCCTGGATGCTCACGGCCAGTTGCGTCAGCAGGTCGGTGACGCGCTGCCGCACCGCGAACAGCAGTTCCTCGCTGACCATGCGGGCCTTGTCGGGGTCGGTGACCTGCAACTCCTGAAGGCGCTGCGTGAGGGCCTCATCCACGGCCTTCCCGACGTGCGCGTACTGCCGGAGTTTCTGCATGGTGTCCCACAGGTGGACCTTCTCGGTCTCGATGGTGGCGTTGTCGCGCCGCAGCTCGTCCTGACCCCGGTACAGCGCCTCCAGGATGCCGTTCAGGTGCGACTGCGCGCTCTGGTACTTGTCCAGTGCGTTCTGCACCTTCTTCCCGCCGGGCAGCAGCCCCAGGAAGCGGCGGGGCGTGGCCGCGCGGCTGGGGTCCAGGTCCTCCACCGTGCGGCGCAGGTCCGTCAGGCCGCGCAGGATGTCGCTGCCCTCGGCGAGTGCGCCGACCTTGGTGGCGCGCAGGGGGCGGTCCAGCATGCGGTTGCTGCTCTGCGCGGCGGCCCGCTGTTCGGGCAGGCCGAGTTCATGCACGGCGTCCAGTTTGCGTTTGAATTCCGGGGTGTGCGCCCCGGCACTCAGGACGTCCTGCGCGAAGGCGCGGGCCATCTGGTCGAGCCGCGCGCGGTCCTCGGCGGACAGCGGCACCATCTCCGGCGCTTCCTGCGCCCGCACGGCCGGGACGGCGTCCGGCGCTTTCAGCAGGGAGTCGGGGGGAGTCAGCGGACCGGAAGTACCATCGCTCATGCCCTCCATTACGCACCCCGGACATGAGGAGTTGCATCCGGCAAAAGGCGCATGTCCCCACAAGCCCGGCCGGGGTACGCTGCGCGCCGATGCCCGCACAGCCCAGCCTGAACCTGCCGACGCTGACCCTGCCCGCCCTGACCTTGCGCAGCCGCCGCGACGACGATCTGCCCACCCTCTGGCGCTGGCTGCACGCGGAGAGCGACCCGGAATGGAAACGCTGGGACGCCCCGTACTTCCACGCGGCTGGCGGGCCGTCCACGCTGTCCCTGACCGACTTCACGGCCCGCGAGCACCGCCGCGCGCCTGACCCGCACGGGCGGATCATCGCGCTGGACGGCGCGTGTATCGGGCAGGTCACCCGCCACGAGGAAGCCCCGGAGGGCGGCGGCTGGTGGGATCTGGGCGTGCTGATCTTCGCCCCCCGGCACTGGGGCGGCGGGCTGGGCACGCAGGCGCTGCGGCTGTGGACCGACGCCACCTTCGCCCAGACCGGCGCGCACGTCCTGACCCTGACCACCTGGGGCGGAAACGAGCGCATGATCCGCGCAGCGGCCCGCTTGGGCTTCCGCGAGTGCGCCCGCATCCCACAGGCCCGCGCCTGGGCCGGGCAGCGCTGGGACAGCGTGAAACTCGCATACCTGCGAACCGACTGGGCGACCGGGGCTATGCCCTGACAGACCGGCACGAGAGAGCGGGCCGCGTGGAAGGCGGCCCGCTGCCCGGTGCGGGGGTCAGTTTTCCAGCGTGACCGGGTAGTCCTCGGCGACGATGCTCACGCCCGCCCCGTTGAAGTACGCGCGGATGGTGTACTCCCCGGCGGGCAGCGCCTTGCCGTCGCTGCCCCGGCCGTTCCAGCGGACGCTCTGCACGTCCATGGTCTCGCCCGGCGCGACGTTCGTCATGACGAGCTGCATGGTGCAGACCGTGTTCGTGGGGTTGGCGCGCACGACCTGCCCGGCGGCGTTCAGGACCTCGAAGCGCACGTCGCACGCACCGTGTTGCAGGTCGATGACGGCCTCGCCCAGGTTGGTCAGGTTGAAGGTCCAGGTGGTGTCCTGACCGCCGCGCAGGCTGCCGGGGCCGCTCAGGTTGGCGCTGTGCGGGGTAGCCAGCGCAGGGTTCAGGGCGGGCCGGGTCGGCGTGACGGGTGCGGGGGTCGTGGGCGCGGGCGTCGTGGGTGCCGGGGCGGCGCTGCGGGGCGGCAGGGCCGGAATGGTGAAGATGCTCACCTGGGCCTGGGCGGACAGCGTGCCCAACAGGCCGGTGGACAGCAGGGCGGTGGACAGCAGGGCCGTGCGGATGCGGGGCGTCATGCCCCTCACTGTGCGCGGCCCCGCCTGACGCTGCGTGAGGAACCCTGAGCGAACCTTCAGGGAGGGCGCGGTGTGTGGTGGGGGCGGGGTCAGCGCAGCAGGCGCAGCACGCCGCCGTACAGCGCCAGGAACTGCGGGTCGTTCAGGGCGCGGGCGTCGTTCCAGGTGGCGCTCACGCAGTACGTCCGGCCCGCCGGGGTGGTGACCTGGGTGGTCAGATTCAGCACGCCGGGTTCACTGCCGCCCTTGAAGCTGACGCTGCGGAAGGCGGCGGGGTCGGCCACGCCGGGGTTCAGTTGCGTTTCCTTCAGGGCTGCCACGTCGTTCATCAGGCGGCACAGGCGTCCCGTGCTGGCGAACCATTCCACGTCCCGCGCCAGGGGGCCGCCCGCAAAGGCCGAGGCGGCGGGCAGCGGCGCCACGCGCGCCCGTTCCAGCACCGCCTGCCGCGCCGGGACGTTCAGGACGGCGGCGCGGTACTCGGCGAGCAGCGCGGCGTTCGCGGGGTTCTTCAGGGCGAAGGCTTCACGGGTGCCCGGCATGGGCCTCTGACCGAACCGGGCCTCCACGCCCGCGCGGCCCACGGCGTTCAGCAGCAGGTCCGTGGCGGTGTTGTCACTCTGCGAGATCATGCGCGCCGCGAGGTCCCGCAGCGTGTACCGGCTGCCGGTCGGCGCGTCCTGCAACGTGCCGCTGGGGAGGCTGCGGTCGGCGTCCGTCAGGGTCAGTTCGTCGGTCCAGGCGCGCTGCCCGGCGCTGACCTGCGCCTGCAACTCGGCCAGGATCGCCAGTTTGAAGGTGGACCCGACTGCCAGGGGCCGCGCGGCGTTCAGGGCGATGAGCGGGGCGCCGCCCTGAACGCCCACCTCCTGCACCAGCAGGCTGACCTGTCCGGGCAGCGCGGCAAAGGCGGCGCGCGCCTCGTCGGGCGAGCCGAAGGTCACTTCTGGCGTGACGGGCGCGACGACCAGCCCGGTCACGCGGCCCTGAGCGTCCAGCGTGAACTGCGTGACGTTCAGCGGGCCGTTCTCGAAGATCAGGGTGGCGCCGGTCGCGCCCACCTGCACGTCCTGAAGCGGGCCGTACTGGGTGCGCAGGCCCTCCAGGAAGGACCGCAACTGCGCTTCGGGCAGCGCCTCCAGGAACGACGGGGAGAACAGCGCCGGGTCCAGCGGCCCGCTGAAGATGCGCTTCAGCAGCTCACGCGGCGAGTCGGCCCCGGTCGCGTCCGCGTTCGCCACCAGCGGCGCGAAGCGCAGGCCCGTGAAACGCCCCTGGTCGTCCAGCGCGGCCTGCACGCCCAGTTGTCCCTTCTCGAACACCGCGACGGTCACGCCGCCCTGCGTTCCGGCACTCACGAAGGCTCCCAGCTGCGCGCGCAGGCTGTCCAGCCCCGCCTGAAGCTGTTCGGCACTCAGGGCCGCCTGGAAGTCCGGGGCCAGCCACGCCGCCTGCACCGGCCCACTGAACAGCCGCGTCACGGCGGCCGGGATGTCCGGGGTGGCCTGCGCCTGCGCGGACGCCAGCAGAGAGACGCTCAGGAAGACCGGGGCACGCCAGGAAGGTCGCATGGCACCCGGTACGCGGCCCGCCGGGTCCGGGTTCCGCGCCTCTATACTTCTGGGCATGATCGACGCGGCCCAGATAGACCACCTCGCGCAGCTTGCCCGGCTGCACCTGACCCCGGAGGAACGCACCGCCATGCAGGGCGACCTGACCCGCGTGCTGGGGTACTTCGACCTGCTGGGCGAGGCGGACACCAGCGGCGTGCAGGAAATGCAGCGCCCGGTCGACCTCGTGAACGTGCTGCGCGACGACGTGCCCGGCGCGGTCTTCCCGCAGGCCGCCGTGACCGCCCTGGCCCCCGAGAGCATGCCCGACGGTCACATCCGCGTGCCGCGCACCGTGGAGGCCGACTGATGTTAGACCTCAAATTCATCCGCGAGAACGCCGGGGCTGTCAGGCACGCCGCGCAGGTCAAGGGCGTGAACATCGACATCGACGACCTGCTGCGCGTGGACCGCGAACTGGTGGACCTGAAGCAGCGCGTGGAGGCCATGCAGGCCGAACGCAACGCCAACGCGAAACTCGTGCCGAAAGCCGCGCCCGACGAGCGCGCCGCCCTGATCCAGAAAGGCAAGGACCTCGCCGAGGAGCTGAGGGCGCTGGAACCCGCCCTGCGCGCCCACGAGGACAGCCTGAAGCTCATGCTGCTGCGCGTGCCGAACATCCCGCACCCCTCGGTGCCGGTCGGGAAGGACGACAGCGAGAACGTCGAACTGCGCCGCGAGGGGCAGCTGCCCGAGTTCGACTTCACGCCGCTGGATCACGTGGAGCTGCTGGAGAAGCAGGGCTGGAGCGACCCCGAGCGCGTGGCCCGCGTGTCCGGCAGCCGCAGCTACCTGCTGAAGGGCGAGGCGGTCATGCTGGAGATGGCGGTGCTGATGTTCGCCATGGACTTCCTGTCCGGGCGGGGCTTCACGCCGCTGTCCACCACCGCCCTGGCCCGCCCGGACGCGTTCGTGGGCAGCGGGCACTTCCCCGGCGGCGAGGATCAGGTGTACAAGATCGAGGGCGACGAACTGATGCTGGCCGGGACCGCCGAGGTCCCCGTGAACAGCCTGTACGCCGGAGAGCAGCTTCAGCACGAGCAGCTGCCGATCACGTTCGCCGCGATCAGCGCCGCGTTCCGCAGCGAGGCCGGCAGCGCCGGGCGGGACGTGCGCGGACTGATCCGCGTGCACGAGTTCCGCAAGGTCGAGCAGTACGTGCTGTGCGAGGCCAGCGAGGAAGTCGGCCTGGAATGGTTCGCGAAGATCCTGGCAAACGCCGAGGCACTCCTGGCAGCCCTGGAACTCCCGTACCGCGTCGTGCAGAACTGCACCGGCGACATGGGTGCCGGCAAGGTCCTGATGTACGACATCGAAACCTGGGTGCCCAGCGAGCAGCTGTACCGCGAGACGCACTCCTGCTCGTACCTGGGCGACTGGCAGGCCCGCCGCACCGGCCTGCGCTACCGCGACGCGGGCGGCAAACTGGTCTTCGCACACACCCTGAACAACACGGGCGTCGCCGCGCCGCGCATCCTGGTGCCGCTGCTGGAAAACCACCAGCAGGCCGACGGGACCATCCGCATTCCCGCCGCGCTGCGCCCCTACCTGGGCGGCAAGGAAGTGATCGGCCAGCCCGTCCGCTGACGGACGGGAGGCGGGAGGGAGTGGGGTGTGGGTCGGTGGCTTGTCTGCCGGCCCGCACCCCACACCCGTTACGCTCAGGGCGTACTGGTATGCTGACCACATGGACATTCCAGCGGAGTTGGTGCAGGACACCCAGGCCCGGTTCCTGAATCGCCGGGCGCAGCGGACCGAGCAACTGGAGCGCCTGAACGTGCGCGGCCTGATCGAGACCGACTCGGCCGCGCGCGTCGAGGCCCGCCTCGCGCGGCTGGGCGTGCCCATGCCGGACGCCCACGCGCTGGTGCAGGGGCACGAACCGCTGGCGCAACTCACCTCGCGCCTCCCGCAGGACACCCGGCAGAACGTGGAACGCCTGCTCGGCGCGAACGATCTGGTGGGCGTGGCGTACCTGGACCTCGCGCGCGCCGCCGCCCGCGCCGTGGCCCGCGTGGTCCTGCGCGACCG
Source organism: Deinococcus sp. LM3 (assembly GCF_002017875.1). Classification (NCBI taxonomy): domain Bacteria; kingdom Thermotogati; phylum Deinococcota; class Deinococci; order Deinococcales; family Deinococcaceae; genus Deinococcus; species Deinococcus sp. LM3. The sequence continues at coordinate 793,381 of NZ_MUFV01000001.1, read as the reverse complement.
GCGGGGCCGCACCACCGGGTACGGCACCGGCTGGCTGTGCAGCCCCCGACTGCTCATCACCAACAACCACGTCCTGACTGGCCCCGACGACGCCCGCACGGCCGCCGCCGAATTCGACTACGAACTGCGCCCGGACGGCACCCTGCGTGACCGCGTGACCCTGTCCCTGGACCCCGACACGCTGTTCCTGACCAGCGAGCCGCTGGACTACACGATCGTGGCCGTGGGGGGCGACACGGCGCCGTTCGGGTGGATTCCCTGCTTCGGCGGGGCCGACCGGAACGTGCTGGGCGAGGCCCTGAGCATCATCCAGCACCCCAGCGGCGAACCGAAACAGGTGGCGCTGCGCGAGAACCGCCTCGTGGACCGCCTGCCGGACTTCCTGCACTACGAGACCGACACCGCCCCCGGCAGCAGCGGCAGCCCCGTCTTCAACGACGCCTGGGAGGTCGTGGCCCTGCACCACAGTGGCGTGCCCCGCACCGACGCGCAGGGCCGGGTGCTGCGTCGCGACGGGCGGCCCACCGCGCCCGGCGACAGCGACAGCGATATCGACTGGATCGCCAACGAGGGCGTCCGCATCAGCCGGATTCTGGAGGACCTGCGCGCCGGCCCGGACGCCGCGCACCCGCTGATCGCGGAACTGCTCGCCGCGCCCCGCCCGCCCCGGCCCGCTCCCGAGAGGACGGTGGCGCCGACCCGCTCCGCCCAGGACCGCGCCACCCTGGACCTGGGCGAACTGGACCTGAAGGCCCTGAACGCCGATCCGGACGGCCGCGTGACCCTGCCCGTCACGCTCACGCTGCGGCTGAAAGCGCCGGAAGGGAGGCCCGCGCCGGTCGGGAATCGCCCGTACCTCGACCCGGCCGACGCGGACGCCGCCCGCGCCTACTACGCCGCGCTGAACGCCGACCTGAACGGTGGTGCCACGCCCCGCGAGCGGTTCCTGGCGCTGTCGGAACTCGTGACCGGCACGCACGCCCGCGTGCTGGCCTACGCGCCCGCCGAGCAACTGTACCCCTGGGTGGACGTGTGGCCCGACGGGCGGCTGCGCAGCCTGTACTCGGGCCGCGAGCACACGCCCGCCGAACTGATCGAGGCGGACCGCGCCGCCCAGGCCCGCCGCGACCGCCTCGCCGCCGCCGAGGGCCTGAACGCCGACGCGCTGGAGGACGCCCTGCCGTACAACTGCGAGCACGTCGTGCCGCAGAGCTGGTTCGCGAAGCGGCAGCCCATGCGCGGCGACCTGCACCACCTGTTCGCCTGCGAACCCGACTGCAACTCCTTCCGGGGCAACACGCCGTACTTCGACTTCCCCGACTACGGCGAGGCGATCCGCAGCGACTGCGGCCGCCGCGAACCCGGCGAGTTCGAACCCGCCCACGGCCGGGGTGCCGCCACCCGCGCCACGCTGTACTTCCTGCTGCGATACCCCGGCGTGATCCGCCAGTACGCGCCCCGGCACCTTCAGACGCTGCTGGCGTGGCACGCCGCGCACCCGCCCGGCGACTGGGAACGCCACCGCAACGCCGCCATTCACGCCGCACAGGGCAACCGCAACCCCCTGATCGACCACCCGGACTGGGCCGCCACGACCGACTTCACGGAGGGCCTGGGCCGCTGAGCAGCCCCCGGGAACTGCCGGGGAAGCAGGGTGTCTGTGGGCACCGGGCGCTACACTGACGGCATGACACAATCCCTGACGGACCCGGCCGTGCTGGCCGTGATGGGCGCCACGCCCGACGACGTGCGCGCCCGCCTGACCAAGGAACTCGACCGCTTCGAGGCGCAGCTGCGCACCCGGCAGGCCGACTGGACCCGCGTGCAACCGGGCCGCGAGTGGAGTCCCGCGCAGGACGCCGAGCACGTCATCCTGATCAACGATTCGATCTCGCGCGGCGTGGCGCTGCTGCTGTCGGACCGGGAGCTGCGCCCCTCGCCCCGCGCGCCCGGCGAGACCACCCCGGACGGCCGCCGCGTCGCCCCGCCCCACACCCGCCCCAGCGACACCGGCCTCGCCTGGGAGGACCTGGACACCCGCTGGGCGCAGAGCCGCGCCGGACTGGAACGCGCTGCCGCCGATCTGCGCCACACGCCGGGCCGCACGCTGTGGCACCCGTTCTTCGGGGAACTGGACGCCATGGACTGGATGCGCATGGTCGCCATTCACCTGAACAACCACCGCAAGCAACTGGAAGCCAGCGCCAGCGCATGACCGACCCCGCCTCCACCCCCCCTGCCTCCACCGCGCCCGCCAGCACCCGCACCGACAAGGGCGTGCGCGGCTTCGAACTCGACATCCACGTGGCGTTCACGCAGCCGCTCCCGGCCGCCCAGGCCCGCGCGGCCCTGCTGACCCTGGACGGCTTCACCGTGGACCTGTACCGCCCCCACCCGGCCGCGCTGCACGCCGACCAGTCCGGCGAAGATGCGCCCGACGAGGTGCCCTCGGCCCGCCTGACCGGCCCCCTGCGCGACCCGGAAACCCTGCGTGCGGGCCTGAGCGCCCTGCTGGGCGGCCCGGCCCGCTACGTGGAAGTCGGTGTGCGCGGCTTCCTGCGCAGCGCCGCCGGGCAGACCGAATGGATGCCCTGGAAACGCAACGCCGTGCTGCCCCGCGCGGACGTGGCGCGCGTGACCTTCGAGGAAGGCGTGCGCTTCGTACTGGAGTGAGATGGACTCCGATTGAATGGGCTGCAAAGACCATTCAATCCGAGCGGACTCGTAGAGCTTCGTAGAAGAGCGAGTAGGAGCAAAACGCCCCTCCGGGCGTGGAGCCGGCAACCCGGCGATGTTCCGGATTGTCGGCGAAACAAACGGAGTCCGTATGACGTCAGCAGCGATCAAGGGGCCGCCCCGCACCTGAATTGAACAGGTGCGGGGCGGCCCGTCTGCCTGCGCTCAGGCGCTCTGCGGCAGCACCAGCGCGCGGGCCTTCACGCCCTCCTCGGCCGGACGCAGGGCCAGCACCAGCAGCTTCGTGTCCGGGCGCAGCAGGTACGGCAGCACGCTGTTGTTCAGGGCGTTCAGGGCGCGGCCAGCCTCGCCGACCGGCAGGTCACGCAGGACCAGGACGGCGCGGGCGGCGGCCACGTCGGTCCAGATGTCCACGCGGCCCAGCAGGTCCTCGCCGCTGCGGGACCGGTACTCGAATTCATGGTGGCGTCTGAGCTGATGCATGGAAGTGGTCTTCTCCTCTGGGTGGATCGGGGCAATGAAACAGGAAGGCAGGCAGAGGCAGGTGAACGCCGGGAACGGAGGCGACTGAAACAGCCGGAAGTAAGCTGAGGGTGTTGTGCCGCACAGCTTAAGCGCTGCAGATGTGTCCTTTGTCCCGCCTGTCTGTGTTTTCTGTGCGTGGCCTGCCGCCGCAGATGCCCGCCCGCCCGCAGCGTGCCGTACCCCGATCAAACGTGCGTGAAAACGCACGGACTGACCCGCCCGGCCCCGTACACTGAAGGGGTGACCACGCCAGTCAGCGAACTGCTGCGCGAGTACCAGGGCTACGTCCTGGCGTACCGCCTGCGCCGCGCCGTGGGCGGCCGGGTCGCGCCGCCCCGCGAGCAACTGACCCTGGCGCAGTACGCCGCGCGGCGCCTGGAACGCCAGGAACTCGCGCGGTCCCTGATCCGCCGGGGCATGGGCAGCGGGCAGATGCGCCGCCTGGACGACCTGTCCGACGAACTGATGTTCGGTTTCTGGCTGAACCCGGCCGAGGTCGCGGCGTTCCTGCGCGCCGCGATCCGCGAGGGCAGCCACCCGGCGCTGGGCGACCCGGCCGCTTTTGCCGCCCTGCTCAGCTCCGCCGAACGCGCCCGCCTGGGCGAGAGCGGCGTGCGGCGCGTGTGCGCGCACCACATCGCCAGTTTCTCTCTGGCCGCGCCCATGCTCGACCCGACCGGCCTGAACGCCGCGTGGCAACGCATCGAGGACAACGAGCCGCCGCTGTTCGTGGATGAACTGCAACCGGTGGGCTCCTGAACGCCGCGCAGCTTCTCGGGGACGCCTTGCGCGCCCTGCTGCCGCGCGCCTGCCCCGGCTGCGGCGGGCAGCTGGGCCGCGCCGCCGGACTGTGCGCCGCCTGCCGCGCCGCCCTGCACGCTCGCGTCGAGGCCCACAGTCCCCTGCGTGCCCAGCCGGTCCCGCACCTCGTGACGCTGGGCGCGTACCGGGGCGTGAACCGCCGCGTGGTGCGCACCCTGAAATTCGGGGAGGCCCGCGACCTCGCCGCCGTGCTGGGCGAGGCCCTCGCCGGGGGCGTGCCCGCCCACTGGAACGTGCAGGCGGTCGTGCCCGTGCCGCTGCACCCGGCTCGGCAGCGGCAACGGGGTTTCAATCAGGCGGAACTGCTGGGCTGCGCCGTGGCTGCGGGGCTGGGCGTGCCGTGCGTGCCGGGCCTGCAACGCACCCGCCACACCGCTCAGCAGGCCCGCCGTCACGCCGCGCAGCGCGAGGACCTGCACGGCGCGTTCCGCGCCCGCCCGGACGCACTGCCGGGCGGCCCGGTCCTGCTGATCGACGACGTGTTCACCACCGGCAATACCCTGCTGGCCTGCCAGGACGCCCTGAAACAGGCGGGCGTGACGGAGCTGTACGCCGCCGTCATCGCCCGCTGACCAGCCCTGGGTGGATCAGGGCAGACGTTCGCCCGCCGTGACCGCGTCCGGCAGCCAGTTCTCACGCGGGGGCAGCGGGCAGGTCCAGCCGTCCCCGTACGCGCAGTACGGGTGGTACGCGAGGTTGAAATCCACCCGCACCAGCGCGCCCTCGCCGCCCAGCTGCCGGTCCAGCGCGGCGTCCAGGTAACGGCCCGCGCCGTACGTGCCGCCCTCGGCCGCGCCGCTCGTGGCGTCCCGGAACGGAATGAACACCCGGGCGGGCTGATCGTCGCCGGGCGGCGTGAACACCCACAGCGTGCGCTCGCCGCCCGGCAGCGGCAGCGTCACCTGCCCGTAGCGCACCATCACGCGTGTCTGGCCGGTGTTCGTCTCCAGCGTGAACTCGCCCCCCTCGTCCTGCGGCAGGCGGTCGAGCAGCACCGTGAACGCCCACGACTCGTCCGGCGCGAAGTACCGCAGGCCATGGAACGACTTCGGGTCCACCGGTCCCTTCCCGGCCGCGAAGTGCTGGTCCTTGCGGTTACGGAAGTCCAGCACGGCCTCCTCGTACAGGCCCACGCTGCTTACCACTCCACCGTGACGCGCTGCCCGGCGTACTCGATGATGTCGCCCCGGCGAAGCTTGCGGCGGCGGCGCGTCTCGATCTGCCCGTTCAGGCGGACCTCGCCGCCCTGCACGCGGAACTTGGCCTCGCCGCCCGTCTCGACCATGCCGCGCAGCTTCAGGAAGTCCTGCAGGTCGATGGTGTCCGGATCGTAGGGAGAGTAACTGGAATCGGTCATGCCGGGCAGCGTAGCAGGGCGGGCGGCGCGGGGACTGTACGCCCGTTCCTTCCCGCCCGGCGGCGCGGGTCAGCGTCTGCTGTACTGCTCGCTGAACAGGCGCAGGTCGGCGTCGTCCACCCGGCGGTCCTGGTTCAGGTCGCCGGTCGTGGTGCTCTTGCCGTAGTTGTTCATCAGGATCGCCAGGTCCGTCAGGTCGATGCGCCCGTCGCCGTTCAGGTCCGCGCCGCTCAGGCTGGTGCGGGCGGCGGCGGGCGTCCAGGCGCTCAGGCCCAGTTCGCGGGCCAGGGCGATCTGCACGGCCTCCTGAAGGGGGAGGGGACCGCGCGGGTTGAACTCGATGCGGCGCTCCGTGCCGCTGACGAACAGCCGCGCGGCGACGTCCGGGTTGAACGGCGCGGCGCTGGCCCCGCTGCCTCCCAGCGTCAGCAGCGGGCCGCCACTGGTGTCCAGCGTGACCGGCAGTTCCGGCGTGCTGATGGCCGCCAGCGCCGCCCGCACGGCCTGCGTCAGGGCCTCGCCCTGCGGGCGGAGCTTCACGCTGGCCGCCCCGGCGTGGCCTGTCAGGGCGGCGGCGAGCAGCAGCGTGACCAGTCGGGCGCCCCTCACGGGCGGGCCTCCCGCGCGGCCAGGATCGCGGCGCGCAGCTTCGCCGGGTCCGTGATGAGCGGGTTGGCCGGGTTGGCCGCTGGTGGGTCGGCGGGCGTACTGCCGGGCGCCGGGATGGGCGCGGGACTGGGCGCAGTGGTGGGTGCCGGAGTGGCCCCACCGCTGGCCGGGGCGGTGCTGGCGGGAGCGGCGCTGGCGGGAGCGGTGCTGGTCGGCGGGGTGGCCGTCCCCAGCGCAACGCCCGGCACGAGGCTGCCGTTCACGACCGGATACAGCCCCTGGTTGAAGCCCACCAGCGGACTGTCCATCCGCGCCGAGTACAGCAGCGCGATCACGTCCTGACCGGCCCGCAGCTGCGGCAGGTCGGATGCGCCCTTCAGGAACAGCAGCGCCGGAGCGCCTTCGTGGCGCGGCAGGGTGGCCGGGTCGCCCGCGATGGTTTCGGTGACGGTCAGCGGGTACGCGACGTACGTCACGTCGCCGTCCCTGACATCGACGGGCGAACCGAGGGTCGCGCGGACGATCACCTCGGCGCGGCGCGCCTGCTGCTCCAGGCTCAGGGTGGGGGCGACCGTGGCCTGCGCCGCGCCCAGCCCCAGCAGCCCGGCCAGCAGCGCTCCACGCAGGAACGCGGCCCTCACGGGGTGCCTCCGGGCGGGGTGCCTTCGCGTGGGGTGCTGCCGGGTGGAGTGGGCGCCGCCGGGTCCGGGGGACCGGCCGGGGCGGGGGAGACGGGCGTGCTGGGGGCCGGGGGAGTGGAGGCCGGGGGGACCGCTGGAGTGACGGGCGCGGCGGGCGCCGCCGGACCCGCCTTCTCGGCCGCAGCCCTGTCAGCCGCAGCCCTGTCCGCAGCGGCTTTCTCTGCGGCGGCTTTCGCGGCGGCCTCGTCGCGTTTCTTCTGCTCGTCGGGCATCAGTTTCTCGCTCAGCAGCTTGCCCTGACCGTCGCGCGCCTCGAAACCCAGCGCCGACCCGGCCAGCGTGACGGGTTTCGTGACCTTCAGGCTGAGTAGCGCCACGCGCGCCCCGCTGCGCGGCACGGTCTTGAAGCCCACGTCCACGGTCAGGCGCTGGCCGTCCTGCCGCCAGAACAGCACGCCGCCCGTCTGGCCCGGCTGCGCGCCGCTGACACTCACGCCGGCCGGCAGGTCCCACACCAGCCGCGCGGCCCGCACCGTCCGGGGCGCGCTGATCGTCACGGGAATGCGCGTGTCTCCGCGAATCTCGCCGACGGGCAACGTGGGGGCCAGCGACAGCGCCGGCAGGTCCTGCACGGTCAGGCGGTACTCCTTGCTGCGGGTGGAGAGCGTGGAGTCCGTGACCTCGACCGTGAAGGTGTACGTGCCGGTCCTGTTCGGCGTGCCGCTCAGGTTCAGGCCGCTGAGGGTCAGGCCCGGCGGGAGGGTGCCGCCCGCCAGCCGCGCCGTGTACGGCCCCGCGCCGCCCGCCGGGGTCAGGGTGGCCGCGTAGACCTCGCCGGTGTACAGCGGCGGCAGCCCGGACGGACTGTCCGCGAAGTACAGTGCGTCCTGCGTGCTGCTGGTCGTGCCGGTGATCTCCTGACCGCAGGCTGCCAGCAGGGCCGTGAGCAGGCCAGCCAGCGCGAGCCGGACGGCGGGTGCGTGAGGTGCCATATGTCCCGCAGTGTACCCGCCGCCGCCCGCCCCGGCGGTGAGATTCCCATGACATCCGCCCCGGCCGGGCGGCGGGCGGCGGGAATCGTCGCGAATCTCAGCGTTCCGGGCGCAGGCGCGGGATTAGACTCGGGAGCATGACTTCACTGCCAACTGCTGCGCTGCCATCTGCGCTGCCCGCCGCGCCCCGCGTGGGCGAGCGCCTGGGCCGTTACACCGTCGAGCGGGTCGAGACCCTCCCGGAAATGCAGGGCACGCTGGTGCTCCTCTCGCACGAACTGGGCGCGCGGCACGCGCACGTGATCCGCGAGGACGACAACGCCGCGTTCTCCGTGACCTTCCCGACCGTCCCGAAGGACAGCACGGGCGTGGCGCACATCCTGGAGCACATCGTCCTGATGGGCAGCCAGCGTTACCCGGTGCCGGACCCGTTCTTCGCGATGCTGCCGCGCAGCCTGAACACCTTCATGAACGCCATGACCAGCAACGACTGGACCACGTACCCGTTCAGCACCCGCAACGAGCAGGACTTCTTCAACCTGCTGTCGGTGTACCTGGACGCCACGTTCTTCCCGCTGATGCGCTACGAGTCCTTCCGCCAGGACGGGCACCGCTTCGAGTTCGAGACGCCCGACGACCCCACGACCCCGCTGAAGTTGCAGGGCGTGGTGTACAACGAGATGAAGGGCGGCATGGCGAACCCCGGCTCGGTCATGTGGCGGGCGTTCGGGAAGGCGCTGTACCCGGATCTGACGTACGCGAACAACTCCGGCGGCGCGCCCGAGAACATCCCGGAACTCACCTACGACAACCTGCGGGCCTTCCACGCGGCGCACTACCACCCCAGCAACGCCTTCTTCTACACCTACGGGAAACTCCCGCTGGAGCGCATCCTGGACGCCATCGAGGTGCACGTCATGGGGCAGTTCACGGCGCAGGTGCTGGACGTCAGCATTCCCGACCAGACGCCGTTTGCCGTGCCGCGCGCCGAGCGGGCCGAGTACCCCGGCACCGACACGGAACGCGGCTCGCAGGTCAGCGTGCTGTGGAAACTGGGCCTGAGCAGCGACGCCGACGCCAACCTGCGCTGGAGCGTGCTGAGCGACGTGCTGCTGGGCAACCCGGCTGCGCCGCTGACCCGTCCGCTCATCGAGTCCGGGCTGGGCGCGGGCCTCGCCGACCTCAGCGGCTACCGCGACTCGTTCCGTGAGGGGGCGTTCGCCGTGGGCCTCAAGGGCCTGGGGGCCGGGCAGGTGCAGGCCGTCGAGACGCTGGTGCTGGACACCCTGCGCGCCATTGCGGAGAGCGGCATCGACCCGGAACTGATCGAGAGCAGCCTGCACCAGTTCGAGATCGGGCAGAAGGAAGTCAGCAACGCCGGGTACCCCTTCGCGCTGCAGGTGATGTTCCGGATGCTGGGGCCTTGGCTGTACGGCGGCGACCCGCTGACCGGCCTGCGCCTGGACGCCGAACTGGACCGCCTGCGCGCCGACCTGAACGCCGGGCGCGTCTTTGAACCCATGATCGAGCGGGAGTTGCTGAACAACCCGCACCGCGTGACGCTGGAACTCGCGCCGAACCCGGAACTCGCCGCTCGCACCGAGGCCGACGAGCAGGCGCTGATCGACCGCCTGAGCGCGGGCTTCACCGACGAGGACCGCGCGCGCATCGTGGCCGAGAGCCTGCGCCTCAAGGAATTGCAGGGGCAGGAACACCCGCTGGATACCCTGCCCACCCTGAGCCTGTCGGACGTGCCGCCCAGCGTGCTGCGCCTCCCGTACCACACCGGGCAGGCGGGGGCCGCCCTGGTCGCCCGCATTCCCCAGCCGACCGGCGGCCTGAGCTACCTGGACGTGCAGGTGCGCCTGCCCGACGTGCCGGACGACCTGCTGGACGCCCTGCCGCTGTATGCCTTCGCGGTCACGCGCGGCGGCGCGGCCGGGCAGGACTACGCAGCCCTGGCGCGCCGCATGGAGGCCGTCACGGGCGGCGTGAGCGCCAGCGTCAGCAGCGGCGTGCGCCCCGACGACCTGAGCGCCCTGCGCCTGAGCCTCAGCTTCAGCGGCAAGGCCCTGGCCCGCAACGCCCCCGCCCTGACTGACGTGATCCGCGACCTGCTGGCCGCGCCGGAATTCACCCGCGACCGCCTGGAACAGCTGCTGCGCCAGCGACTCGCGGGCCTGAAGGCCAGCGTCGTGCAGAGCGGCAACGCCTACGCCGAGCGGCTGGCCGGGGCGCAGGTCAGCCCCGCCGGGGCGCTCGGCGAACGCTTCGGGGGCCTGAGCGCCCTGAACACCCTCAAGGGCATCGTGGAAGGCCGGGCCGTGGAGGGTCAGAGCGGCGGCATCAGCGGCCTCGACGACCTGATCGCCCGCTTCAGCCGCATCCGCGACCTGATCCTGGCCGGCACGCCCGTCCTGGCCCTGACCGCCACTGAACCGGACCTGACGCTGGACCTGAGCGGCGTGACCAGCCTGTTCACGGGCAGCGCCCCCGTCGGTCGCCCGGCCCCCGCCACTGCCCCCCGCACGCCGCAGGCCCGCACGACCGACTCGCCCGTCGCGTTCAACGCCGTGGCGTTCCAGACCGTGCCGTACACCCACCCGGACAGCCCGGCCCTGCTGGTCCTGTCGCGCCTGCTGCGCAGCAACTACCTGCTCAAGGAAATCCGCGAGAAGGGCGGCGCGTACGGCGGCGCCGCCAGCTTCGACACCCGCGAGGGCGTGTTCGCCATGAGCAGCTACCGCGACCCGAACATCGCCCGCACCTACCGCGTGTTCCGCGACGCCCGCGCTTTCCTCGACACCCCCCTCGGGCAGCGCGAACTGACCGAGGCGATCCTGGGCGCCAGCAAGGTCCTCGATCCCCTCACCAGCCCCGACACCGCCGGACGCATGCGCTTCTACAGCGACCAGGCCGGCTACACGCCCGACGTGCAGGAGGCCTTCAAGACCCGCCTGCTGGCCGTCACGCTCGACGACCTGCGCCGCGTCATGGACACCTGGCTGACCCCCGACCGCGCCGCGTACGCCGTTGTCACTGGCCGCGACCCCAACGACGACACCCTGAAAGAACTCGGCCTGACCTTCGAAGTTCAGGGCGTGTAAAGGAGGCCGGAGGGAGTGGGAGGGGCTGGAGGCGGCCCCTCACTTCCCACCCCCGAAAGCCGCACGACAGAGGAGGGCCGCACGGACGCGTTCCGTGCGGCCCTCTCTGTCTGTGGCGGGCGGTCAGCGGCGGGGTCGTCTTTCCCACTCTCCACTCGCTACGGCCTACTCCCCCCGCTTCAGCTCCAGTTCCAGAGGGTCGGTTCGTACTCGTACGAGCGGGCGTTCAGGCGGCGCAGGTGGCCGATGGCGTGGAACGGGAAGTGGTAGCCCGTCACCCACAGCCCTTCGGTGACGATGCGGTTGAAGATCCGCTGGCGGGTCTGCGCGGCCAGTGCGCCGTTCGTGTCGAAGCCCACGTACGCGCCCTGGTGCTTGAGGGAGATCAGGAAGTGGCCGCCGGCGTCCCCGAGAATCATGATGCCCTGCCCGCCGCTCTGCGCCAGGACACTCAGGTGGTTGGCGGTGTGGCCGGGGGTGGGGACGCTGGTCAGGCCGGGGACGATCTCCTGGCCGGGCGCGATGAGCCTGAACCGGTCTTTCAGGGCGATCAGGTTGTTCTTCACGGCGTCGTTGGGGTTGGCCTGCGTGACCCAGAAGTTGAATTCCGCCTCGCCCATGACGTGCTGCGCGTTCGCGAAGGTGGGTTTCCCGGCGGTGGTCAGGCCGCCGATGTGGTCACCGTGTCCGTGCGTGATGAACACCGTGTTCACGCTGTCCGGCTCGATGCCGGCGCGGCGCATGTTGGCCACGAGTTGCCCGTTGGCGCCGCCGCGCCCGGTGTCGATCAGGATGCGCTGCCCGCCCTGTTCGACCAGGACCGGGTTGAAGTGGTTGACGGTGTTCGCGGCGGCCACGTGGTACTCGGCGAGCGTCTGCGTGAATTCGGCCTGCCGGTCCGGGTTGGCGCCCCAGGTGGGGAGCAGCGCGGCGAGTGGCGCGGTGCCGTCGCTGAAGACCGTGACGGTCATGTCGCCGATCTTCTGGCGGTAGAAGCCGTTGCCGTTCATGGGGGCCATGGCGGCAGGCGCAGCGGGGGCCGTCTGGGCGCGGGCGAGCGGAGCGGCGGCGGCCAGGGCGCCGGCCGTGCCGATCAGGCGCAGCGCGTCACGCCGGGCAAGGGTGGGGGTGGGACGGTCGTCGGTGGGGGTATGGTTGGACATGCAGGAACCTCCGTGAAAGTGATCTGTAACCGCTTCACGTTAAACAGTGAGGCCATGCCGAATAGCAGCGCCGCCTACCCTTCCCTTGACCGTCCGTTCATGATCACCGCCCGGAGGGCACCCCGTCCCGGCACCCCCCTCATGGGGATTCCGTCTGTTTCGTCGACAATTCGGAACCGCACCGGTCTGCCAACTCCACGCCCGGAGGGACGTTTCTCTCCCACTCTGCGGGGCAGCTCTACGAGTCGCATCCGCTCGGACCCAGTGGCTCTACAAGCCACTCAACCGGAGTCCGGATCATACGGATTCCGTCTGTTTCGTTAACAACCCGGAACAACACCGGGTTGCCAACTCCACGTCCGGAACCCGTTTCTCTCCTTCTCGCTTCGCTCGGATTGAACGGTCTTTGCAGCCCATTCAATCGGAGTCCGTATCAATGGTCACGCAGCCAGGACAGCAGTTCGGCGCGGCCCAGCGGCGGCGTGATCGCATACCCCTGCGCGGCGTCGCAGCCCAGGCCGCGCAGCATGTGCAGCTGCTCGCTGGTCTCCACACCCACGGCCACCACGCCCAGCCCCAGCCGGTGCGCCAGGTCGATGGTCCCTTGCACCAGCGCCAGCGACTTGTCGTCGCCCGGCAGGCGGGCCGTCAGGGTCGGGTGCAGTTTCACGGCGCTCAGCGGGAAGCGCGTCAGCGACGCGAGGCTGCTGGCCCCGTCCCCGAAATCGTCCACGCTCAGGCGCGCGCCCAGGGACCGCAGCTGCTCGAGCAGCCCCAGCGTCTCCTGACTGTGATCGAGCAGGCTGCCGGCTGCCACCTCGATATCGGGGGCACCCTCGGCGGACAGCAGCGGCAGCAGGCGGCGCAGACCGGCGCTGCGGCGCAGTTCCTCCAGCCCCAGGTTCACGCTGACCGTCCAGTCCCCGTACCGTTCCGGCAACGCCGAGCGCACCGCCGAGCGGCCCAGCACGGCCTCCTGCACCACCCACTCGCTGATGCTGGTGATCAGGTCGCTGCGGCTCGCCAGATCCAGGAACCGGTTGGGGCTCAGCATGCCCAGCGTCGGGTGGTTCCAGCGCAGCAGCGCCTCGGCACTCACGGGCCGCCCCTCGCGCAGCGAGATCGCCGGCTGGTACAGCAGCGTGAACTGCTCGCCCTCGACCGCGCCGCGCAGCGCCTCTTCCAGCTCGAAGGCGCGCGCCACCTGCTCGCGCAGGTCCGGGTTGAACACGCTCACCTGATCACGGCCCTGCCGCTTGGCGTGCTGCATGGCCACCTCGGCGTCCCCGAGGGCCACGTCGCCCGGCACGCCCGCCGCCAGCATGACCACGCCCAGCGCCACACTGACCGACACGTCCCGCTGACCGACCCGCAGCGGCACCTGCTGCAGCGCCGCCCGCACCCGCCCCGCCGCGCCCAGTGCGTCCAGGCCCGGCAGCGTCACCGCGAAGGAATCGTCCGCCAGTCGCGCCGCCTGCCCGCGCGACTCGTTGGCCAGGTCGTTCAGGCGCGCCGCCACCTGAATCAGCAGCCGGTCGCAGGCCGTGCGGCCCAGCGCGGCGTTCAGCGCCCCGAACCCGTCGATGTCCAGGCACACCACGCTGCCCGCCCCGCCCGCCACGTTCAGCGCCTCGCGCAGCCCGGTGCGGTTCAGCAGCCCGGTCAGCGAATCGTGCCGCGCGTCGTGCCGGATCTTCGCCTGCGCCCGGCGCAGCGCCGTCAGGTCCCGCAGCGTCAGCAGCACGCTGCCGCGCGCCCCGCCGGCCTCGCCGCCCACGCCGGTGGCGCGCAGCTCCATCTGCCGCACCGTGCCGTCCGGCAGGGCCAGCAGCACCTCGCGCCGCAGCGGCAGCGGCACGTCCTTCCAGTCCGGCATGACCAGCGGTTCGCCTTCCGGCGTGAACAGCCGCACGCCCAGCTCTCCCAGCACCCGCGACACGCCCAGCCCCACCAGTCGCGCGGCCTCCACGCCCAGCAGCGCCGACGCCCGCTCACTGACCAGCTGCGCGCGGCCCAGGTGATCCACCAGGATCGTGGCGTCCTCGGACAGCGCCAGCACCTGCGTCATCACGCCCAGCGGCGCGCGCCCGTCACGGCCTCCCGCCTCGCCCTGCGCGACCAGCAGCCCCTCCTCGGAGGTGCGCCGCACACTGAGGGTCAGCGTGCCGCCCCCCTGCAATTCCACCTCGGCGCGCGCCGCGCCGCCCGTCGCGGCCAGCCGCACCAGATCCCGCACCGTGTCCGACGGAACGTTCGCGAAGCACGGCCACGCCCACAGCGGCGCGCCCGTCACGACCGGCGACGCCGCCGGCAGCAGTTCCAGCAGCCCGTGACTGGCCTGCAACACCGCCCCGGAATCCGACAGCAGCGCCGCCGGGGTATCGGTATCCAGCAGCGCCGAGACCCGCGCGGCCCGCTCGTACTCGCCCGTCACGTCCTGCAGGGTCAGCATCACGCCCGCCACCGCCCCGCCGTAGTACGGCCGGGCCTCGCCGCGCACCCACACGACCGCGCCGCCCCGGCGCACCTGCTCGTCCGGCAGCCGTACCGAGCGGCCCGCTCCGGCCTGCGCCAGCACCTCCAGGAACGCCTCACGCCCCGCGAACACCTGCTGCACTCCCTGACCGACCACCTGCGTTTCAGGCAGCCCGAACAGCTCCAGGAACGGGCGGCTGACCTTGCGGAACGTCAGTTCTCCCGTCAGCCACGCCGTCGCCACCGGCAACTGCGTGACCAGCACCTCGGTCTCGCGGTTCGTGCCGTCCACCCGCGCGGCCGCCAGCAGCATCGTCAGCACCTGCACGGCCGCCGCCGGCACATCGCCGTCCTCGGTCCACAGCAGGCCCAGCAGCGCTCCGTCCCGCGTGAGCCACGTCATCTCTCCCCGGTCGAACCACTCGTCCGGGGGTACCAGGTCCGGCCCGACCGACTCGGCCGGCGCGTCGGCCCGCACGCGCAGCACCTCATCGCCCAGCGAGGCCAGCAGCGTCGCCTGCGGCGCATGCACGCGCAGCAGGTCACTCAGGGTGGCGTGAACAGCTGAAAAAGTAGCAAGGGGAGTCACTTCTGGATTACCTCGCGTTCCGGAGCCGCGCAGCGGCGAACGCATGAAAGACGCGGATGAGGACAGCGGGAAGCAGGTGCAGGGACCAGCGCGGGCCGGTCACGCGGCGGGCAGGACCGGTCCTATCGTGTCACCTCAAGTCTTACCACCTTCATGCAAGCCCGGCCCCGACCTCCCCCCCCGCTCCGGTACGCCCGCGCCCGGCGCGCACTATCCTGAAGGCATGAAGCACAAGCTCTCCACCCTGGTCGCGCAGGCCCGCGGAGGCCGGGTCGTCCGCACCCCCTTCCTGGACGGCGACGACATCGACCGCCGACTCCTGACCGGCGACGACCTGAACCACAGGATCGCCGGCGGCTTCCCCGACGCCCGCCGCGTCATCCTGACCCTGCACCCCGCCCACATCCCCGAGGTGGACAGCGGCGTGCAGGTCTACCGCGTCACGCCCGAGGACGCCGCCCCCCACTGGGACGCGCAGGACTTCAGCGTGCAACTGCGCCGCCTGGAACTGGACGAGGAGCAGCTCGGTGACCTGCGCGAGGACCGCGGCGACTTCCTGATCGCCGCGACCGGCAAGGCCGCCCAGACCCTCGCCGCCCTGACCGAACTCGGCGGACGGCAGGTCACGGTGCAGCCCGTCGGCGAGAGCGCCGGCAAGAGCAGCAAGGTGCGCGAGGTGGTCGTGCCCTCCATGCGCGTCGACGTGGTCGGCGCCAAGGGCTTCGGCGTCAGCCGCGCGTACTTCCAGCAGGGCATCGACGGCGGCAAGGTCCGCCTGAACGGCAGCCCGGCGCGCGCCAGCAGCGAAATCCGCGAGGGCGACAGCCTCAGCGCCGACGGCCTGGGCCGCATCGACTTCAAACGCGTCGTGAACGAGACCCGGCGCGGAAACTACAAAGTCGAACTCGACGTTCACAAGTGACGCCCTCACAAGTGACGCCCCCACAAGTGACGCCCCCACAAGTGACGCCCCCACAAGTGACGCCCCCACAAGTGACGCCCCCACAAGTGACGCCCCCACAAGTGACGCCCCCACAAGTGACGCCCCGCCCGTGATCGACCTCACCACCCGCAACCCCGCCCTGCAGCCTGAACAGCTGACCCGCGACCTGACCCCCAGCCAGCGTTACGGACAGGTGCGGCTCAGCACCTACACCCCCAACCCCGCCTACCCCAGCCAGGAACAGGCCCGCACGGCCGTGCAGGTCTTCCTGAAAGGCGCGCAGGTGCGCCCCGGCGGGTTCCGGCTGTTCCGCCGCTCCAAACCCGAGGGACGCGGCCTGTACCTCGACGGCGGTTTCGGCGTCGGCAAGACCCACCTGCTGGCCAGCGCCTACCACGCCGCGCAGGGTGAACGCGCCATCATGAGCTTCCAGGACCTGATGTACATCATCGGTGCGCTCGGCATGACCCGCGCCGTCGACGCCTTCCGCCAGCACGACCTGCTGCTCATCGACGAATTCGAACTCGACGATCCCGGCAACACCCACATGGCCAACACCTTCCTCGGGCAACTCATGCCCGGCGGCACCAGCGTCATCGCCACCAGCAACACCGAACCCGGCGCGCTCGGCCAGGGCCGCTTCAACGCCAGCGACTTCCAGCGCCAGATCCAGGGCATCGCCGACCGTTTCGACACGTGGCGCATCGACGGCCCCGACTACCGCCAGCGCGGCGTGCGCCCCGAAGACACCCTGACCAGTGCCGAGTACGACACCTGGGAAGCCCGCCAGAACCCCGCCACGCTGGCCCGCCTCACGCACCGCGACCTGAGCCGCCACCTGCTGCTCGTGCACCCCAGCCGCTTCGGCCGCCTCCTGGCGGACGTGCAGGCCATCGCCATCACCGACCTGACCCCCATGCCCGACCAGAACGTCGCCCTGCGCTTCGTTCACTTTATCGACAAGCTGTACGACCTGGGCCTGAGCGCCGCGTTCACCGGCACCAGCCTCACCGGGCTGTTCAGCGACACGTACCGGCACGGCGCGTACGCCAAGAAGTACAGCCGCTGCCTGTCCCGCCTGTCCGAGATGCTGCAGGAAGCCCGCCAGCCCTGACCCCCGGAGTGTCCATGCACGACCTGCCGAACGACCTGCCCATCAGACGCTTCAGCCGCCGTGACGGCCTGCCCGGCACGCAGGTTCACGCGCTGACGTGCGATCACCTGGGGCGGTTCTGGTTCGCGGGGTCCAGTGGACTGGCCAGCTACGACGGCGTGAGGGTCCGCCGCTACCAGCAGCGCGACGGCCTCTCGACCCACGGCCTGCGCGCCCTGGCCGCCCGCCCCGGCGCGCCTCACGAACTGCTGGTCGGGAGCGACGCCGGCGTGGACCTGCTGGACCTGCGCGAGATCGGCCCGCCCCGCGTGCGGCCCCTGCTGACCACCCCCACCTGGACCGGCGGGCGGGTCGAGGCACTGCTGCCCGACCCGGACGCCGGCAGCGGCCTGTGGATCGGCACGGCGTCCGGCCTGTACCGCTGGGACCCGGACAGCGGCGCGCACCCCGTGACCGACCCGACCCTGGCGGGGCAGCACATCACCGCGCTGGTCCGCAGCGGCCCGCTGGTCTGGGCCGCCACGCAGAGTGGCAGCCTGCACTGCCACGCCCCCCAGCCCGGCGGCGCGCAGGGCGGCTGGACCGTTCCGGACCCGGCGCCGCTGCCGGGCGGGGCGATGACGGCGCTGTGCGCCGCGCCGGACGGCACGCTGTTCATCGGGGGAAGCCGCCAGCTGACCGAACGGGCCCCGGACGGCGCCGTGCGCGCCACGCTGCCGCTGCCCGCCCCGGTCACGGCGCTGCTGTTCCAGCCGCCCAGCGAGACGCACCCGGCGGAACTGTGGGTCGGGGTGGGCGCGCAACTGCTGACCTTCCGGCGCGGCGCGAGCGGCTGGCAGGCCCACGGCCCCGCGCTGTCCGAGGGCCGCGTGAACGCCCTGCACGGCGACCCGTTCGGGAACGTCTGGGCCGCCACCGACAGCCGGGGGGTGCTGCGAGTCAGTGCGCTGCGCCGCGTGTACCAGCGCCCCCTGACCCCCTCCCCGCAGGCCGCGTACTCGGTGCGGCCCGGCGGGCCACGCGGCTGGCTGATCGGCACCGAGCAGGCGCTGTGGCGCTTCGAGGAGAACGCGACCCCGCCGTCCGGCTGGCAGGCGCAGGTGATCGCGGACCTGCCCGCCGTGTGGGACACGCTGGAACTCGACTCCGGCGAGCGGTGGTTCGCCACGCAGCAGGGAGTGTGGCGCGCCGCGCCGGGGCAGGCCCCGCAGCCGGTCGCGCCGGACGACCCGGAAGCGCAGGCCCCGGCCCGCGCGCTGCTGTGCCTGCGCGGCAGGCTGTGGATCGGCACGGTCCGGGGGCTGCTCAGCGTGCTGCTGGCCGACCCGCAGGCCCCGCTGCGCCGCCACCTGAGCGGCGGGACGCCCCTGGGCTACGTGTACACCCTGTGCGCCGGACACGACGGCACCCTGTGGATCGGCACGCTGGGACAGGGCCTGTGGCGCGAACAGGACGGACCGCTGAGCCGCGTGACCGACCCGGCGCCGGACCTGCTCGGCGCCACCGGGAACGTGTACGCCCTGGCCCCCTGCGACGACGGCGACCTGATCGCCGTGCAGGACAACCGCGTGCTGCGCCTCGGGGCCGGCGGTAACCGCCTGCTGGCACGCAGCGAGGAGGCCGTGGCCGGCTGGACGCTCCTGGTGCAGGGCGACCGCCTGTGGGTGGGCGGCAGCGACGGCCTGTTCGAGTACGACGCCCGCAGCGGTGAGCGGCGCCGCCAGGGCAACTGGCCCGGCGCGGACAGCTGGGAATTCACCACCAGCCGCAGCCTCGCCGCCGGCCCCGGCGCGCTGCTGTGCGGCCTGAACACCGGCCTGCTGAAAGTGGACCTGACGGAACTCGCGCGCCTGACGGTACCGCCGCCCCCCACCCTGGCCTCGCTGGAATTCTGGCCCGGCCCGGCCCCGCTCCCCCCGGAAGTCGCGCAGGCCAGCGGGGCCGGGCCGCACACGCTGCCGCAGGGCCACTGGGGCCTGGAAGCCTGGCCCGCCTGCCCCTGGTACCTGGACGAGGACACCCTGCGCCTGCGTCACCGCCTGCTCGGCTGGGAGGCCGACTGGTCCGCTCCCCACCCGCCGGGACCCATCCGGTACCAGTCGCTGCCCGCCGGACGCTACACCCTGCAGGTGCAGGCCTTCGCGCCCCTGACCGGCTGGAGCGCCCCGCAGTCGCTGCTGCGGCTCCACGTGCAGCCACCCCGCTGGCAGCGGCGGCTGTACGCCGCCTTCACGACACTGACCGGCCCCTTCCTGCAGACCCGGCGACTGCGCCGCCAGAACCTGGCGCTGGAACAGCGGGTCCTGGAACGCACCCGCGAGGTCGAACGCGCCCACGACGCGCTCCTGAACGCCAACCGGGAACTGCACACCCTGTCCCTGACCGACGCGCTGACCGGCGTGCCCAACCGCCGCCAGTTCGACGCCGCGTGGCAGCAGGCCGCCGCGCAGGTGCAGGCGGGACACTCGGTGACGCTGGCCCTGCTGGACATCGACCACTTCAAGGGCTTCAACGACACCTACGGACACCAGGAGGGCGACCGCTGCCTGCAACGGGTGGCCGGCGCGCTACGCGGCGCCCTGCGCGGCCCCGCCGACCTGCTCGCCCGCTACGGCGGCGAGGAGTTCGCGGTGATTCTGCCCGGAGAATCGCTGCGCGACGCGGCCGGCGTCATCGAGCGCCTGCGCCGCAACGTCGAGGAGCTGGGCATTCCGAACGCCGCGTCCCCACACGCCACGGTCACGGTCAGCGTGGGGGCCGTGACCGTGGCGCCCGGCGCGCCGGGGCTGCCCGCAGACTGGCTCAGTCTGGCCGACGCCGCCCTGTACCGCGCCAAGGACCTGGGCCGTAACCGCGTCGTCCATGACCGCCCCTGATCCGCACTTCCCACGCCCCGCCCACGGCCCACCCGTGGCCCCCCGCTTCAGGCGCTGCGGCGGCTGCGTTTCTCGGCTTCTATGGCGCGTTGAAGATCCTGGATCTGGCGCAGCATGTCGAGTTGCTGGGCGGGCGGCGCGGCCGTCAGCTGGGTCTTGAGGTGGGTGACCTCGGCGCGCAGGGCGTCGATGCTCATGCTGACCTGAATGTCGTCGACGGCGGTGGCGGCGTACGCGCCGACTTTCTGTTCGTACTGCTGGCTGTTCTCGCGGCTGATGCTGCCGGCGTCCCGGCCCTCGAACATCAGGCGGATCAGGAGTTGCTCCTCGGGCTGCCCCCGGAAGATATCCAGCACGCCTTCCGGGGTGGGGGAGCCCTGCAGGGCCAGCATGACCTTGCGGACCGTCTCGTTACGCCAGGGGGTACTGCCGTCCAGTTTCGCGCGGAGGCTGGGGTCGACCAGCAGTTGCCGCAGCAGGGCCATCTCGCGGTCCTCCTCGCCCCGGTGGCTACTCATGCCCGCCAGGTGCGTGTCGGTCAGGACGCGGCGTTTGGCCTTGCTGGCAATCCATTCCAGCAGCGCTTCGGGCTTGATGCCCAGCGTCTCGCAGGCGGCGGCGCGCACGCCCTCGGCAATATCGTCGAGGGGGTCGAGGTTCTGCATGCGGGGCAGGAGTTCCATCAGGATGCGGCGTTTGCCCTCGCTGGTGCCCACTCCGTGTTTCTCGATGGCGGCCTGCACGCGGTAGTGCACCTCGTCGAGGCCGCCGCCGATGGCCTGCCGCAACTGCTCGTCCCCGCCGGCCAGGAGGGTGTCGGCGGGGTCCTTGCCGCTGGGGACGCTGGTGGCCCGCACGCGGAACTTGGCGCCCAGCACCTGATCCAGCCCGGACAGCGTGGCTTTCAGGCCCGCCTCGTCACGGTCGAACAGCAGCACGAGGCTCTGCGCGCCCAGGCGCTCCAGCAGCGTGGCGTGCTCGGCGGTCAGGGCGGTGCCCAGACTGGCGACCGCGCCGGTGAAGCCGTGCTGGTGCATGGTGATCACGTCCATGTACCCTTCCACGACCGTCAGTTCCGCGCCGCTGCCCAGGCCCGCGCGGGCCTTGTCCAGCCCGTACAGCAGTTCGCCCTTGCGGAACGCGTCGGTTTCCGGGGTGTTCAGGTACTTCGGTTTGCTGTCGTCCAGCACGCGCCCACCAAAGCCCACCAGTCGCCCCAGGTGATCGCGGATGGGGAACATCACGCGCGCACGGAACCGGTCGTACACCCGCCCGGACTCCGGGTTCTCGATCAGCAGCCCGGCCTCCAGCAGTTGCCGTTCCGTCAGGCCCTTCACGCGCGCGTGCTTCAGCAGGCCGTCCCAGCCGTCCGGCGCGAAGCCGATCTCGAACGACTCGATGGTCGCGTCCGTCAGGCCGCGCCGCCGCAGGTACGCCAGCGCCCCTTCACCCGCCGCGCCGGTCAGGTGCTCGCGGAAATACGCCAGCGCAAACGCGTTCACGTCGTACAGGTCGCGGTTACTGCGCTCGCCGTACTTCGCCTCGACCTGCACCCCGGCCCGCTCCGCGAGTTTGCGCAGCGCGTCCCCGAAACTCAGGTTCTCGGTGCGCTGCACGAAACTGAACACGTCCCCGCCCGCCTTGCAGCCGAAGCAGTAGAAGTACCCCTGATCCGTATCCACCTGGAACGACGGCGACTTCTCCTTATGAAACGGGCACAGCCCCTTCAGGCGGCCCTTCCCGGCAGGGGAAAGGCGCACGTACTCGCCCACCACCTCCGCAATGTTCAGGCGTGAACGAACCTCTTCTTTCGTTCCCATGCAACCTCACCCCCCCTGGACAGGCCGCCCGCACAACTGCGCAGGCGGCCCGGTAGACCCGCAGTGTACTCCACCCCCCGCCCACACCGCTACACCCCGAATTGTGCGTCTGGCACGAATAAAAACATGAGAGGCGCGGCGAGGGCCGTGCCACACGCACCCGCCCGCGTGAACGCACGCCCAGCGCTCCCTTCAGACCCCATGACCGCCCCTGAAGGCCCCCCTCACACCCCCGACCACCACGCGGCGCACCCTGAGGGGCATGAACTCCTACAAGGTCAGCCAGCACGACACCACCCACGGCAAAGACGGCGAACATCACCTCGTGAAAGGCCAGCACAGCCACATGCGCCTGTGGCACCGTGAGGAACCCAACGCCGACAAACCCCAGAGCACCAACCCCTACGAAACCCTCGGATACGTCATCGAGGGAGCCGCCGACCTGATCATCGACGGGCAGAGCATCGCCCTCCAGCCCGGCGACTCGTACCACGTGCCCGCGAACACGCCCCACACCTACCGCATCACGCAGACCCTCACCGCCGTTGAAGTGAACACCCCCGGCACCGACAAGTAACAGAAGACCCCTCACCCTTCCGCTGCTTCGCAGCTCCCTCCCTCTCCCCACAGGAGAGGGAATTTGCATGCCCGGCTACACACAGTCCCGCAACTCAAGCCGCGCTCAACCCCCGCTCAATGCGCCTTCAGACCCCCATCACGCCCCGCACCCCCCCACACGCCACGCTGAACGCATGACCGACCAACCCCTGAAAGGCAAGACCATCGCCATCCTCGCCGCCGACGGAGTCGAGCAGGTCGAACTCGTGAAACCCCGCGAGGCGCTGGAAGCCGCCGGGGCCACCACGCACCTCATCAGCCTCAAGAGCGGGCAGATCCAGAGCATGAAAGGCGACCTGGAACCGCAGGACAAATACGACGTGGACCACACCGTCACGCAGGCCAACCCCAGCGACTACGACGGCCTCCTGCTGCCCGGCGGCACCGTCAACCCCGACAAGCTGCGCCTGGACGCCTACGCCATGCAGTTCGTCCGCGCGTTCTACGACCACGGCGCACCCATCGCCGCGATCTGCCACGGCCCCTGGAGCCTCAGCGAGACCGGCATCAGCAAGGGCCTGAAGATGACCAGCTGGCCCAGCCTGAAACACGAACTCACCCTCGGTGGCGCCGAATGGGTCGACCAGCCCGTCGTCGTGGACAGAGGCATCGTGACCAGCCGCAACCCGGACGACATTCCCGCCTTCATCGAGAAGATGATCGAGGAATTCCAGGAAGGCGACCACAGCAGCAACCGCTGACCCCACCCCACCGACCCCAACGCAGCACAGCGGCCCTTCCATTTCTGGGAGGGCCGCTGTGCTGCTGCACACTTGCCTGGGCTGGAACGCCTGGGATTGAACGGCCTTGCCAGCCATTCAATCGGAGTCCGTCTTACTTGCCGCCCCCGATGCCGATGCCGATCCCGACACCCACGCCCACACCGACGCTGACGCCGCCCGACCCGCCAGCCGACCCGCCAGCCGACCCACCGGCCGACCCACCGGCCGACCCGGCTGCCGACCCGTTCCCGGCAGCGCTGCCCGAGCCGCCGCCCGTCGCGGGAACCGAACCAGCCCCGGCCGCCGCGCCCGAGACGAGTACCTGCACCAGCGTCCGCGCGCCCGCCTGCGTCTGCACCGCCACGTTCTCCAGACGCACCGCGCCCGAAGCGTCCACCAGCACGCGACCTGCCACGTCATACGTTCCCGCGCCCGCACCGCCCGACACGACCACGTCCGTCACCAGCGCCGCCTGCGCGCCACCCGCCCAGCGGCCCGCCGCGTCGAACTGACCCAGCACCTGCCCACGCGCGTCCAGCAGCGTCACCACGCGACCCTGCAACGCCGCGCGACCCTCGGCCGCCGCGCGCGCCAGCACCTGCCCCTCCGCGCGGATCGCGCTGCCCAGGCTCACGCCCGCCCCGCGACCCGACACCACCAGCGACTCCAGCGTCACGCGCCCCTGCGCCGCCGCGCCACCCGCCAGCCGGAACGACTGCTGCGCCCCGTTCTCGAACGTCACACGCGCCGTGGCCGCCGCGCGACTCGCGCCGCTGAACACCACCTGACCCGCCCCGTTCACCGTGCCGACCACGCGGCCCTGCGCGTCCAGCAGCACCACCGCGCTCGCCTGAACCGCCACGCCCGCCGAAGCGGCCGCCGCCGCCGAACCCGACGCGGACCCCACCGCGGAACCCGCCGCCGCCAGCGACACCGGAGCCAGAAGAGAGACCGTCATTACTACAGGAAAGAGAATTCGTTTCATGGTCACATCCTTTCCGGGCACCACAACCGCCCGGTGAAGCGGACTATAGAAAACGAATCTGAAAAGAATATGATTGACCCGAACTATATAGAAAGCGACGAAAGATCAATGATCCGCAACCGGAATCATTGAGCGCACCCCCGGCCACACCACCCACGCCGGACGCCCCCACTTCACCAGACCCCCCACAAAAAACCCTCAAAACACCCCCCCACACCCCTACACTGCACCCCATGACCCGACCCTGGCTCGTCACCGGCCTGACCGGCACCCTCGCCCCGCACGTCGCCCACGCCCTGCAAGCACAGGGGCACACCGTCACCGGCTGGGACCGCCACACCACCCCCGCTGACGACAGCGCCGCCGCCCACGCCTACCTGCAAGCCCTGAACCCCCAGGGCATCCTGCACCTCGCCCTGGGCAGCGAAGCCTGGGCGCACGCCCTCGCCACGCACGCCCACACGCACGACCTGCCGTTCGTGTTCACCAGCACCGCCATGGTCTTCGACCACCACCCAGACGGCCCACACCACCCCACCGACCCCACCACCGCCCAGGACGACTACGGCCAGCTGAAAGCCCGCACCGAACACGCCATCCGCACCGCCCACCCCCGCGCCGTCATCGCCCGCATCGGCTGGCAGATCCACCCCACCGCCACCGGCAACAACATGACCCAGCAACTCCAGGCACAACACGACCAGAACGGCCATATCCGCGCCAGCCGCCACTGGACACCCGCCACCTCCTTCATGACCGACACCGCCCACGCCCTCGCCACCCTCGCGCAGGACGGCACCACCGGCACCGTCCACCTGGACAGCAACGCCCACGACGCCCTCACCTTCCCGGAACTCGTGCGCGGCCTCGCCCGGCACCTGAACCGCGACTGGGTGGTCGAGGAGACGGACGACTACACGCACGACCAGCGGCTCGTGGACGACACCACCCGCCTGCCCAGCCTGCGCGAACGCCTCGGGTTGGCGTAAAGGTCACTTGAGATCAGTAGGCGCCTGTTCCGACTGAGTGGCGTGCTGCCCCACCCCCCCAGCCCCCTACCCCAGAGGCGCAGGGGGAGCAGTCGCTGCGCTCGGCAAGAGGTTCTACTGACACCATTAGATCTCCTGCGAAAGTGGGTTTTCGGCAACCTCGTTTCTTCGCTGTCGTCTGCAAGAAGGAATCCCTGCGCATGTTCAGGAGCTGGGGTGGCTTTCGCGTGAGATTTATTAAAAAATTATCAAATATATTATATCGCGAGATTGTTAACTGAAAATTAATCTCGTAAAACTAACTTCTCAAATTCATCAATGTTTAATACTGCCCTTCTAATCGACCTGTAGTCGTCCTGAGGTACTTCAATAAATGATTCCGACTCATCACCTGTGTCAAATAAGCCTTTTGGCGCATTTGAAGTATTTAGCAGTTCTACATAGCAGCCATAATCGATCTTGAATACCGTAAACCTTTTTCCCGGCTGATCTTTTGCGGACGAACTTCGTTTTAATATGTGCAATACGCGAGAATCGTATAAAAATGCCAAAAGAGGATTTGTTTTTGCTGAAGACTGTGGAACGAGAAAGGCGCGAGCTTTCCTTTGACCTATTATCTCATCTATTATATGCCGCAGTATTGATTCGGCTTTGCTATTGGCTGAGATTGTCTGCTCTTTGTCTCGCTGATACCACCTTCTTGCTGCATTGCGAATTATAGGAATTGAAATTTGATCCCCGTCGGCAGCTTGAGCTGCCATCATCGCAATATTTATTGCATCGCGAGGCACCCCTTCTGCTGCCTTAACTAGCTCATCGAAAGCATTTGACTGCGTGAAAGCCTTTCTGATGAAATCTGCTGAGTTAAGTATATTAAGTTCAGGATTTTCGGTTTTAAGGTGTTTGTAGAAAAGATTGCTAAAAAAGCCTGCTGCTTTTGCGGCATCATTATCAAAAACCATGAAATCGTCGAGATTAACATCAGCGGAAATATCCGCCCCTAGTTCTAGGCCCAGATAATTTTTCCCCGATATGTTTAATAGAAAATTAGATCTCTGCTCAATTGCGGCGATCTTTACGCTAATCTGCCTAACAGTCATATAAGATCGCTTGAGCATGTCAGCTAGATAAGGTTGTAATTCTTCTGGAATCGCGCTCCATTCGTCTAGAATGATATACAGTCTTTTATCTAGCAATTCCAGTAGAGAGCTAATTGGTTTATGGGTTGCTCCAAAGTGCACATTGGCATACATCATACCCTTTTTTGCGGTTTTCTCTAAAGTTTTTTCTTCACTAGTATTCGAATTAGTATTCGAATATTCTATCAAAGGATCCTTCCCTGCCGCTATCTTTAATCCGCTCGAAGAATTCCTATTTCGGGTGTCTCCCGCTTCAGTCTCTGAAGAAATTTCCCCTGTTATCTTTGTTGAATCTAAAGCAGCTGCAAAACTACTTAAATGTCCGGTGGCAATTGTGAATTTCTCGTTGCTATCTAATAGGCCCGGATTCATTACAGTAGTTTGGAGCTTATCATGTATTTCATTGCTAACATCAATGAGTAGGCGAGAAACCCGCTCGCTAATAGGCAGGCTTTCGTCATTATAAATTGAACCGTTTGATCCTATGGTGCGTAAATCTATATATATAGATAGGTTTTCTTTATTAGAAACGCTTTTGGAAAGATAAGTGAGCGCATGGGTTTTTCCTGTTCCTCGACGGCCGTAAATAACTTGATGATCGTAAGAAAGAAGCATGCTTCCGATCATGCCGGTATCGACGAATGTGTCAACTAATAGCTGGGCTTCGGACTGCTCAGCTCTACGAACTAGTCCTGACATCGCCATATTAATCAAGCTGGCCATGCCAAATCATAACATGTAAAAAAGTGTAGTAGGATCTTGTGTCTATTATCTAGGTACGCTTAAACTCCCCCCCAATCATCCATGGTGGGCAGCTGCACACAAAATTCCTATCGCCGTTGTCTACTCTATTATCGTTGGGCCAACATTTCCACTGCTTTTGCATGCTGATAGGGTAGGCGGCGGTTTCGCGACTGTACGCGCGGTTCCAGCCCATCTCGATCAGGTCGGCCTGAGTGTTGGGCGCGTGCGTCGCGCACGACGGCTCGGGGCTGGCGTCCCCACAGTAGTCGGGACAGAATGGGGCACAGCAGAAAGCCTCCCAGTCAGGGAGGCTCTCTGATTCACGGACGCTCTGGGTTTACGCCTCGATGTAGTCCTCAACCGGCGGGCAGCTGCACACGAAGTTTCTGTCGCCGTAGACGTTGTCCACGCGGTTGACGCTGGGCCAGTACTTCCACTGTTTCTGCGTACTGGTGGGGTAGGCGGCGGTTTCGCGGCTGTACGCGCGGTTCCAGTCCATGTCGATCAGGTCGGCCTGGGTGTGGGGCGCGTGCTTCAGCGGGCTGTCGGCGGCGGTGATCAGTTCGTCCTGCACGTCCTGAATCTCGCGGCGGATGCCGAGCATGGCCTGGATGAATCGGTCGAGTTCCGCTTTGGGTTCGCTCTCGGTCGGTTCGATCATCAGCGTGCCGGGGACGGGGAAGCTCATGGTGGGGGCGTGGAAGCCGTAGTCCATCAGGCGCTTGGCGACGTCCTCCTCGGTTATGCCGCTCTCGGCCTTCAGGGGGCGCAGGTCGATGATGCACTCGTGCGCCACACGGTCGTTGCGGCCGGTGTACAGGACGGGGAACGCGCCTTTCAGGTGGTGGGCGATGTAGTTGGCGTTCAGCAGGGCGACCTGCGTGGCGACTTTCAGGCCGCGTGCGCCGAGCAGGCGGATGTACAGGTAGCTGATGGGGAGGATGCTGGCGCTGCCGTACGGCGCGGCGCTGACGGCCCCCGTGCTGCTCTCGCTGGTGGGGCGCACGGCGTGGTTGGGGAGGAACGGGGCGAGGTGCGCCTTGACGCCGATGGGGCCCATGCCGGGGCCGCCGCCCCCGTGGGGAATGGCGAAGGTCTTGTGCAGGTTCAGGTGAGACACGTCGCTGCCGATCAGGCCGGGTTTGGTCAGGCCGACCTGGGCGTTCATGTTCGCGCCGTCCAGGTACACCTGCCCGCCGTGCTGGTGGATCAGTTCGCATGCTTCGGTCACGCGTTCCTCGTACACGCCGTGCGTGCTGGGGTACGTGATCATCAGCGCGCCCAGGTTCTCGCTGTGCTTCTCGGCCTGGGCTTTCAGGTCGTCCATGTCGATGTTGCCGTCCGCGTCGGTCTTCACCACGACGACCTGCATGCCCATCATGGCGGCGCTGGCAGGGTTCGTGCCGTGCGCGCTGGCGGGAATCAGGCAGATGGTGCGGTGGCTCTCGCCCCGGCTCTCGTGGTACTTGCGGATGACCAGCAGGCCCGCGTACTCGCCCTGCGCGCCGCTGTTCGGCTGGAGGCTCACGGCGTCGTACCCGGTGATGTCCGCCAGCCACGCCTCCAGTTCGGTCAGCATCTCGGCGTAACCCTCGGTCTGGTCGGCGGGCGCGAAGGGGTGCAGCTGGCCGAACTCGGGCCACGTCACGGGAATCATCTCGGTGGTGGCGTTCAGTTTCATGGTGCAGCTGCCCAGCGGGATCATGCCGTGCGTGAGGCTGTAATCCTTGTTCTCCAGGCTCTTCAGGTAGCGCAGCATGCCGTGCTCGCTGTGATGCGTGTTGAACACCGGGTGCGAGAGGTAGTCCGAGGTGCGCTTCAGGTCGGCGGGAATGCCGTCCACGGCCTGCGCGTCCAGCGCCAGCACGTCGGCGGCGCGGCCCGTGATGACCTCGATGATGTCCGCGAGGTCGGCCACGGTGACCGTCTCGTCCAGGCTGACGCTGACGCGGCCCTCCTCGTAGCGGAGGTTGATGCCCTTGCCCTCGGCGCGGGAGCGGATGGCCGCGCTGTCCCCGTCGAAGGTGACGGTGTCGAAGAAGCGGCGGCTGACGTTCAGGCCCGCGTCACCCAGCGCGGCGGCCAGGATGCCCGTCAGGCGGTGCGTGCGCTCGGCAATCGTGCGGATGCCTTCGGGGCCGTGGTAGACGG
Organism: Deinococcus sp. LM3; assembly: GCF_002017875.1. Taxonomy (NCBI): domain Bacteria; kingdom Thermotogati; phylum Deinococcota; class Deinococci; order Deinococcales; family Deinococcaceae; genus Deinococcus; species Deinococcus sp. LM3. The sequence continues at coordinate 764,303 of NZ_MUFV01000001.1, read as the reverse complement.
CATAGGCGGCGGCCATGTTCGCCAGGAGGGCCTGCGCGGTGCAGATGTTGCTGGTGGCCTTCTCGCGGCGGATGTGCTGCTCGCGCGTCTGCATCGCCATCCGCAGCGCGGGGCGACCCTTCACGTCCCGGCTCACGCCGATCACGCGGCCGGGCATGGAGCGCTGGAAGTCGCTGCGGCACGCCAGGAACGCCGCGTGCGGCCCGCCGAAGCCCATCGGAACGCCGAACCGCTGCGCGCTGCCGATCACGATGTCCGCGCCCATCTCACCCACGGGTTTCACGAGGGCGCTGGCCAGCAGGTCGGTCGCGGCGATCAGCAGCCCGCCGCTGGCATGCACACGCTCGGCGATGGGGGAGAGGTCGTGCAGGTCGCCGTACGTGCCGGGCGTCTGCACGAGTGCCGCGAACGTCCCTTCGGGCAGTTCGGCGTCGGCGGGTCCGGTGACGATCTCGAACCCGAAGTACTCCGCGCGGGTGCGGATCACGTCGATGGTCTGCGGATGCACGTCCTGCGCGACGTACAGCGTGTTGCCCTTGCTCTTGCCCGCGCGCTTGGCGAGGGTCATGGCCTCGGCGGCGGCGGTCGCCTCGTCCAGCAGCGACGCGTTGCAGACGGGCATGGCGGTCAGGTCCATGATCGCCTGCTGGAAGTTCAGCAGCATCTCCAGGCGACCCTGCGAAATCTCGGCCTGGTACGGCGTGTACGCGGTGTACCAGCCGGGGTTCTCCAGCATGTTCCGCAGGATCACGCCCGGCGTGTGCGTCCCGCTGTACCCCATGCCGATGTAACTGCGGAACACCCGGTTCTTCGCCGCGACCGCCTTCAGGTCGGCCAGCGCCTGCGCTTCCGTGACCGGGCCGCCCACGTTCAGGTCACCCTCGAAGCGGATGCTCTCGGGCAGGGTCGTGTCGCTCAGCTCATCCAGGCTGCTCACGCCCAGCTCCGCCAGCATGGCGGCCTGCTCGGCCTCGGTCGGGCCGACGTGACGGTCGAGGAAATCAGCGGTCTGAAGCAGATCAGTCAGGGAACGGGTCATGGAGTACTCCTGGGGGTGGGGCGTCGGGGGGGCATGGCGGCGCTGCGGCTCACCCCTTCCCGACCTCCCCCCGGTCAGGCGGAGGGAGGCAGACGTGTGAGCCTCTCTGGGCTCCCTCCCCCTTCAGGGGGGAGGGCTGGGGAGGGGGTGCTGCGGGAACGCGCGGCCCGCTGGGGGGTCAGTTGTTCGCGGCTTCGTACGCGGCGGCGTCCATCAGGTCGCCCTCAATGGTCACGTCGAGTTTGAACAGCCAGCCGCCCTCGTAGGGGCCGCTGTTCACGAGTTCGGGCGTGCCGGTCAGTTCGTCGTTCACGGCGACGATGGTGCCGCTGGCGGGCGCGTAGATGTCAGAAGCGGTCTTGACGCTCTCGACGACGGCGACGGTCTCGCCGGCGGTGACGACGCGGCCCACTTCGGGCAGTTCGACGTACACCACGTCGCCCAGCTGGTCCTGCGCGAAGTCGGTGATGCCGACGGTCCCGTCAGCGGCGAGCCATTCGTGCGAGGCGGCGTACTTCAGTTCGGTGGGGGTGTTCGTCATGGTCGTATTCTCCGGGTTTCGGGGGTGGGGGGTGTGTGCGGGGGGGCCGCAGTGCGCGGGAGGCGGGGTATGCCGCGTTCGGCTTAGCGTTTGTAGAACGGCAGTGGCACGCGCGTGGCGGGGTGGTCCTTGCCGCGCACCTCGACCTCGAACGCTTCGAGGGTGGCGTGCGCGGCGTCCACCAGTGCCATGGCGATGGGGTGTCCGAAGGTGGGGCTGCTGCTGCCGCTCGTGACGTGCCCGACGATCTCGCCGCCGACCTTGACGGGGTAGCCCTCACGCACCGGCACGCGCTCCAGCTTCAGGCCGATCAGGGTCTGGGTGGGGGCCGTGCGGATGTGCTCGTGCCCGACGTGGGTCTTGTCTTTCACGACCCAGCTGTAGGTGCTGCTCAGCGGGTGGATGGTGTCTGAAAATTCGTGCCCGTACAGCGGGAAGCCCGCTTCCAGGCGCAGGGTGTCACGCGCGCCCAGTCCGGCGGGCGTCAGGCCGATGGCCAGCAGTTTGTCCCAGATGGTCTCGGCCTCGCTGGCGTCCGTGAACACCTCGAAGCCGTCCTCGCCGGTGTACCCGGTGCGGGCCAGCATCACGTCGAAGCCGAAGAGCTTGGCGGGGAAGAAGGCGTTCTTCTTCTTGCTGCTCAGGTCGGTGTCGGTGTGGGGTTGCAGCAGGCTCTCGGTCTGGGGGCCCTGTGCGGCCAGCAGGCCCCAGCGGTCGCTCTCGTCGGTCAGGGTGACGTCGAACCCTTCGGCGTGGCGTTGCAGGTGCGCCCAGTCCTTGGCGATGTTGCTGGCGTTCACGACCGTCAGGTACTCGTCTGGCGCGACCATGTAGATGTAGATGTCGTCCACGAGGCCGCCGGACACGCCGGGCAGCCAGTTGTACTGCGCGCGGCCGGGTTTCAGTTTACTGACGTCGTTGGTGGTGACGTGTTGCAGGAACGCCAGTGCGCCGCTGCCCTGCACGCGAAATTCGCCCATGTGGGACACGTCGAACACGCCAGCCTTCGTGCGAACGGCGTCGTGTTCGGCTTTCACGCCGGCGTACTGCACGGGCATGTCCCACCCGCCGAAGGGCACCATTCGGGCTCCGGCGCGCAGGTGCGCGGCATGCAGGGGCGTCCGCTTCAGCGGCTCGGTGGGGGACTGGTTCACACCTGAAACTGTAGCCGACCCACCCCCGGCGCGTCCGGGCCGCCCGGACGCCCGTGGGGTGTACGCTGGGGCATGACGACCGGGAAAAAAGGCGTTCCGGAGGGTGAAAACGCCCGGACTGACACGGTGTACGAACAGCTGACAGGCCGGGCACTGGACGGCGCACGGCAGGGCCTGACCCCCCGCGAGGCCTGGGCCGCCGCGCAGCGTCTCGTGGAGGGAACGCCCAGTACCCTGAACAAGGGCTGTCCCCGCTCCACGTTCGTCTCGCTGGCCGAGCAGGGGTACGTCCGGGGCGTGCCTGCACAGGCGGCCACGCGCCCCCTGACCCTGAACGCCCGGCATGCGCTGCACGCCTGGAAGGTCGCTCAGGCCGACCCCACCCTCCTGAACCGCAAACGCGCGTGGTGGGCGGCGACCCGCGCGCACTCCGGCACCAGCCGCGAGAACCACGCGGGCATTCTGGACGTGCTGCGCGTCCTGATCATGCGGAACGCCCTGACCGACCCAGCCGCCCCGATCATCCCAACCGGCCCGTGAGCCCCTCGCACCTGCTGGCGCTGCGGCCCCCGCCGGACATCGAGGCCCGCGTCGTGGCTTTCCGGCAGGCTCAGGGCATCCGCGACGCGGCGGCCGTCCCTCACCTCACCGTCAAGGCCCGCAGTGGCCTGGACGACGACCTGGGCTGGCTGGAACTGGTTCCGGCGGTGGCAGCGGCGACCCCGCCCGTCCCGGTCGAACTGCTCGCGCCGCGCGTGTTCCCGAACGGCCGCGCCCTGTACCTGCCCGCCCGCAGTCCCGGTGCCGTGCGGCTGCACCTCGACCTGCTCGGCGCCCTGCGGCCCACCCGGCGCTTCGGGTATGAGGGGCCGCACCTGACCCCGCACCTGACGCTGGCGCTGGGGCGGCGGGACATGAGCATGGACGCCCTGCTGGACGCCGCGCGGCAGGCCTTCCCGCACCCGCTGTCATTCACCGCCACGGACCTCGTCTGGATGCGCAAACCCGGCCCCGGCGGCGCGTACCAACCCGTGCAGAGCTGGACGCTGGGCGGCACGCGCGACCCGTAGAGTGGCGGGCATGCCGACCCTCGCGCAGCTCCGGGAACTCCAGGCCATCGCCCAGGAGGGCCTGACCTACTCCCGCGATCCCTTCGACCTGACCCGCTTCGCGCGCCTGCGGGACCTGACCGCCGAACTGCTGGCCGAGCAGACCGGGCAGACGCCCGCCACCGTCGCCGGGTTGCTGCGGGTGGAGGAGGGGTACCTGACACCGAAAGTGGACGTGCGTGCGGTCGTGCTGAACCCGGCCGGCGAGGTCCTGTTGACCCGCGAGCGCAGCGACGGCGCGTGGAGCCTGCCCGGCGGGTGGGCCGACCCCGGCGAGAGCCCCACGCAGATCGCCGTGCGCGAGGTGTTCGAGGAGACCGGGCGCACGGTGCGCGCCGCGCGCCTGCTGGCCGTGATGGACAAGGCGCAGCATCCGCACCCGCCGGACCTGTGGGCGGTGTACAAGCTGTTCGTGCAGTGCGACCTGACCGGCGCCGGGGGCGCGGCCCACGCGGAGAACCTGGAGACGCTGGACAGCGCGTTCTTCGCCGTAGACGCCCTGCCGCCCCTGAGCCTGCCCCGCAACCTGCCGGAGCAGGTGCGGCGCGTGGTGGCGCTGGCTCGCGACCCGCACAGCGCCGTGCACTGCGACTGATACGGGTTCCGTTTGTTTCGCCGACAATCCGGGACTTCACCGGATTGCCAGCTCCACGTCCGGAACCCGTTTTTCTCCCACTCGCTTCGCTCGGATTGAACGGGCTTTGCAACCCATTCAATCGGAGTCCGTATGAACAGCGGGCGACCTGTACGCGCCCGTACCGACGCGCCGGGGCGTTTGAGGTTCACTGCCGTCATGAACACCCTGATCATCGGAGCGACCGGCGGGATCGGCGCGGCCACGGCCCGCGTCCTGGCCGCGCAGGGCGACACCCTGACCCTCAGCGGGCGGAACGAGGCGACCCTGACCGCCCTGGCGGCCGAACTGGGCGCCGCCCACCACGCCGCCGACGTGGGCTACGAGAGTCACGTCCGCACGCTGCTGGAGGGCGTGCCGCCGCTGGATACGCTGGTGTACGCGGCGGGCGCGGCCCTGCCCGAACCGCTCAAGGACGCCGATCCCGGTCACGTGCGCGCCGTGTGGAACGCCAATTACTTCGGGGCGCTGTGGGTGCTCAAGCACGGGCTGGGCCGCCTGAACGCGGGTGGGCGCGTGTACCTGATCGGCGCGCGGCCGGAACTGGTCACGGCGCGCGGTTTCAGTCAGTACGCGGCCAGCAAGGCCGCCCTGGCCCGCGCGGCCGAGATCGCCCGGCTGGAACACCGGGGGGTGGGGATCACGCTGGTGCTGCCGCCTGCCGTGGACACGGCGCTGTGGGCGCAGGTGGGCCGCGTGCCGAAAGGCGCGGTCACGCCGGACGTGGTGGCCCGCGCCATCGCCGCGCACCGCGCCGCCGAGCCCACCCCAGAACTCAGGGTGGACTGACCGGTCCGGTCACCGCGCGCGCACCCGCCTCGCTCAGCAGCCACCCCACCGGGCAGTCGTGCGGGTCGGTGGGCAGGCGCGGCACGATCAGCGCGCCCTGAATCACGCCCACCGTCAACCCCCGGAAGTCCGGTAGCAGGCGGTCGTAGAAGCCCCCGCCGTAGCCCAGGCGCACGCCGCGCGTGTCGAAGGCCAGCGCGGGCAGCAGGATCGCGTCCACCGAGTCCAGGGGCTCCTGCGGCGCGTCTGCGGGCGGTTGCAGCGCCCCGAACCGGCTGAGTTCCGTCGCCGACTCCCACGCGTGCAGCGTCAACCTCGGCACCGGCCGGAAGCGGGCGCGGGGGGTCAGCAACTCGAACTCGCCGTGCAGGGCCGACACGTCCGGCTCTCCCGGCAACGCCCGGTACGCCAGCACCCGCCGCACGCCGTGCGAACGCAGCAGCGCCCGCAGGTGGCCGCACAGTTCCGCCGACACGTCCGGCAACTCCGCGCGTGCGGCCCGCGCCCAGGCCCTCCAGGCAGCCTTATCAGGCAGGTCGGCGGGTGGGTCGGGTCGGGTCACGCCCGCCATTGTGCCCCGCCCACGCCACATAACGGTGAACGCCCCCACCGCGCAGGCAGGGGCGTTCACCGGAAACAGGCGCGCGGAGGGGTTACTGCGCGGCGAGTTTAAGCGCGAGGGACTTGAGCTCGACGCCGGTCAGTTTGCCGCTCAGGGCAGTGGTGGCGCCGCTGGTCAGGTTCACGGTGTACAGGTTGGTGTCGTTGCCCGACACGCTGCTCAGGTACGCGCTGTTGGCCCCGGCGATGTCGAAGCCGGTCGTGCCCGCCGTGACGTCCACGTTCAGTTTGCCCATCGTGACCAGGGTGTTGAACTGCGGGCCGACGGTGTTCATGATCAGCGTGTCGGCGCTGCCGTCGATCGTGTACAGGGTGGTCGTGGTGCCGGGCGCAATGGCCTTGGTAGCGCTGTTGTCGAACGAGTTGGTGTACGCGGCGGCCACGAGGTTGACGTTGATCGTCCCGTCGGGGTTGACGAAGGCGCCGTCGTCCGTCGTGCCGGTCGTGCCGGCCACGGGGTCAGCCATCAGCGTGTGGCGGAAGTTCTTGGCATTCGTGCCGGCCACGCGCAGGCGGTTGGCGGCGGGGTTGAAGTCCACGGCGACCACCGTGGCGTTCGCAATGGTGCTGTCCACCGTCGCCGCGCCGTTCTCGGTGCTGATCATGAACACCTTGCCGCTGGTCGCCACGCCGTACAGTTTGCCGTCGGTGTTACGCACGTCCAGGTCCACCAGGGTGTCGGTGCCCAGGCCCGTGATGTCCGTCTTCACGTAGCTGGCGTCGGGGTTGCCCAGGCCGAAGGTCACGAGTTTGCCGTCGTTGCTCAGGCCGTAGGCGAGCTGGCCGGTGGGGGCGTCGGGCGTGCGGTTCATGTTGCAGGAGGCGAGGGCGACGGTGGAGATCAGGGTCAGCAGGGCAACTTTTTTCATGGTGGTTCCTCCGGGGAAAGGGGGGCTTCGGCGGTCTGTGCGGGCGGGGCGACGGGTGGGGCGGTGCACGGAACTGCAGTGACGCTCTGTTCAGGTGTATGCGGCGCCGCCCCAGCTGGATCACCGGCGGGACTTCACATGAACTTGACCGGTTTGCCATGTAGGCCTCATGCGGCGGCGGGACGGGCCGCCCACCGGGGCGCGCTATGCTGCCCCGCGCACCCGCCCATGCTGATCGACTCCCTGACCCACCCCACACCCGAAGCCCTGCTGACCTTCCTGCGCGCGCACCTGCATGCCCGCGTGACCCTGCATCTGGCGGGTGAGGTCGAGGTGCTGTATGCCGGGCGAGCGACCAGCATGGCCGAGGCCGGGGACCGCCTGCTGCTGCTCAAGCCCGACGGTTCGTTGCAGGTGCATGGGCCGCGCGGCGTGAAACCCGTGAACTGGCAGCCGCGCACGGACCACCTGAGCGCCGAACTGGAGGGCGGCTGCGTGGTCCTGCACGCCGAACGCCGCAGTCCCGCCGAGGTGGTGCGGGTGCGCGTGATCACCTGCGCGCAGGTCACGGCGCTGCAACTGGGGGACGAGGCGCTGTTCCTGCTTCAGGGCAGCGAGGCGCAGATGCAGGCCGCGCTGGCCCGCACGCCCGAGCTGATCGAGCCGGGCCTGAGTGTCCTCGACCGCGAGCTGCTGGTCGGGGTGGGCGGCATCGACCTGTACGCCCGCGACAGCCAGGGGCGGTTCGTGGTGGTGGAACTCAAGCGCGGCAAGGCCGGGCACGAGGCGGTGCATCAGCTGGCCCGGTACGTGCAGGCCGTGCGGGAACAGGTGCCCGGCCCCGTGCGCGGCATCCTGGCCGCCCCGGACATCACGGTTCCGGCCCTGAAGGTCGCGCAGGCCGCCGGACTGGAGTACGTGAAAGTCGAGGCGCTTCCCCAGGTGCCCGAGGAAGCGCTGCAACCCACGCTGTTCTGAGGGGAGTGTGGGGCACAGTGACCGCCGCCGCCGCCCCCCTCGGCCCACTTCTTGCTTCCCTCAGCCCACTTCTTTCGGGCCTTTCAGGCCGGTTTTCCCCTCGCGTTCGTGCAGCACGGCGGCCACATCGGCGGGGGAGACGCCGACCTCGGCCATGGCGAACAGGGTGTGGAACAGCAGGTCGGCGACCTCGGTGGCCAGTTCGGCGCGGTCGTGGTTCTTCGCGGCCAGCAGAACCTCGCCGCTTTCCTCGCTGATCTTCTTCAGCACGCGGTCCAGGCCTCCGGCGTGCAGGCGGGCCACGTAGCTGTTCTCGGGCAGCGTGGCCAGCCGCTCGGTGATGGTCGCGTACACGCGGTCCAGCGTGCCGTCCAGCCCGGCGGGCGGGGCCTGGGTGGTCAGGAGCGGCTGGTGGTAGCAGGAGTACGCGCCGGTGTGGCAGGCGGGGCCGGTCTGCACGACGCGGTACAGCAGGCTGTCGGCGTCGCAGTCGGCCTGCACGTCCACGACCTGCTGCGTGTGGCCGCTGGTGGCGCCTTTCACCCACTGCTCCTGCCGGGAGCGGCTGTAGTAGGTGGCCTCGCGGGTGTCCAGGGTACGTTCGACGGCGGCGCGGTCGGCCCAGGCCTGCATCAGCACGGCGCCGCTGCGGGCGTCCTGGGTCACGACCGGGATCAGGCCGGTCTGGGGATCGAAGTTCAGGGAATCCAGGGAAATGGGGAGTGTCATGTCATGGCCCTCCGGAGGCCAGGGTGCAGTGGGGTGGGGGCGGGTTCAGGGGCGGTGCGTGTCGTGCCAGTCGGGCCGCACGGGCAGCCCCTCGCCCTTCAGGTACGTCTTGACCTGCGGGACGGTCAGTTCCCCGAAGTGGAAGACGCTGGCGGCCAGCGCCGCGTCGGCCCAGCCTCCGTCCTCGCCGCCGCGCAGCACGTCGCGGAAGTCCTCGAGCTTCCCGGCGCCGCCGGACGCGATCACGGGAATATCCAGCGCGCGGGCGACCGTGCGGGTCGCTTCCAGGTCGAAGCCGGCGCGGGTGCCGTCGGCGTCCATGATGTTCAGGCAGATCTCGCCCGCGCCGAGCGCCTGGCCGCGCACGGCCCACTCGATCAGGTCCAGGCCGGTGTCCACGCGACCGCCGGCCCGGAACACGTTCCAGCCGTGGCCGTCCGGGCGGCGTTTGGCGTCGATGCTCAGCATCACGCACTGCGCGCCGTGGTGGTCGCTGGCCTCGCGGATCAGTTCGGGGCGGCTCAGGGCGCCGCTGTTCACGCTGATCTTGTCCGCGCCGGCCATCAGCAGTTGCCGGAAGTCGCTGAGGGCGTTCACGCCGCCCCCGACGGTCAGGGGCATCATGACCTGCTCGGCGACCCTGGCCGCGACGTCCAGCATCAGGCTGCGGCCCTCGTGGGTGGCGGTGATGTCGTAGAACACCAGTTCGTCGGCCTGCTGCGCCTCGTACGCCTGGGCCAGCACCAGTGGGTCCCCGGCGTCGCGGTGGTCCTCGAAGAACCGGACGTTCTTCACCACGCGGCCGTTCTGCACGTCCAGGCAGGGAATGATGCGCTTGGTCAACATGGGGGCAAGTCTACGCGGTCAGGGTGCTGCAGGGCTGTGACCGCGTCATACGAGGGTCGTCCGGATGGCCGGATGTGGGGGCCGCGCCACCGAACAATATTAAACCGACTTTAGAAAGCCCTCATGTAACCTGCTAAGCTGATGGTCACCAGCGGCACGAGGCCGCCGGACGTCACCGCAAGCACGACGGCTGCCACCCCTGGGGGAACCGTGAACATCCGCAGGATTCTGATCATCGACGACAACCCGAACGACGTGGAACTCGCCCTGACCGCCCTGGCCGACGCACCCGCCGGCAGTCCCGGCCACGAGGTCAGTGTCGCGTCCGGCGGGCCCGAAGCGATCGAATGGCTGCGCGTCGCCCGGACGACCGGCACCCTGCCCGACCTGATCCTGCTCGACCTGAAGATGCCCCACATGGACGGTATCGCGGTCCTCGACGTGATCCGCGCCGACCCCGGCCTGCGCGGCATTCCGGTCGTCATGCTCACCACCAGCGGCGAGGGGCGCGACATCAGCGAATCCTACGCGCACGGCGCGAGCGCCTACGTCATCAAACCCATGGACTTCACGCAGTTCCGGGACGCCATGCAGACCATCCAGGCCTTCTGGACCACCCTGAACCGCCCCCCCAGCCTCAACGGCTGAGCCGGTCCCCGTCGCCGGGGCGACCCTCAAGAACGGCGCAAGACCCTCCGGTCCCCACCGCGCCCCGCTGGCCGCTACCCTGGCAGGCATGCGCGTGTACATCGGCTGCGGCGGCTACAGCAACGACGACTGGACGGCCCCCGGCCTGATCTACGAGGGCGTCCGCAAGGACGACTACCTAGCCACGTACGCCCAGCACTTCGACGCCGCCGAACTGAACAGCTCCTTCTACGCCATTCCGGGCCTGAAAGCCTTCGCGGGCATGGCCCGCAGGAGCGGCGGTCGCGTGCGCTTCACCGTGAAACTCCACCGGATCTTCACGCATGACCGCGCGCCCACCGACGCCGACTTCGACCGCATGCTCCAGAGCCCCGAACCGCTGCGCGAGGCCGGCGTCATGGGCCCCTACCTCGCGCAGTTCCCGTTCTCGTTCCACCGCACGCCCGCCAACCGCCGCTACCTGGGACAGCTGGCCGAACGCTTCGCCGGGCACGAACTGGCCGTCGAGATGCGCCATGAGGGCTGGGATCTCCCCGAAGTCCGCGAGGGCATGGCCGAGCGCGGCCTGATCTGGGTCAGTCCCGATTACCCGCCCGCCGGAGGCCTGCCCGAACCGCAACTGCACGTCACCGGCGACGTGGGCTACCTGCGCCTGCACGGCCGCAACGCCGGCAGCTGGTGGGAAGGGCAGAGCGCCGCCGAACGCCACGACTACCGCTACACCCGCGCCGAGATGGACGAGTGGGCCCAGAAGATCGCCCTGGCCGCCCCGGACCTGAGCGAACTGTACGTGCTGTTCGAGAACACCACCAAAGGCCACGCGCTGCACAACATTCCCCAGCTGCGCGAGGCCCTGAACGCCCACGGCGTGCCCGTGCAGACCCCCGACCCCGGCCCGGAACAGGGACGCCTGCTCTGAGCGCGCCCGCCCGGACCAGGCATGAAAAACCCCCACCGAAGTGGGGGCTTTGCGTGGCTCGGCAGGTTGGGGTCGAACCAACGACCGTCCGATTAACAGTCGGATGCTCTGCCACTGAGCTACTGCCGAATACCTGTGGCGGGCCGTTTCCGGCGCGAGAGGGATAGTAGCACGCACCCATATGCCGCGCAAGTCCTCCGGGTGTGGGGCACCCACCTGTCCAGACACCCGGCCCGGTTCAGGGCCAGTTCCGGGCTGGTGCAAGGGCCAGTTCAGGCCTGAGCGCCGCCCGGCATGATGGTGTCTGCCGTCACGCCCAGCCGGTCCAGCGCCGCCTGCCAGCGCTCCCCGGCCGGCACGTCCCACAGCAGTTCCGGGGTGTCCTGCTCCACCCACACCCAGCTGCCCTCGCGGGCTTCCTCGGTCAGCTGCCCCGCGCCCCACCCGGCGTACCCGAGGACCAGCATGAAGCGCTGCCCCGAGGCCATCACGGCGCGCAGCACGTCCAGGCTGCTGGACACGTTCAGCTCCGCCGTCAGCCGCATCTCGCCGTCCAGGCCTACGGGTTGCGGGTACAGGCACCACCCGAGCGTCGGGTCCACCGGGCCGCCCAGCCAGGCGGCGTCGGGTTGTCCGGGCGTGTCGGGCAGCAGGTCGCTGACGCTCTGGGTCATGGGGGCGTTCACGATCAATCCCATCGCGCCCTTGGTGTCGTGTTCCAGCAGCAGGATCACGGCGTGTTCAAAGACCCCGCCGCGCAGGTGCGGGCTCGCCACGAGGAAAGTCAGTGGACCGCTCATCAACTGGCAGGATACCGCGCTGCGACGGCGCCGGGCGGCACGGTCCCGCGACACGGAAAACCCCCACCGCGCCACGGGGCGGGTGGGGGCAGGGGAGGGCGTCGGCGCCTGGCAGTTCAGCTCAGGCGCGGGCGTCGGCGCTGCGGCGGGTGCTCTTGCGCTTGGCGGGCGCGCTGCCGTCGCGGGGCGTTTCCAGGGCTTTCAGGCCGCCCACGAGGGCCACGTCGAGCACCTGATCGACGGTCTCGCAGGGGTGGAAGCGCATGCTGGTGCGCAGGTGCTCCGGGATGTCGCGCAGGTCGCTCTCGTTCGCTTTGGGCATGATGATGTGCTTGATCCCGGCGCGGCGCGCACCCAGCACCTTCTCTTTCAGGCCGCCGATGGGCAGGTAGCGGCCGGTCAGGGTCATCTCGCCGGTCATGGCGACGTCGTGGCGGGCGGGAATGCCGGTCAGGGCGCTGATGAGGCTGGTGACCATGGCGCCCCCGGCGCTGGGGCCTTCCTTGGGGATCGCGCCGGCCGGCACGTGAATGTGAATCTCGCTGTCGTCGATGCGGGCCTTGTCGATGTGGAAGCGTTCGGCGTTGCTCTTGATGTACGTCAGGGCGGCGCGGGCCGATTCCTTCATCACGTCACCGAGCTGCCCGGTCAGGACCAGGCCCTTGCCGGGGCTGATGCTGGTCTCCACGAACAGGATGTCGCCGCCGACCGGGGTGTAGAACATGCCGGTGCTGACGCCCACGGTGTCCTCCTTGCCCTCGGTTTCCGGGGTGTGGCGGGCCTGCCCCAGGTAGCGGTCGAGTTCCTTGTCGGTGACCTTGGCGCGTTTGGTCTCGCCGGTGGCGATGCGGCGGGCGACCTTGCGGGCGACCGTGCCGATCTCGCGTTCTAGGTTACGCACGCCGGCCTCGCGGGTGTAGTGGCTGATCAGTTTTTCCAGCGCGGCGTCCGTGAACGCGATCTGGTTGCCTTTCAGGCCGTTCTGGGTCAGCTGGCGGGGCAGCAGGTAGCGTTTGGCGATCTCCAGTTTTTCCTGCTCGATGTAGCTGGAGAAGTCGATGACTTCCATGCGGTCCATCAGGGCCGGGGGGATCTGCTCGGGGTAGTTGGCGGTGGCGATGAACATGACCTCGCTCAGGTCGAAGGCCACGCCCATGTAGTGGTCGGTGAAGTGCTGGTTCTGCGCGGGGTCGAGCACTTCCAGCAGCGCGGCACTGGGGTCGCCCTGGTAGCCGCTGCCGAGCTTGTCGACCTCGTCGAGTAGGATCACGGGGTTCTTGGTGCCGGCGGTGCGGATGCCCTGGATCAGGCGGCCGGGCATCGCGCCGATGTACGTGCGGCGGTGACCGCGGATGTCGCTCTCGTCACGCGCGCCGCCCAGGGCGATGCGCACGTACTTGCGGCCCAGCGCCTTGGCGATGCTCTGCGCGATGCTGGTCTTGCCGACGCCGGGAGGGCCGGTGAACACCAGGATGGGTCCCTTGTTCACGTCCTCGGCGCTCAGTTCGCCGCGCGCGGCGCGTTCCTTGCGCAGTCGGCGCACCGCCAGGAATTCCAGCACGCGGTCCTTGACCTTCTCCAGGCCGTAGTGGTCGTCGTCGAGGATGGCGGCGGCGGCGGCCACGTCCAGCTGGTCCTCGCTGCGTTCGTTCCAGGGCAGTTCGGTGATCCAGGTGAGGTACGTGCGGATCACGCTGGCCTCGGCGGCGTCGGGGTGCATGCGGGCCAGTCGGTTGACCTCGCGGTCGATTTCCTTCTTGACCTCGGGTTTCAGGCCCAGCGCGTCGATCTTGGCGCGCAGCTGCTCGGCCTCGTCGCCTTCCTCGCCGTCCTCGCCGCCCTGGAGTTCCTTCTGGATGACTTTCATCTGCTCGCGCAGGTAGTACTCGCGCTGGTTCTTGTCGATCTCTTCTTTCACCTGCGCGCGGATCTTGGCCTGCACGGCCTGCACTTCCTGTTCGGTGTCGAGCAGGGTCAGCAGTTTGCGGATGCGGGCGGTCAGGCTGGGCAGTTCCAGCAGCGCCTGCTTGTCCTCAAGTTTGAAGTCGAGGTTGAAGGCGATGTGGTCGGCCATCTCGCCGATGTCTTCCTTGTTGCCGATGGTCTGCACGTTCTCAGCCGTGATCTTGCCGCCCGAGGCGATGGCCTCGAACCGTTCGCGCAGTTCGCGGCTCAGGGCCTGCAGTTCCACGGTGTCGCCCTGTTCGGGGGTCAGGAGCGTGATGTCGGCGCTGAGGTGGTCGCCGCGCGTGTAGTTGCTGGCGCGCACGCGGGCCACGGCGGACACGAGCATCTGCACGGTGCCGTCCGGGTTCTTGCGGACACGCAGGACGTTGCAGGCGGTGCCGACGTCGTACAGGTCGCTGCCTTTGGGATCGTCGATGTCCTTGTCTTTCTGCGAGACGATCAGGATGACCTTGTCGCTGGCCATGGCCGCCTCGATCGCGCCGATGGAGATGGCGCGGCTGGCGTCGATGTGCTGGACCATGGTGGGGTAGATGACGCTGCCGCGGACGGGGCAGACGGGGACGTTGCTGGGCAGGGTGTGGGTTTCGGTGGGCATGCGGAACTCCTTTGGCCCGGTCGGGTCTGGCTGAGATGCGGGGTTCCTGGCGTGCTCGATACCAAGAAACTTGAGTGCCACTATATCAAGTTGGAGGAGTTGCGGCAAGCGCGCCGCGCCCCTCCGCCGAACGGCCTATTCCCTGTGCTTCACGCTGAAATCCTACGCCCACAAGCCTGACACAACCCTCACGGGAAGCTGATGGGGCGTTCACACATGCGGCCCCCCACCTACGCGCTGGCCGGCGCGCTGGCCGTCCGCGCGCCGGGTCCCGTTATGCTGCGCCGCATGGCACGCCTGCGCTGGCGCATATCCCACCTTCCGCCCCTGCCCACCGGCAGCGCCGTGTTCCTGACCGGCGACCACCGCGCCTGGAGCAGCGATCCCACCGGCTGGACCTTCGACCCCGCCGGAGAACTGCTGGGCGAGCACCCGGAAGGCACCCTGCTGAGCGTCAAGGTCCGCGCCCGCCACCCCGACGGCACCGTCACCGAGGAAGGCGACGCCTGGGGAGGCCGCGCCGCCCCCCACCGGCACGTCGTGACCGGCGACGCTGGCATCGACCTGCACGTGGCTGGCTGGCAGGACGCCAGGGGAGGGCTGGACCGCCCCGCCCGCAGCGCCCCACCGCGCGAGGAAACCGTGCTGGAAGCCCCCTGGGGGGAACAGCCCGTGCGCCTGTGGTGGCCCACAGGACAGGACGGCCCGCTGCCGCTGCTGATCCTGCATGACGGGCAGAACGCCTTCGACGAGGCCCCCACCTTCGCCGGGGAGAGCTGGGACGCTGCCGGGGCCGCGCAGGCCCTCGCAGACGCCGGGCACCCGGTGCGCATCGCTGCGCTGCCCGTGAACCACGACCGCAACCGCCGCTACGTGCCGTTCCCCTTCGAACTGAACGACTTCGCCAGCGGCGCGGACGAGTACGCCGACTGGATCAGGGACACCCTGTTGCCGCACCTGCACGCCCGCTTCGGTCTCGTGCCCGCGCAGGACACCGCGCTGGCCGGCTCCAGCTTCGGCGGGCTGATCACCGCGTACGCGGGCCTGCGCGACCCCGGCACGTACGGCACGCTGGGCGTGTTCAGTCCCGCCGTGTGGCCCGCCGACCACGCCTTCCTGCGCTGGCTCGCCGGGCGCAGTGACCCGCAGGCGCGCGTGTGGGTGGACATGGGCGACCACGAGGGGAGCAGCGTGCAGGGCGCGCAGGACGTCATCACGCTGGCCCGCGACCTGACCGCGCAGCTCGCCCCGCACGTCCGCGAGGCCCGCTTCACCGTCGGCGAGGGCCACTGGCACGACGAACCCGCGTGGCGCGAACGCCTGCCCGCCTTCCTGCGCTGGTGGCGGACAGATCAGGGCTGATCAATGGTGCGGACAGGTTCAAGCAGCTTTGACGCCGAGATCCAGCGGCCTGGACGGATGTTCCTCCAATTCAACGAATCGCCGTGAAAGACCCAGATTGGCCAGAATTCGCGAGGCGAACAGCCGGTTAAACGCGCGCCGCTTCACGTCCTCGTACGAAAACGGCACCACATCAGCCGGTCTGCCCGTACGGGCAGACCGCTCCAGTAGGTACTCCGCACGACCCAACGAAAGCGCAAAACACGCGGCGTTCCAGTGATTCTCCAGCCCCGTCGTCGACCGGAGCTGGCAGGTCGTCAGCCCCGCGAACTGCTTGGCATCACGGAAGACGAACTCCAGCTGGAACCGGGCGCTGTACAGCGCCCGGATCTCCTGTGCCGGCATGGTCGTGTCCGTGCTGCACAGCACCACATGGGCCTTCACCTGACCCTTCCGATCAAGACGCTCGATCACCACCACCCGCAGAAAGCGGCCGAAGTGAGGGGCCCACACCACCCGCGTCCACACCCGCTCCTGAGCGTCACCCGGAACGCTCTGCCACCCGCTCCAATCTTTGAAATCGACCTTGCCACCCCACTTCCGCCGGGCACCCCGGCGTGTGGGATGCGCGCCAGTGAACGGGTAGAGCAGGTTGGCATTCGACTGGAGCTTGGTGACGAAAGCGATCTTCTCGGCATGGACGGCGTCCATGAACATCTTCTTGGCGTACTGGCCGTCAGCCACGACCGCGCGCAGATGGCCGGACAGCCAAGCGCGTCGCTGGGTGAAGACGTCTTTCAGTTGCTCCAGATACTGTTCGAGGCGATCTGCCCGGTCCTGTTTGGGCCGGGTCTGACGGATGTCCAGCGGGAAGGCATGCTGGCCGGTGAGGCTGATCAGGGCCAGGCAGGACAACTCCAGTCCGGTGTCGGAACGGCTCTGCGAGCCGTTCCAGAACGCCCCGAGCCCTTCGGTTTTCTTGCCTGACTTGGGGATGAAACTGGCGTCGATGGCCAGGATGAACCGTGAACCGAGGACCCCCCAGCGAATCAGGAGTCGCACCAGTCCCCAGTGGAGTTCATCCCAGGGCAGCGTCTTGTGCATCCATCGGCGGAAGGTGCGCTCGTCCCACTCGCTGTAGCGGCTGAAGTTCCTGGCGTTGACCCGGCCTGGAATGGCTTGCCAGAGGGGAATGAGGTGAGCGAAGAAGCGGGTCTGGTGGGCTGGGAGTCCGAGGAAGAGCAGCAGCAGGGGTAACATGGGTCAGGTCTCCTTTCGGTGGTGTCGTTTCAACTTCACCGTACAGGAGACCTCTTCCTTGCACCTTTTGAAAGTGTCCGCACCATTGGCTGATACGGACTCCGATTGAATGGGCTGCAAAGACCGTTCAATCCGAGCGGATGCGACTCGTAGAGCTGCCCCGCAGAGTGGGAGCAGGGCGGGTTCCGGACGTGGAGCTGGCAATCCGGTGAAGTTCCGGATTGTCAGCGAAACAAACGGAATCCGTATGGCTTACCGCAGCAGGTCGCCCGCAATGATGATCTTCTGGATTTCGCTGGTGCCCTCGTAGATGCGCAGCAGGCGCTGGTCGCGGTAGTAGCGTTCGACGGGGCTGTCTTTCATGTAGCCCATGCCGCCCGCGACCTGCACGGCCTTGTCGGCCACCTGCGAGAGCGCCTCGGTAGCGTGGTACTTGGCCACACTGGCCATGCGGCGCACGTCCTGGCCCTCGTCGACCATCCACGCGACTTTCTGCCACAGGACGCGGCTGGTCTGCACGGCGATTTCCATTTCGGCCAGCATGAACTGCACCGCCTGGAATTCCGCGATGGGCTTCCCGAACTGCTCGCGGGCCTTGGCGTGCGCGACCGAGAGGTCCAGCAGGCGCTGCATGGCGCCCGTGCTGCGCGCGGCGATGCCGACGCGGCCGTTGGTGAGGATGCCCAGCGCCTCGCGGTAGCCCAGGTGTTCGGGGCCCAGCAGGTTCGCGGCCGGGATCTCGGCGTCCTGGAAGATGACTTCGGCGCTCAGGGCGCCTTTCTGGCCCATCTTCTCGTCGATCTTGCCGATGCTCACGCCGGGCGTGGTCTGCGGTTCGACCAGGAAGGCACTCATGCCTCTGGTGCCCTGGCTGGGGTCGGTGATGGCGATGACGGTCAGCAGGCCCGCGATGGGCGCGTTGCTGATGTAGTGCTTGGTGCCGTTCAGGACGTACACGTCGCCTTTTTTCTCGGCGCGGGTGCGGATGTTCGCGGCGTCGCTGCCGGAACTGGGTTCCGTGATGGCGAAGCCCGCGACGCACTCGCCGGTCGCCATGCGCGGCAGGAAGCGGGCCTTCTGCTCGGGCGTGCCCAGTTTCACGAGGCCGCTGGTGCCGATGCTGGCGTGCGCGCTGATCACGCCGCCGAAGCCCATGTGGCCTATGCCGAGCGCCTCGTACGCGGCGCAGCGGCCCAGCGCGCCCAGGCCCACCCCGCCGTACTCCTCGGGGATGCTCAGGCCGAACAGGCCCAGCCCGGCGGCCTCGCGCAGCAGTTCCGGGGGGACGCTGTTCGTCTCCTCGATCTCGTGCGCTCTGGGTTCCACGCGCGACAGCATGAAATCACGGACGGTCGCCTGCACCTCGCGCAGGTCCTCTGGCAGATTGAAATTCATGTGACGACACACTACCGCTCCGGGCGGGCAAGGGCAGTGCAGATCACACGCCGGCCCCGCAGAACCTGTCAGGATACTTACAGTTCGTTCATTCCCCGGAGGTCGTATGAGTGCCCCCCAGTCCCACGCCGATCCTGCTCCCGCGCCCACCTGGCTGCTGCGCACGCTGGGGCAGGCGGAAGTGCTCGTGAACGGCGCGGCCGTCGTGTGGCCCGCCCGCAGCGCCGGGGAACTGCTGTGGTACCTGCACGCCCACCCGGACGGCCGCTACCGCCACGACCTGCTGCGCGACCTGTGGGACCTGGACGACACGCCCGCCGCCCTGAACCGGTTCCGGGTGACGCTGCACCGCCTGCGCCACGCGCTGGGCCGCGCGGACGCCGTCACCGAGAGCGGCGGCCGCTACGCGCTGCACCCGGACCTGCTGGCCGCCAGCGACACCGCCACCCTACACGACGCGCTGCGCGGCGCGCGGCAGGCCGGCCCCCCACGCGAACGTGAGGAACTGCTGCGCCGCGCCCTGGCCAGCGCGGACGGCGAGTACCTGCCGCACCTGAACGGCGACTGGGTGCAGGAGGCCCGGCAGGCGCACCGCGCGGCCGTCGTGGAAGCCCACCTGACCCTGGCGCGGCTGCACTGCGACGCGCACGAATGCCCGCTGGCGGCGCAGGAACTCGTGCGGGCCGCCGCGACCGACCCCCTGATCGGCGAGGACCACCACCAGCGCCTGATGGCCTGCCTCGCCATGACCAGGGACCGTTACGCCGCCACCGAACACTACCGCCGCTACCGGGCGTTCCTGGCCACCGAGATCGGCGACACGCCCATGGCGGACACCGTGGCCTTCGCCGAGCGCCTGAAAGGGGGCGAGCTGCCCTGCGTGGACACCCCGTTCCGACCGGCCGGCTCCCGCGACTGACGCGACTCCGGTTGAATGGGCTGCAAAGCCCGTTCAATCCGAGCGGAGGCGAGAAGGAGAGAAACGGGTTCCGGACGTGGAGCTGGCAATCCGGTGAAGTTCCGGATTGTCAGCGAAACAAACGGAATCCGTATGATTGACGGCCCCACGGCCTCACGTACCGACCTGCGTCACCGACTGCTGCGCCCCCTTCCCGCGCCCTGGCCGATGTCGGCGCACGCGCCTGTGCGGGCCTTCCGCATGGGCCGGCGCGTGGCCCGCATGGTCGCCCGTTCCCGTAATGCCCCGGTAACGCGCCGGTAATGCCCTCGCCGGACCCTCCAGGCATGGAGGTTTCCCATGCGAGTTCTTGACCTGATGAGTACCCCGGTGATCACGGCTGTTCCCACCCTCTCCCTGCTGGACGCCGCGCACCTGATGCGGTCGCACGGCATCCGGCGCCTGCCGATCGTGGCGGGCGACACGCTGGCCGGGATCGTCACCGACCGCGACCTGCGCGAGGCGATGCCCAGCCGCGTGTCCAGCCTGTCCCCCTGGGAGGCCACCACGCGGCTGGCCGCCGTGACGGTCGCCGACGTGATGCGCCGCTCGGTCCTGACCACCACCCCCGACGCGGACGCCCGCGACGCGGCGCACACCATGCTCCTGCACCGCGTGGGCGCGCTGCCCGTGATCGACGCGGCGGGACGCGTGGTGGGGGTCGTGACCGTCAGCGACGTGCTGCGCGATTACGCGGCGACCAGCCCGGCCGCCGCGCTGGCCGCCGCCCCGGACGGCGCGCGGTGAGTGTTCCGCCCCCCGAGGAGCGCGGCGCGGCCCCGCGCGGCACGCTGGTCGTGGTCCTCACGCTGCTGCTGAGCATCCTGGGCCTGTGGATGCTGGTGCTGGGCGTGTTGCAGGGGCGCGCGTGAGCGGCGCCGACCCCGCCCCCCGTCTGGACCACCACACCCTGGAACGCTACGAGACGGCGTGGCTGGGCATCGCGGTCGTCATGACGGTTCTGCTGTTCGTGGGTGTGATCGCCAGCCTGATCAGCGGCACGTACCCGCTGCTGAGCGCCGGGACCGGCCACGCGCACGAGGGGCCGATCGTGAAGGGCCGCGTGGACCCCGCGCAACTGGCCGCCACGCCCTTCGCGAAACCAGGACTGGTGGTGGACCGCGCCGGGCAGCCGGTCATGAACGACCGGGGCACCCTGGACGCCTACCTCGTGGCCGGGGGCTTCACGTTCCAGCCGGCGGTGCTGCGCGTCCCGGCAGGCGTGCCCGTCACGCTGCACGTGACCGCCACCGACGTCGTGCACGGCTTCCAGGTGACCGGCACGAACGTCAACGTGGAGATCCTGCCCGGCCACGTCGCCTCACTCACCGTGACCTTCCGCCACCCCGGCGAGCAGCACGTCATCTGCAACGAGTACTGCGGCGCCGGGCACCACAACATGATCACCCGCTTCATCGTCGAAGCGCCCACGGAGACCCCATGACCACGGCCCTTCCGTCCCGACCGACTTCCAGCCCGGCGCTGCCCGGCCTGGACAGCGCCACCCTGACCAGCCTGAAGAAACTGACGCAGTACTACGCGGTCACGGCCTTCCTGGCCCTGATGATCGGCGTGCTGCTGGGGCCGCTGCAGGCCCTGAACTACGGCGGCGTGAACGTGTACGAGTTCCCGCTGCTCAGGGTGCTGATCAAGTCCTACTACCAGGGCCTGACGCTGCACGGCGTGCTGAACGCGCTGGTGTTCACGCAGTTCTTCATCAGCGGCTGGATGCTGTACCTCCCGGCCCGCGACCTGAACGTCCGCCCGAACATGCGCTTTGCGTGGTTCACGTACCTGACCATGACCGCCGGGCTGCTCACGGCTGCCGTCCCGCTCCTGATGAACGACGCGACCGTGCTGTACACCTTCTACCCGCCGCTGGAAGGCAGCCCCGTGTTCTACATCGGCGCGGCCGTCATGGTCGCCGCGAGCCTGCTGGTGGCCGGGCAGGTCGTGGGGCTGTGGCTGAGCTGGAAACGCGCCCACCCGGGCCGCGTGACGCCCGTCGTGACGTACATGAGCGTCGCCACGTGGCTGATGTGGATCGTGGCGGCTCTGGGACTGGTGACCGAGGTCGTGGTCATGCTGATTCCCTGGTCGCTGGGCCTCACGCGTGGCGTGGACCCGCTGCTGGCCCGCACGCTGTTCTGGTGGACCGGGCATCCCATCGTGTACTTCTGGCTGCTGCCCGCGTACATCTCGTGGTACGCGTTCCTGCCCCGGCAGGCGGGCGGCCGCATGGCCAGCGAGGGCCTGACGCGCCTGGCCTTCGCGATGTTCCTGGTGTTCAGCGTGCCGGTCGGCCTGCACCACCAGTACGCCGACCCGAACGTGCAGAACACCTGGAAGGTCATTCACATGTTCCTGACGTTCCTGGTGGCCGTGCCCAGCCTCCTGACGGCCTTCAGCGCCGCCGCGTCCCTCGAGGACGCCGCCCGCGCCCACGGGGGCCGGGGTCTGGTCGGCTGGGTGCGCCGCCTGCCGTGGGGGAACGCCAGCATGACCGCGCAGGTCCTGGCCATGGTGTCATTCATCTTCGGCGGGGCGGGCGGCATCGTGAACGCCTCCATGGCCTTCGCGCCGGTCGTGCACAACACCGCCTGGATTCCCGGTCACTTTCACATCACGGTGGGCACCGCGACCACCCTGACGTTCATGGGCGTGATGTTCTGGCTGGTGCCGCACCTGACCGGCAAACGCCTGTTCTCGCCGCGTCTGGCGCTCGCATCGGTGTGGTGGTGGTTCGGCGGCATGATGCTGTTCGCGCTCGGCATGCACTGGCAGGGACTGGCGGGCGTGCCCCGGCGCGCGCAGGTGAGCGCCGCGGCGCAGCAGGCGGCGTACGACAGCATGAACATCGCCCTGCCGAAACTCCTGACCGCGATCAGCGGCGGCGTGCTGTTCGTCGCGTCGGTGCTGTTCTACACCGTCCTGATCCGCACGCTGCTCTCGCCCCGCCTGGACGACCCGGAAAGCACACCCATCCCGGTCAGCGAGGCCATCAGCCCCGCCGGGGAGAACCTGCGCGGGGCCAGCCTGCTGGTGCGCCGCACTGAACCGCTGCTGGCCCTGACCTTCGCCGCGCTGGTGCTGGTGATCCTGGTGTACGGCCCGGTGATCGCCCCGATGCTCGCGAACTACCAGTTCATTCCCGGCCAGAGGCTCTGGTGAGCGGCCCCCACCCCGGCAGCCCCCGCCCCGGCCCCGAGGACCGCTGGTTCACCCGCCGGCAGGTCACGGCCCTCGTCGCCGTGCTGGCGCTGGCGGCCGCGCTCGGCACCGCCGCGTACCAGGCGGGCGAACGGCTGGCCGGCACCGGGGGCGGCGCGGTCGTCACGGCCGCCACCGGCACCGTCCCCGACGGCGGCGCCCTGTACGCCGCCAGTTGCGCCGGTTGCCACGGCGCGGACGCCGGCGGCGCGCTCGGCCCGGCCCTGCGCGCCTCGGCCGCCTGGAGCGGCGCCGACTTCACGCAGGCCGTTCTGGAGGGCCGGACCCCCGACGGCCGCACCCTGGGCGCGGTGATGCCGCGCTTCGCGGCTGCCGGTCTGGACGGCGCGCCTCCCACCCAGGCGCAGCTGGACGCCCTGCACGCCTACCTGAAGACCCTGCCCTGAGCGGCGCGGCGTGGGGGCGGGATTGACACATCGCCCCCACGCCTTTAAGCTGTGTGGGCCTGACAGGACGTGGGCAGAGATACGGTGGGTTTAGCTCAGTTGGTTAGAGCGCCGCTCTGTGGAAGCGGAGGCCGGGGGTTCAAGTCCCCTAATCCACCCCACACCTTCCGGCCCACAGCAGCGATGCGGCGGGCCGGAATTCTTTTATTACAAAACGGCGGTGCGCGGGGATGGCGGAACTGGTAGACGCACCAGACTTAGGATCTGGTTCCCGTAGGGAGTGAGGGTTCAAGTCCCTTTCCTCGCACCACAGCGCAGGCCGGCTCCTTCCTTGCGGGGGAGCCGGCCTGCGCGTGCGCCTTCGCTGGGGCAGGCGCGGCCAAATGCACTATGATGCTTGGCGGCATGTCGCGCGGCCCCGCCCCGGTGGGGCCGCAAGCGGCACGGCAGAATCAACAGAGGAACGCGTCCCTGACCGCCGCCCCCCTGTGGGGCGCAGGTCCGGACACGCAGACGGGAGACCCAATGGCAGAGCTGATCAGCAGAGAAGGCAACAAGGTGGAATTCAAGGTGTCGGTGCCGGCCGCCGAAGTGAACCGCGCATACGACCAGGTGTGGGCCGGACTGGCGCGCGACGTGCGCGTCCCCGGTTTCCGCCCCGGCAAGGCGCCCCGCAAGGTCATCGAGGGCCGCGTCGGGAAGGGTTACGTCGAGCAGGAAGTGCGTGACCGTCTGCTGGAAACCCACTACTCCCAGGCTGCCCGTGAACTGAAGCTCAGCCTCGTGGACGCCAACATCGACCCGCAGCCCCTCAAGAGCGGTCAGGCGTTCGAGTTCACCGTCAAGGGCGAGACCTACCCCGAAGTGAAACTCGCGGACTGGAGCGGCCTGAGCCTCAGCGCCGCCGCGCCCGAGATCACCGACGAGGTCCTGGACCGCACCCTGAGCGACCTGCAGGAGCGCAACGCGACCTTCGACGACGCCGACCGCGCCATCGAGGCCAGCGATCAGGTGACCATCGAGGAGCAGGGCGAGGACGGCGGCACGTACCCCGTGTACCTGGACGTCGCCGAGGCGCACGTGCGCGACGCGCTGCTGGGCAAGAACAAGGGTGACACCGTCGAGATCACCGTGCCCGCCCACCAGCACGGCGACCACGAGCACGCCGAGCACACCGTCACCGTGAAGATCGTGGACGTGAAGACCAAGAAGCTGCAGGCACTGGACGACGAGTTCGCCAAGAGCCTGAACTTCGACTCCCTGGAGCGCCTGCGCACCGACCTGAAGGCCGAGCTGGAACGCCGCGCCACCCAGGAAGGCGAGGCGGCCCGCCGCGAGGAGTTCATCGATCACCTCGTCGCCGGCATGACGGCCGACATTCCCCAGGCGCTGCTGGACCGCCGCCGCGAGTCCATGCAGGCCGAGATCCAGGATGACCTGGGCCGCCAGGGCGTCAAGTGGGGCGAGTACGAGGCCTTCATGAAGGAGCAGGGCAAGCTCGACGAGTTCATGGCCGACCTGGGCAAGAACGCCGAGACCCGCGTGAAGCGCGACCTGGCCCTGGAGAAACTGGCCGAGGACCTGAACGTTCAGGTCAGCGACGCCGAGTTCAACCAGACCATGACGGCCCTGGCGCAGGCGAACGGCCTGAGCCCCGCCGACCTGAGCAAGCAGCTCGGGCCGAACGGCATCAACTCGTACTACATCAGCCTGACGCGCGAGAAGGCGCTGCAGCAGGCCATCGCGCAGCTGTCCAAGGGCAGCGAGGCCACTGCCGGCGACGCCAGCAGTGACGAGGCCAGCAGCGCCGAGTAATAGCGAAGGCGACTCGTTGCTCTGCAGAGCGCGAGAATAACCGGCGGACTCCGTGTCAGGAGCGCCGCACGGGGCAGGGGGTGCAACGTCCGCACAGGGCGTTGCACCCCCTGCTTTCCTTGCGGGCCTGTGGGGACGCTGGTGGCGGTTGGCGGCTCCCCTGAACTCCGGGCGTGGAACTGCCAGATCGGTGATGTTCCGGCCAGCGAAACAGACGGAACCCTTATCATCGGGTTCCGTCTGTTTCGTTGACAACCCGGAAGGGCGCCGGGTTGCCAACTCCACGCCCGGAACCCGTTTCCCTCCTACTCGCATCCGCTCGGATTGAACGGCTTTGCAAGCCATTCAATCGGAACCCTTATCACCAATGGTGCGGACAGGTTCAAGCAGCTTTGACGCCGAGATCCAGCGGCCTGGACGGATGTTCCTCCAATTCAACGAATCGCCGTGAAAGACCCAGATTGGCCAGAATTCGCGAGGCGAACAGCCGGTTAAACGCGCGCCGCTTCACGTCCTCGTACGAAAACGGCACCACATCAGCCGGTCTGCCCGTACGGGCAGACCGCTCCAGTAGGTACTCCGCACGACCCAACGAAAGCGCAAAACACGCGGCGTTCCAGTGATTCTCCAGCCCCGTCGTCGACCGGAGCTGGCAGGTCGTCAGCCCCGCGAACTGCTTGGCATCACGGAAGACGAACTCCAGCTGGAACCGGGCGCTGTACAGCGCCCGGATCTCCTGTGCCGGCATGGTCGTGTCCGTGCTGCACAGCACCACATGGGCCTTCACCTGACCCTTCCGATCAAGACGCTCGATCACCACCACCCGCAGAAAGCGGCCGAAGTGAGGGGCCCACACCACCCGCGTCCACACCCGCTCCTGAGCGTCACCCGGAACGCTCTGCCACCCGCTCCAATCTTTGAAATCGACCTTGCCACCCCACTTCCGCCGGGCACCCCGGCGTGTGGGATGCGCGCCAGTGAACGGGTAGAGCAGGTTGGCATTCGACTGGAGCTTGGTGACGAAAGCGATCTTCTCGGCATGGACGGCGTCCATGAACATCTTCTTGGCGTACTGGCCGTCAGCCACGACCGCGCGCAGATGGCCGGACAGCCAAGCGCGTCGCTGGGTGAAGACGTCTTTCAGTTGCTCCAGATACTGTTCGAGGCGATCTGCCCGGTCCTGTTTGGGCCGGGTCTGACGGATGTCCAGCGGGAAGGCATGCTGGCCGGTGAGGCTGATCAGGGCCAGGCAGGACAACTCCAGTCCGGTGTCGGAACGGCTCTGCGAGCCGTTCCAGAACGCCCCGAGCCCTTCGGTTTTCTTGCCTGACTTGGGGATGAAACTGGCGTCGATGGCCAGGATGAACCGTGAACCGAGGACCCCCCAGCGAATCAGGAGTCGCACCAGTCCCCAGTGGAGTTCATCCCAGGGCAGCGTCTTGTGCATCCATCGGCGGAAGGTGCGCTCGTCCCACTCGCTGTAGCGGCTGAAGTTCCTGGCGTTGACCCGGCCTGGAATGGCTTGCCAGAGGGGAATGAGGTGAGCGAAGAAGCGGGTCTGGTGGGCTGGGAGTCCGAGGAAGAGCAGCAGCAGGGGTAACATGGGTCAGGTCTCCTTTCGGTGGTGTCGTTTCAACTTCACCGTACAGGAGACCT
Source organism: Deinococcus sp. LM3 (assembly GCF_002017875.1). Classification (NCBI taxonomy): domain Bacteria; kingdom Thermotogati; phylum Deinococcota; class Deinococci; order Deinococcales; family Deinococcaceae; genus Deinococcus; species Deinococcus sp. LM3. Next base: position 738,022 of record NZ_MUFV01000001.1, on the reverse strand, counting down.
CTTCCTTGCACCTTTTGAAAGTGTCCGCACCATTGATCACATGGCGTGGCGCAGGGTGAAATCCCGTATGCTCCTCGTTGCTCATGTCGAAACCTTCCGGAGAGTTTGACCTTACCCAGGGCCTGTTCGCGGGGGGTGGGGAGATGGCGCGGCGGATGCTGGCGCTGGACTGGACTCGCACCACCCTGGGACCTCCTCACCAGTGGCCGCAGAGCCTGAAGACGGCCGTGCGGATCATGCTGACCTCGCGTTTCGCGATGTGGATGGCGTGGGGTCCGGACCTGACCTTCTTCTGCAACGACGCCTACCTGCCGACGCTGGGCGTGAAGGGATCGTGGGCGCTGGGGGCCCGCTCGGACGTGGTGTGGGCCGAAATCTGGAAGGACATCGGGCCGCGCATCTCGCAGGTGCTGTCCGAGGGGCACGCCACCTGGGACGAGGGCCTGCTGCTGTTCCTGGAACGCAGCGGGTACACCGAGGAGACGTACCACACGTTCTCGTACTCCCCGCTGGCCGACGATACCGGCGCCGTGACCGGCATGCTGTGCGTGGTGACCGAGGAGAGCGAACGGGTCGTGGGCGAGCGGCGGCTGCGGGTGCTGGGAAGTCTGTCGTCCCGCCTGAACGGCGCGCGCACCACTGACGAGGTCTTCCGCGCGCTGCACGCCGGACTGCAGGACGAACCGCAGGATCTGCCGTTCGCGCTGGCCTACCTGCCCGCCCAGGAGCGCGACACGGCCGAGCTGCGCTGCGCGCTGCGGTTCGGTGTGGGGGCCGACCATGCGCTGGCGCCCGGAGTGATCGGTCCGCAGGGGGAGTCCGGTCAGCAGGAGCCGGCGCCGTGGGTGGTGGCTCCGGTCCTGTCCGGCGCGGTGCCGGCGCAGCTGCAGGACCTTCAGGGGTGGCCGGACGTTCCGCGCGGCCCCTGGGACCGCCCGCCGCTGCGCAGCCTGACCCTGCCGATCATTCAGCCGGGCATGACCCTGCCGGCCGGGGTGCTGATCGTGGGCCTGAACCCTTACCGGCCGCTGGACGACGCCTACCGCAGTTTCCTGGACCTGTGCGTGACGCAGCTGGCGTCCGCGCTGACCAGCGTGACCGCCTACGAGCAGGAGCGGCAGCGGGCCGAGGTGCTGGCGCAGCTGGACCGCGCCAAGACGGCTTTCTTCGCGAACGCCAGCCACGAGCTGCGCACGCCCCTGACCCTGATGCTGGGGCCGCTGGAGGACCTGCTGACCGGCGAGCAGGGCGAACTGAGCGCGCAGCAGCAGCAGACGCTGAGCATGGCGCACCGCAACAGCCTGCGGTTGCTGCGGCTGGTGAACAGCCTGCTGGATTTCTCGCGGCTGGAGGCGGGCCGGGCGCAGGCGCGGTTCGTTCCCACGGATTTCGTGGCGCTCAACGCCGATCTGACCAGCAGTTTCCGGTCGGCCATGAACCGCGCGGGCCTGGCGTTCCGGGTGGAGCTGGAGTCGCTGCCCGCCCCGGTGTACGTGGACCTGGACCTGTGGGAGAAGGTGCTGCTGAACCTGCTGTCCAACGCTTTCAAGTTCACCCTTCAGGGCGAGGTGGCCGTGACGCTGCGCGCCGAGGACCGCCACGTGGTCCTGGCCGTGCAGGACACCGGCGTGGGCGTTCCGGCGGCCGAGGTGGAGCGTCTGTTCGAACGCTTTCACCGGGTCGAGGGGCAGCGGGGGCGGTCGTTCGAGGGCAGCGGGATCGGGCTGGCGCTGGTGCGTGAGATCGTGTTGCTGCACGGCGGGACCATCGAGGCCAGCAGCGAGGAGGGGCGCGGCACGACCTTCACGCTGCGCCTGCCGTTCGGTTCGGCCCACCTGCCGCCGGACCGGGTCGCGGCGCCCACCGGGGAGCAGCCCAGCACGCAGGGCGCCCTGCCGTTCGTGGAGGAGGCGCTGCGCTGGCTGCCCAGCGCGCCCGCACCGCTGGCCGACCCTGAGCCGGACGGTCCGGCGCAACCCACCGAGCGGCGGCAGGTGCTGATCGTGGACGACAACGCCGACCTGCGCGAGTACCTGCAGCGGCTGCTGGAGCCGCACCATGACGTTCAGGTGGCGCGCGACGGCCTGGAGGCGCTCGAAGCGATTCGCGGCCGCCTGCCGGATCTGATGGTCACGGACGTGATGATGCCCCGCCTGGACGGACTGGGCCTGCTCGCGGCGGTGCGGGAGTCGCCCGCGACCCGTGACCTGCCGGTGATCATGCTCTCGGCCCGCGCGGGCGAGGAGGCGCGCGTGCAGGGGTTGCAGTCCGGGGCGGACGATTACCTGGTCAAGCCGTTCAGCGCGCGGGAGCTGCTGGCGAAGGTGAACGCGAACCTGAAGCTCTCGCAGCTGCGGCGCGAGGCGCTGGAGCGTGAGCAGGCGTACTCCGCCGAACTCGAGGCGCGTGTGGAGGCCCGCACCCGCGAGCTGCGCGAGGCGCTGGATCACAGCGAACGCCAGACGCTGGAACTGAACACCGTCCTGGCCAGCATGCCGGACGCCGTGTACGTGGGCGACCTGAGCGGCATCCAGCGGGCCAACCGCCCGGCGCTGGACATCGTGGGGTTCGGCAGCATGGAGGAGTTGCGCCGGTCGGTGATCGACCTGAGCGTGCAACTGCAGAACCGTGATCTGGAGACCGGCGCGCCGCTCCCGCCGGAGCAGACGCCGTTCGTGCGGGCGCTGCGGGGCGAGGCGGTGCGGCAGGACGTGCGGCTGCGGCACATGCGGACCGGTGAGGACCGCGTGGTGCGGGTGGCGGCGGCTCCGCTGCGCCGCGACGGGCAGGTGTTCGGGGCGGTGGCGGTGGTGTCGGATATCACCGATCAGGTGGCGTTGCAGGGCGATATCCTGCGCGCCAACCAGGAGCTGTCGCGCAGCAACGCCGAACTGGAGAGGTTCGCGTATATCGCCAGTCATGACCTGCAGGAACCGATCCGGACCGTGGGTTCCTACGCGGGCCTGCTGGCCCACCGTTACGGTGACCGGCTGGACGAACGCGCCGAGATGTACCTCCAGACCGTGCAGAAGGGCGCCGAGCGGATGCAGACGCTGGTGAACGACCTGCTGGTGTTCTCGCGCCTGAACGGCGAGCGGCCGTTGCCGTCGCCCGTGCCGCTGCGCGAGGTGGTGCAGGAGGCGCTGGCGCGGCTGGAAGCGGCGCGGGTCGAGGCGGACGCGCAGGTGGAGCTGGGCGAGTTGCCGGTGGTGCTGGGGGCCGCGTCGCGTCTGGCTCAGCTGTTCCAGAACCTGATCGGGAACGCGCTGAAGTTCCGGGCGCCGGACCGCGCGCCGCTGGTGTCGGTCCGCGCGGAGCGGGAGGGGGCGTTCTGGCGTGTGAGCGTGCAGGACAACGGGATTGGGATCGCGCCGGAGTACCACCAGCGGATCTTCGAGATGTTCCAGCGGTTGCATATCCGTGATCAGTTCGAGGGCAGCGGGCTGGGGCTGGCGATCTGCGAGAAGATCGTCGCGCAGCACGGGGGCCGCCTGTGGGTGACGTCCGAGCCGGGGCAGGGATCGGCGTTTCACCTGACGCTGCCGGCCGTGTCCGACGACGGGAGCGGCTGAACGTGACCGCTGACCGGTGAAGGCGGCACGGACGGAGCCGTCGGACTGGCCGGGTTCCGGGCGGTTGAACTCTGTACCGAATTCATTGAACGGCCGTTCAAAGAATGTTAGCGTGCGGGCATGAGTGACCCCTCCGCCCGCCCCAGCCTCGGCATCACCGCGCTGGGCATGTACGTCCCGGACCGCGTGGTGCCCAACGCGGAATTCGAGGCCCGCATGGAGACCAACGCCGACTGGATCGAGTCCCGCACCGGCATCCGCGAACGCCGCTTCGCCGCGCCGGAACAGTTCACGTCCGACGTGGGCGTCATGGCCGTACGCAACATGCTGGAACGCGACCCACAGGCCCTCCAGGGCGTGGACGCCATCATCTGCGCCACCGTCAGCCCCGACGCGCTGATGCCCTCGACCGCCGCCCTGATCGGCATGCAGGTCGGTCTGGTCGGCGCGGCCGCCTTCGACCTGAGCACCGCGTGCAGCGGCTTCGTGTACGGCCTGAGCGTCGCGCAGGGCCTGATCATGAGCGGCGCGGCCCGCCGCGTGCTCGTCGTGGGCGCCGAGGCCCTCAGCAAGATCGTGGACCAGGACGACCGCAACACCGCCATCCTGTTCGGGGACGGCGCGGGCGCCGCCGTGGTCGGCCCGGTCCCCGCCGGGTACGGCTTCCAGGAATTCGTGATGGGCGCCGACGGCAACGGCGGGTCCAGCCTCTACCTGCGCTGCGTGGCCCCCACCCTGCCCGGCGGCTTCGACATGGGCCACTCGGTCGGCATGAACGGCCGCGAGGTCTTCAAGTTCGCGGTGCGCGTGCTGGGCGAGAGCGGCGCGCAGGTCCTCGCCAAGAGCGGCCTGACCAGCGCCGACGTGGACTGGGTCATTCCGCACCAGGCGAACGTGCGCATCATCGAGGCGGCCATGGACCGCTTCGGGCTGCCCATGGAGCGCGCCGTCGTGAACCTCGACCGCTACGGCAACACCAGTTCCGCGACCGTGCCCATGGCCCTCGACGAGGCCGTGCAGGACGGCCGCGTTCAGGACGGCCAGCAACTGCTGCTGATCGCCTTCGGCGGCGGCCTGAGCTGGGTGGCGGGCACCATGAAGTGGTGGGACGGCGCACCCAGCCTGAAGCCCGCACCGCACGCCGGGGTGAGCGCATGAAGATCGCTGCTCTGTTCCCCGGTCAGGGCAGCCACAGCGTCGGCATGGGCACCGACCTGACCGCCGCGTTCCCCGAGGCCGCCGAGGTGTACACGCAGGTCGAGCACGTCCTGCCGGGCCTGCGCGCCCTGATCGAGTCCGGCCCACTGGACGACCTGACCCTGACCGCCAACCAGCAGCCCGCGCTGGTGGCCGCCAGCGTCGCTGCTTACCGTGCGTGGCGGGCGCAGACTGGCCTGACCCCCGCCTTCGCGGCCGGGCACTCGCTGGGCGAGTACTCCGCGCTGGTCGCCGCCGACGCCCTGAGCCTCGGGGACGCCCTGCGCCTGACCCGCCGGCGCGGCGAACTGATGCAGGCCGCCGTGCCCGTCGGAGCCGGAGCCATGAGCGCCGTCATGGGAGACCCGGCCGTCGTCCAGGAGGTCTGCGCCGCCACCGACGGCGTGCAGCCCGCCAACTTCAACGCGCCCACCCAGACCGTCATCAGCGGCACGAAAGAAGGCGTGGAAGCCGCGAACGCCGCCCTCAAGGCACGCGGCCTGAAAGCCATTCCCCTGAAGGTCAGTGCGCCCTTCCACTGCCCCCTCATGGACCCCGCCGCCAGCGGCCTCGCCCCGGACCTCCAGACGACCGCGTTCGCGCCGCCCGCCTTCCCGGTGTACGCGAACGTGACCGCCCAGCCGAACACCGACCCGACCGCCCTGCCGGGGCTGCTGACCGACCAGATCACAGGTGCGGTCCGCTGGGTCGAGACCATCCAGGCCCTCGCGGCGGCCGGCGCGGACGTGTTCATCGAGTTCGGTCCCGGCACCGTCCTGACCGGCCTCGTCAGGCGCATCCTGCCCGACGCCCGCACCATCAACGTCGGCACGGCCGCGCAGGTGCAGGACTTCACGCTGTAATTCACCCGCCCCACCGGAGAACCCACCCATGACCGAAACCCCCCGTAAAGTCGCCCTGATTACCGGCAGCAGCCGTGGCCTGGGCCGCGCCATGGCCCTCAAACTCGCGCAGGACGGCTTCGATGTCGCCGTCCACTACGGCCGGAACGCCGACGAGGCCCACAAGGTCGCCGACGAGGCCCGCGCTGCCGGCGTGCGCGCCGAGGTGTTCGGCGCCGACCTGACCGTGCCCGCCAACGCCGGAACGCTCGTCGAGACGGTCATCAAGGAGATGGGCCGCCTGGACGTGCTGGTCAACAACGCCGGGATCACCCGTGACACCCTCGCCATCCGCATGAAGGACGAGGACTGGGACGCCGTCATCCAGACGAACCTGTCGAGCGCCTTCATCGCCTGCCGCGCCGCGATCAAGCACATGATGCGCGCCCGCTCGGGCCGGATCATCAACATCGCCAGCGTGGTCGGCCTGACCGGCAACCCCGGACAGGCGAACTACGTGGCTAGCAAGGCCGGACTGATCGGCCTGAGCAAGGCGCTGGCCAAGGAGTACGGCGGGCGCGGCATCACCGTGAACGCGGTAGCGCCGGGCTTCATCGAGAGCGACATGACCGCCCAACTGCCCGAGAACGTGCAGCAGGGGTACCTGGGCAGCATTCCCCTGGCGCGCTTCGGGCAGCCGCAGGAGGTCGCGGCGGTCGTGGCGTTCCTCGCCAGTGACGCCGCCGGGTACGTGACCGGGCAGACCATCGGCGTGGACGGCGGCCTGAACCCCCACTGACCGGGGCAGATCCGGGTGGCGCCGGGGGAGTTGAACCCCGTTCAGATCAGCCGACTCTCATGGGCGCCGCGTGTAGACTGGCGCAGACTTCAGTATCAGGAGGTACGAACTCATGGCAACTTTTGATGATGTGAAAGACGTGATCGTTGACAAGCTCGGCGTGGACGGCGACAAGGTGGTCCCCGAAGCCCGCTTCGTGGAAGACCTGGGCGCCGACAGCCTCGAAACCGTGGAACTGATCATGGGCCTCGAAGACAAGTTCGGCATCACCATCAGCGATGAGGACGCCGAAACGATCCGCACGGTCCAGGCCGCCGTGGATTACATCGAGAGCAAGCAGTAAACGCGCTGGCCCCCTCCGACCGTGGGGGCCACAGGATGACGGGGCGGGGCGCGGTGCATTGCCGCTCCCGCCCCCATCCGTTGCGTGACCGAACACCTGCCACGCCGCAGGTCAAACCAGCACCACTGCCAGCAGGTCGCGGCGCCGTCGCGCGGACCTCCGGCACACCAAAGGGGGGGATGCAGTGAGCGTCTCAGGGTTGAAACGGGTTGTCATCACGGGCCTCGGGCCGGTCACGCCGATCGGCGTGGGCGCGCAGGCCTACGCGCAGGCGCAACGCGCCGGACAGAGCGGCATTGCCACCATCACGCACTTCGATCCGGCCGACACGGCCAGCCGGATCGCCGGGGAAGTCAACGACGACCTGTCGCCCTTCGTGGACCCCCGCGAGGCCCGCAAGCTCGACCGCTACGTGCAACTCGCGCTGGCCGCCGCCGCACTGGCCGTGCAGGACAGCGGCCTGACCGAGGAACAGCTGCGCGGCGAGGGCACCGGCACCATCGTCGGCAGCGGCATCGGCGGCGTGAAAACCTTCGAGGATCAGGCGGGCGTGCTGCACTCACGCGGCGCGGGGCGCATCAGCCCCATGTTCATCCCGATGATGATCGCCAACATGGCCACCGGGCACGTCGCCATGCGCTACGGCGCGACCGGCCCCAGCAGCACCGTCGTGACCGCCTGCGCCACCGGCACCGGCGCCATCGGCGACGCCGCCCGCTACATCCAGCTGGGCCTCGCGGACACCATGATCGCCGGGGGCAGCGAGGCCGCCGTCACGCCCATCGCCATCGGCGGCTTCTCGAACATGAAAGCCCTGTCCACCCGCAACGACGACCCCCAGCGCGCCAGCCGCCCATTCAGCGCCACCCGCGACGGCTTCGTGCTGGGCGAGGGCGCGGGCGTCGTGATCCTCGAGGAGTACGAGAAGGCCGTGGCGCGCGGCGCGACCATCTACGCCGAGATCGTCGGGTACGGCACCAGCGCCGACGCGCACCACATCACCACGCCCGCCCCCGAGGGACGCGGCGCGCAGGTCGCCATGCGCATGGCCCTGAAGACCGCTGGCGTGAACCCCGAACAGGTCGGGTACATCAACGCGCACGGCACCAGCACGCACTTCAACGACCTGCACGAAACGCAGGGCATCAAGCACGTGTTCGGCCAGCACGCCCACACCCTGGCCGTCAGCTCCACCAAGAGCATGACCGGCCACCTGCTCGGCGCGGCCGGCGCCATCGAGGCCATCGCCGTCGCCCAGGCGCTGCGGGACGGCATCCTGCCGCCCACCATCAACCTGACCGACCCCGACCCGGAACTCGACCTCGACTACATCCCCGAAGGCGCGCGCGAGGTGCAGGTCGAGTACGCCCTGAGCAACTCCTTCGCGTTCGGTGGACAGAACGCCGCGCTGCTGTTCAAGCGCGTCTGATCGCACAACCGGAACGCGCCGGTTGCCGCTCCTGGCCCTGAACACCAGGGCGCAGGAATCGGCGACCGGCAGCGGCGATGGTCACATCGAGCATCGTCCCGTCTGGCCCCGGTGAACATGAAATCCGGGGCCAGCGGCCTGCCAGGATGCTGGCCCAGACCGCCGCAGGAACGGGCGGCCGGGCCGGCGCAGTCGCACGGGCGCGGGCGGCGCGGCGGGGCGTCTGCTTTAATGCGGGGGATGATCGTGGGCGCGCCGTGGGTGACGCTCACCTGACTGCCCGCCCGTCTACTGAAGAGGAGTCATGACTGTGCCCCCCAAGAACCCCGAGCGTTCCAGCCAACCCCCGTCCTCCGCGACCCCGCGCCGGCCGCGCCGCGCCGCCGACCGTCCTGCCAGTGGGGCGGGGGAGACGCGGACGCACAGCGCTGTCGCGAATGCCCAGAGTCCGTTCCTGAACCGCGAGCTGTCGTGGCTGGCGTTCAACGAGCGGGTGCTGGCCGAGGCGCGTGATGAACGCAATCCGCTGCTGGAACGCCTGAAGTACACGGCGATCTGCGGCAGCAACCTCGACGAGTTCTTCATGGTGCGCGTGGCGGGCATTCACCGGCAGATCGCGGCGGGCGTGAACGTGCCCGGCCCGGACGGCCTGCAGCCGCGTGAGACGCTGGCGCTGGTGCGTGAGCGGACGCAGGTGATGCTGCGCGAGATCGAACGGACGACCCGGCGGGTGCTGCGGGACCTGCACGCGCAGGGCGTGCGCCTCACGCGGGTGCATGACCTGGGCAAGCGGGCGCGGGCGCAGCTACGTGAACACTACCTCGCCGAGATCCAGCCGGTGCTGACGCCGCTGGTCGTGGATCCCAGCCACCCGTTTCCTTACCTCAGTAACCTCAGTCTGAACCTGGCGGTGCTGCTGGACGCCGGCGACGGCGAGGAACCGGATTTCGCGCGGGTGAAGGTGCCGGTGGGTGTCCTGCCGCGCATCGTGGTGATCGGGGAGGCGCTGCTGCTGCTCGAGGACGTGATCGCGGCGCACATCTCGGAGCTGTTCAAGGGGCGGCGCGTGCTGGCCGCGCACGCGTTCCGGGTGACCCGCAACACCGACTACGAGTTCGAGGAAGAAGAAGCCGAGGACCTGCTCGCCACCATCGAGGACGGCCTGCGCCGCCGCCGCTTCGGTTCGGCCGTGCGGATGGAAGTCATGCGCGACACCCGTCCGGAGATCATCAGTTTCCTGCAGGTGCGGCTGCGACTGGCGCCCGAGGACATCTACCTGCTCGAGGGGCCGCTGGGTACCGCCGACCTGATGGGCCTGCCCGTCAACCGCCCGGACCTGTCGTACCCGGCGTACGTGCCGGCCGTGCCGGACCTGGACGGCGACGAGGACAGCGGCATCTTCGAGACCCTGCGGGCCGGGGACGTCGTGCTGCATCACCCGTACGACGGATTCACGAACATCCTGGATTTCCTGGAGGAAGCCAGCCGTGACCCGCAGGTCCTGGCGATCAAGCAGACGCTGTACCGCACCGGGGACGACCCGCGCCTGCTGGGCGCGCTGCGGACCGCCGCCGAGAACGGCAAGCAGGTCGTGGCCCTGATCGAACTGAAGGCCCGTTTCGACGAGCAGCGCAACATCTCGTGGGCGCGGAAGCTGGAGCGTGCCGGGGCGCACGTGGTGTACGGCGTGCCGGGCCTGAAAACGCACGCGAAGGTCGCGATGGTCGTGCGGCGCGAGGCGGGCGGCCTGCGCCGCTACGTGCATATCGGGACCGGGAACTACAACGCCAAGACCGCGCGCCTGTACACGGACCTGAGCCTGCTCTCGGCGCACCCGGACCTGGGGGCGGACGTCGCGGAACTGTTCAACCACCTGACCGGGTACGCCGCCGCCGAGTACACGCACCTGCTGGTCGCCCCCGACACCGCCCGTCCGGGCCTGGAGGCGCTGCTGGAACGCGAGGCCGTGCACGCCCGCGCCGGACTGGACGCCTGGGTGCGCGTGAAGGTCAACCAGCTGACTGACCCCGGCATGATCGACGCGCTGTACCGCGCAGCCGGGGCGGGCGTGCGGATCGAACTGATCATCCGTGGCGTGTGCTGCCTGCGTCCCGGCGTGAGCGGCCTGTCGGAAAGCGTCCGCGTGCGCAGCCTGCTGGGCCGCTACCTGGAGCACGCGCGGGTGTTCGCGTTCGGCAATGCCGGCAGCCCCGAGGTGTACTTCGGCAGCGCCGACTGGATGAGCCGCAACCTGGACCGCCGCGTCGAGGTGATTGCCCCAGTCCTGGACGACCGGCACCGTGAAACCTTCCTGAGCATCCTGGATACCGAGTGGGCCGACACGCGCGGCTCCTGGGAACTGAGTGCCACCGGAGAGTACGAGAAGCTGCCGGGCGATTTCAGCGCGCAGCAGGCCTTCGCGGTGGCCCGACACCCCGCCTGACGCGCCGGGCGGAGGGGGCAGCCGAGTCTCAGCTGCCCCCTCCGCTCTTGCTCCGCGCAGGAAACGGGAACTCCCGGCCAGACCACGAGGGTCCGGTCGGGAGTTCCCGTTCAGGGTGGGGGCTCAGGCACTTCTGCCTGAGCGTCCCGCTTAGCCCTGGTTGTCTTCGGTGGTGGTGTCGGCCTGCGCTTCGGGGGCGTCGGCTTTCTTGTCGCCGCCCAGACCGAACTGCGCGAACAGGTCGGCGTACACGTCACCCAGTTTGGTGCTGATCTTGCCACCCTGGCTGGCGTCCTTGGCGTTGTACGCGTAGTCCGCGTCGCCACGGCGTCCGCCACGGCCACCGGCGCGGGGTGCGCCGCCGCCCTGACCGCTGCTGTAGCGGTCGCTGCGGGCGCCGCCACCCTGGCTGACGTAGTCGCGCTGGGTGGGGACCGGGCCGCCGCCCAGGAAGCGGCGACGGCTGAGGCTGGCGCGCTGCTCGACGGGGTCGATGTTCAGGATGACGGCTTCGATCTCGTCGCCCTTCTTGAACAGGTCGGCGGGGTTGTTGACGCGCTGCACGTCGAGTTCGCTGATGTGGATCAGGCCCTCGATGCCTTCTTCGATCTCCATGAACACGCCGAAGTCGGTCATGCCGGTGATCTTGCCCTTGACGGGGGTGCCGGGCGGGTAGCGGTCAGGCAGGGCGCTCCAGGGATCGTCGGTGGTCTGACGAATACCCAGGGAGATGCGGCGGTCCTTCGGGTCGATGCGCAGGATGACGGCCTCGACTTCGTCGCCTTCCTTCATGACTTCGTTGGGGTGACGCACGCGCTTGGTCCAGCTCATCTCGCTGACGTGAACCAGGCCTTCCAGGCCGGATTCCAGTTCGATGAAGGCGCCGAAGTTGGTGAGGTTCGTGACCTTACCGCTGACCTTCTGGCCGATGCTGTAGCGGTCGGTGGCACCTTCCCAGGGGTCCTGGGTGAGGGCTTTCATGCTTAGGTTGATGCGCTCGCGGCCGCCGTCGACGTCCATGACCTGCACCTGCACCTTGTCGCCCACCTTGACCACGTCGCGGGGGTGGTTGAAGCGGCCGTAGGTGAGTTCGCTGCGGTGAACGAGGCCGTCGATGCCGCCCAGGTTCACGAACACGCCGAAGTCGGTGATTTCCACGACTTCACCCTCGAACTGCGCGCCGGCTTCCAGCTGGCCGACGGTTTCTTCGCGGGCCTTGGCTTTCTGGGCTTCGAGGATGGCGCGGTGGCTGATGATCACGCGGTTGCGCTTGCGGTTGAGCTCGATGAGCTTGACCATCAGGGGCTTGCCCACGTAGGGGTCGAGGTCGTTCACGCGGCGGGTGTCCACCTGCGAAGCGGGCAGGAAGGCGCGGATGCCTTCCACCTGCGCGACCAGACCGCCGCGCACCTTCTCGAGCACCTCGACTTCGAAGGCTTCGTCGGCCTCCTGCATCTTCTCCAGGACGCGCCAGCCCTTGTCCTGATCGGCGCGCTTCTTGCTCAGCACGATCTGGCTGTTGGGCAGGTCGACGCGCACGACGTACGCTTCGATCTGCTCACCGGACTTGTACATCTCCTGGGCCTGTTCCAGCGTGACGGGCTCGTCGCCGAGCTGGTTGAGGGGGATGATGCCCTCGACCTTCGCACCGATGTCCACGGCAATGCCTTCCTGGCCGATGAACACGATGGTGCCGTCCACGATGTCCCCACGGGTGACGCTCTGGGGTTCCTGCGCCTCACTGGCGAGGATGTCCTCCATGGTCATGGCGGGGTACTCGCGCTCCTCCACGGGGGTGGGAACGCTGGTCTGGGTGGTGCCCGTCGCGGGCTGAGTCCCGCCTTGCTGGGCGGGGGTCTGGGTGTTGTCTTCCATGAACTCCTGTCCTCCTGGGCGCGCCTCCCTGCGGACGGCGCGCCAGCCTGATACCTGTCTTCCGTGCGAGCCCGGCCCTGGGGCCAGGGGTGCATACGGCGCGGCAACACCTTAGTGTACCAGAGTCTGAGGAGCGCGGCAACTGCGGTCTGTACGCGGTCCAGCGAGTCCTGGCCCGCGTTCGCTCTGGCGGGACTGACACGCAGTGCAGGGGGGAGGCTTGACGGACCGGCAGGGCTGTGGCTATACTCCCTCACGCTTCCCTTCAAGGAAGTTCGGTCAGAGCGAAGCCGCGTTGGGGCATCGTCTAATGGCAGGACAACAGTCTCTGACACTGTCGATCTAGGTTCGAGTCCTAGTGCCCCAGCCAACTGAAAGAACCCCCGTCTCCGGACGGGGTTTTTTCTTGTGCCTACCCTGCGGCTGACATCCGCCTGCTCACAGCCCGCGTTGAGAACCGGTTCACGCCCGGCCCTCATGGCAGCGCTTCCAGCGGCAGGCTGAATTACACTGCGGGGCATGACCCAGTCCTCCCTGCCCGAGTGGTACAAGAGCGCCGTCTTCTACGAACTCTCGGTCCGCACCTTCGCGGACGGCAACGGCGATGGCAAGGGTGACTTTCCCGGCCTGACCGGCAAACTCGATTACCTGAAGAACCTGGGCGTGGACTGCCTGTGGCTGCTGCCGTTCTACCCCAGCCCCCTGCGCGACGACGGCTACGACGTGGCCGACTACACGGACATCCACCCGGACCTGGGCACCCTGGAGGACTTCAAGGTCTTCCTGCGCGAGGCCCACGCGCGCGGCCTGCGCGTCATCGGGGACTTGGTCACCAACCACACCAGCAGCGACCACCCCTGGTTCCAGGCGGCGCGGCGCGGCCCCATCCTTCCCGACGGCAGCCCCAACGAGTACCACGACTACTACGTCTGGAGCGATACCGGCACCGAGTACGCCGGCGCGCGGATCATCTTCACCGACACCGAGACGAGCAACTGGACGCTGGACGAGCAGACCGGCCGCTACTACTGGCACCGCTTCTTCTCCAGCCAGCCGGACCTGAACTTCGACAACCCCCGCGTGGTCGAGGAACTGCTGTCGGCCGCGCGGTTCTGGCTGGACCTGGGCGTGGACGGCTTCCGGGTGGACGCCGTGCCGTACCTGATCGAGCGCGAGGGCACCAACTGCGAGAACCTGCCGGAAACGCACGACATCCTGAAAAAGATGCGCCAGATGGTCGATCAGGAGTACCCCGGCCGCCTGCTGCTGGCCGAGGCGAACCAGTGGCCCGAGGAGGTCGCCGAGTACTTCGGGACCGAGCAGGACCCGGAATTCCACATGTGCTTCAACTTCCCGGTCATGCCCCGGCTGTACATGAGCCTGAAAAAGGAGGACACCACCTCCATCCGCGAGATCATGGACCGCCTGCCCGCCATTCCCAGCTTCGGGCAGTGGGCGACGTTCCTGCGTAACCACGACGAACTGACGCTGGAGATGGTCAGCGACGACGAACGCGCCTTCATGTACGCCGCGTACGCGCCCGACACCCGCATGAAGATCAACGTGGGCATCCGCCGCCGCCTGGCGCCGCTGCTGGACAACGACCGCCGCCGCATCGAGCTGCTGAACACGGTCTTGCTGGCCCTGCCGGGCAGCCCGATCCTGTACTACGGCGACGAGATCGGCATGGGCGACGACCTGTCGCAGGCCGACCGCAACGGCGTGCGCACCCCCATGCAGTGGAACGCCGGCATGAGCGGCGGCTTCTCGACCGCCACGCCGGACCAGTGCTTCTTCCCGCCCATCAGTGACGCCGTGTACGGCTACGCCCGCGTGAACGTCCACAGCCAGGAACGCGATCCCAGCAGCCTCCTGAAGTGGACCGCGCGGCAGCTCGAACTGCGCCGCAGCCACCCGGCCTTCGCCACGGGCGAGTTGCAGTTCGTCGATACCGACAACCCCGCCATCCTGGCCTTCACGCGCCGCACCGCCGACGAGACCCTGCTGATCGTCAGTAACTTCGCCGGGAACGCCCAGGCCGTCCACCTGAACTTGGGGGAGCACGTGGGCCGCACGCCGGTCACGCTGGCCGGCGGCAGCCACTTCCCGCCCGTGACCGAGGCGGCGTACCCCATGATCCTGGGCAAGTACGACTACTACTGGCTGCGCCTGAACTGAATCCGCCGCGCACAGAAGGCCCGCCGCATTCAGCGCGGCGGGCCTTCTCGTGGACTGGTCGGGTCAGCCGTTCAGGCGGGCCGTGACCTCGACGAGGCGGCGGGCCTGATGGGCGATGGTGGCGCGGTCCTCGTCGCTCAGGGGCTGGCCGCCGGCCGTAACGCTGGCGCCGTAGGGGTTCCCGCCGGACGCGAAGATGACCGGGTCGGTGTAGCCGGGCGGCACCAGGATGGCGCCCCAGTGCATGGCGGTGGTGTACAGGGTCATGAGGGTGGTTTCCTGCCCGCCGTTGGGGTTCTGGGCGCTGGTCATGGCGCTGAAGGTCTTGTTCGCCAGTTTGCCGGTGCCCCACAGACCGCCGAGCGTGTCGATGAAGGCGCGCACCTGGCTGGCCGCGCCGCCGAAGCGGGTGGGGCTGCTGAACAGGTAGGCGTCGGCCCATTCGAGGTCGGCGGGCGTGGCGGTCTGGACGTCCGCGCTGCGTTCCTGCTGGGCTTTCCAGGCGTCCTGGGTGTCGATCACGGCCTGCGGGGCCGTTTCCGGCACTTTCAGCAGGTGCACCTCGGCCCCGGCGGCGCGGGCGGCCTCGGCGGCGACCTGGGCCATGGCGTGGTTGGTGCCGTAGGTGGAGTAGTACACGATGGCCAGTTTCACCGGGGTGGGAGTGGGGTTCGTCATGACCGGAGTGTACGGCTCGAGGCTGAATAGTTCAATGTTAAGCCATTTAGCAAACATGAAGCAACAACTCATTATTTCTCATACCGGTACTGGCTCCCCCACGCCCGGCCGACAGCACGATCCTCCACCCCAGGAGGCGCAGGGCCATCCCGGAGCAGGGGAGAACAGAACGGGTCAGTTGCGGCAGGTCAGACGCGGATCGTGACGCGTGCCCCGTCGTCTTCCAGGTGCACCGAATCGATGAACCGCACCACGCGCGTGGCGTACCCCATGACCAGCGTGTGGGTCCTGGCCCCGCCACCGAAGTGACGCACGCCGCTGAGCAGTTCGCCGTACGTGATGCCGGTGGCGCTGAACACCATCTGCGACCCCGGCGCGAGGTCGTTGGTCTTGTACACGCGCTTCTCGTCCACGCCCATCGTCTTGAAGCGCTCACGCATGGCGTCGTCCTCGGCGATGAAGCGGCCCTGAATTTCCGCGCCCAGGCACTTCATGGCCGCTGCCGACAGCACCCCTTCCGGCGCGCCGCCCGACCCCATCAGCGCGTGAACGCCCGTGCCGCGCACGCCGACCTGCAGGCTGGCGACCACGTCGCCGTCACCGATCAGTTTCACGCGGGCGCCCGTGGCCCGCACCTGCCGGATCAGGTCCGCGTGCCGCTCGCGGTCCAGGATGGTGATCATCAGGTCGTCCACGTCGCGCTCCAGGCTCTGCGCCAGCACGTTCAGGTTCGCCTCGACCGGCCAGTCCAGGTTCACCTTCCCGGCGGCGGGGGGCGGCACGACCAGCTTGTCCATGTAGCAGTCCGGCGCGTGCATCAGGCCGCCCCGTTCGGACAGGGCAATCACGGCCAGTCCGTTCGGAAGGCCCTTGGCGGTCACGCTGGTGCCCTCAACCGGGTCCACGGCGATGTCCACCTCGTACTGCCCGGTGCCGACCTGCTCGCCGATGTACAGCATGGGCGCCTCGTCCATCTCGCCCTCGCCGATCACGACCGTGCCCCGGATGTCCAGCGAGTTCAGCAGCTCCCGCATGGCCTCGGTGCCGGCGCCGTCCACGGCGTTCTTGTCGCCCATGCCCATGAAGCGGCTGGCGGCCAGCGCCGCGCCCTCGGTCACGCGCGCCGTTTCCAGCACCAGCGCGTGCTCGAAGTGGTTGCTGCCCGCGCGCGTCTCTGCGCCCTTCCCGGAAATCCTGTCCGTGCCTTTCTGCCGTTTGACCGTCATGCACCGAACGTAACACGGCCCACATGAGGCGCGGCGCCGGGAGCGATTCCAACCCGCGCGCCGCGTGTCACCCGCCGGGGGAGCGGCCCCCGACCAGCGGCTCACTGGCCCGGCGGCCCGTCACTTCAGGACGCCCGCCCACACCAGCAGTCCCCACAGCACCACCGGAATCGCCAGCGACCCCACGATCAGCTTCAGCAGCCGCCACCAGTCGTTCAAGAACTCCCTCATGCCGCCCAGCGTAGCAGCTGCCCGTCACCGCGACCGGGTCACCCGTCACCGGGAGGCCCAGCCACCGGAAGGCCCAGTCGCCGGGCGGCACTTCACGCTGTCTTACCGCAAGCGCCTGCGCGGGGGCCGCACTCCTTACACTGGGCGGCATGACCCTCAGCGAACTGGCCGGTAAACGCGCTCCCCGGAGCCTGCTGACGAACATTCCCCGTCTGGTGGCCCACTACTACGAGACCCGCCCGCTGCCCAGCGACCCCCTGCAACGCGTGGCGTTCGGCACCAGCGGCCACCGTGGCAACAGCATCGCCGGAACCTTCAACGAGATGCACATCCTGGCCATCGCGCAGGCCGTCGCGGAGTACCGCGCGCAGGCCGGGATCACCGGGCCGCTGTACATGGGCCTGGACACGCACGCCCTGTCCGAACCCGCCTGGATGACCGCGCTGGAAGTCCTGATCGCCAACGGCGTGCGCGTGCGCGTGCAGCCCGGCCTGTTCACGCCCACGCCCCTGGTCAGCCACGCCATCCTGGAACACAACCGCGCGGGCGTGGACGGCGTGGCCGACGGGATCGTGATCACGCCCAGCCACAACCCCCCACAGGACGGCGGCTTCAAGTACAACCCGCCCAGCGGCGGCCCGGCCGACACCGACGTCACGAAAGTCGTGCAGGCCCGCGCCAACCAGATCATGGAAGACGAACTGCGCGACGTGCAGCGCGTCTCGCTGGAAGACGCCATGGCGGCCCTGGAGGAATTCGACTTCATCACGCCCTACGTCACGCAACTGCCGGACGTGATCGACCTGGATGTCATCCGCGCCAGTGGCGTGCGGATCGGCGTGGACCCGCTGGGCGGCAGCAGCCTCCCGGTCTGGCAGGCCATCGGGGCGGCGCACGACCTGAACCTGACCATCGTGAACGACGTGATCGACCCCAGCTTCGCGTTCATGAGCGTGGACCGCGACGGCAAGATCCGCATGGACTGCTCCAGCCCCCACGCCATGGCGGGCCTGCTGGCCCTGAAAGGCGACTTCGACGTGGCCATCGGGAACGACCCGGACGCCGACCGGCACGGCATCGTCACCGCCGACGGCCTGATGAACCCCAACCACTACCTCGCCGTGATGATCGAGTACCTGTTCCAGAACCGTCCCGGCTGGCGCGAAGGCGCCGCCATCGGCAAGACCCTGGTCAGCAGCGCCCTGATCGACCGGGTGGGCGCCAGCATCGGCCGCCGCGTCGTGGAGGTGCCGGTGGGCTTCAAGTACTTCGTGGCGGGCCTGCAGGACGGCTCCTTCGGCTTCGGCGGCGAGGAGAGCGCCGGGGCCAGCTTCCTGCGCCGTGACGGCCGCGCCTGGAGTACCGACAAGGACGGCCTGATCCCCGGCCTGCTCGCCGCCGAGATGACCGCCCGCACCGGCCAGACCCCCAGCGCGCGCTTCGCGGACCTGACCGCCCGCCTGGGCGCGACCGCCTACGACCGCCAGGACGCGCCCGCCACGCCCGACCAGAAGAAGATTCTGGGCAGCCTCTCGCCCGAGCAGGTCACCGCCACCACGCTGGGCGGCGACCCCATCACCGCGAAACTCACCCGCGCGCCCGGCAACGACGAGGCCATCGGCGGCCTGAAAGTCACCACCGACGAGGCCTGGTTCGCCGCGCGCCCCAGCGGCACCGAGGACGTGTACAAGATCTACGCCGAGAGCTTCCGGGGCGCCGACCACCTGAAACAGGTCATGAACGAGGCCCGCGACGTGGTCGCCGCCGCGCTGGGAGGGCAGTGACCATGAGTCACGCCCCCACCGATACCCCCCTCACCGAGGAGGAACTGTTGCAGGTCGTCATCACCCGCGAGGAAATCCGGGACGTGGAATTCGACTGGTTCGCCACCGACACACGCGGGCACGTCGCGCAGTTCCTGGCCGCCGGGGACGACACCGTCCCCCAAGCCGCCCTGCAGAGCGAGGGCCTGCTGGAACGCACGCACGTCTGGATCGACGTGCGCCCAGAAGCCGAGGAACCCAACGCCCCCGCCGGAGGCTTCGACGAGCACCTGACCCCCGCCCAGCGGCGCGGCGCGTTCGTCTACGACCGCCTGCCCGGTCAGACTGGCGTGTACCGCCTCGTGGCCGCCCCCCGCGCCCCCTTCACCCTCAGCGACATGCCCGCCAACCTCCAGGCGTACCTGAACACCCTGCGCCTGAACGTCAGCTTCGGCGCGCCGCACCTGTTCATCGGCCCGGACGGCAGCGCCCACGAGATCACCCCCGACGAGCAGAGCCCACCCCCGACCTGAACGCCGCATGAAGGCCGGGCGGAACGGGCGGTACAGTGACCCCCGTGAGTCTCCCGCCGTCCGGCCCGCCCCCCGCACCACCCGAACTGAACATGTCCTTCGAGGACGCCGGGCCGCCCGCCGCGCCCCCACCCGCCGGGCCGAAAAAGTCCCTGCGGGCCAACACCATCATCGTCATGCTCGGCACGCTCGGCTCACGCCTGAGCGGCATCCTGCGCCAGATGGCCCTGAACAACCTGTTCAGCGTGACGCTGGTCGAGGCGTTCAACACGGCCGTCACGATCCCGAACCTGCTGCGCGAACTGCTGGCCGAGGGCGCGCTCGTCAACTCGTTCATCCCGGTGTACAAGACCCTGGACGATGCCGAGCGCAGAAAGCTGGCGCAGGCGTTCAGCGGCGTACTGATCGCCGTGAACCTGCTGCTGATGGCGGCGGGCATCCTGGCCGCCCCGTACCTCGTGGACCTGCTGCTGGCCGGGCAGTCGAACATCGACCGGGAGCTGGCGCTGTTCATGACCCGCATGGTCATGCCGTTCCTGATGCTGATCAGCCTGTCCGCCATCGCCATGGGGCTGCTGAATGCCGACGAGCACTTCCGGGAAAGCAGTTTCGCGCCCGTGGCGTTCAACATTGCCAGCATCGCGGCGCTGGTGCTGCTGCCCAAGCAGGCCGAGTGGCTGGCCTTCGGCTGGCTGATCGGGGGCGCCGCGCAACTCCTGGTGCAGTTGCCCGCCCTGCACCGCTTCGGACTGCTGCCCACCCCGGCCCTGAGGGGGCACCCGGCGGTGGGGCGCGTGCTGCGCCAGATGGCCCCGTTCACCCTGACGGCCGGGGCGCGGCAGTTCCTGAACGTGTACGTGCTGCGGCTGCTGTCCGACGCGCGGCTGTTCGATTCCGGCACGCAGGCCGGGTACTTCAACGCCCAGGCGCTGTTCACCACCGTGAACGGCCTGTTCGTCGTCTCACCTGTCCTGGCCGTCTTCCCGCGCTTCTCGCAGGCTGCCGCCGAGAAGAACTGGCCGCAGTTCCGCGCACTCACCGCCAGCACCATCCGCACCACCACGTTCCTGGCCGCGCCCATGAGCGCCCTGATCATTGCGCTGGCCCCCCACGTGATCAGCGTCATCAACACCCACGCTCCCCGCACTCCGGAGGAAACCGTGAAATTCCTGGCCGGGGCGGGCATCCTGAGCAGCTGGTCTCTGGCTCTGGTCCCGTGGGCGCTGGTCACGGTGCTGCTACGCACCTTCTACGCGCGTGAACGCACCCGTGAGGCCGTGACGATCAGCGCCATCGGCTTCGTGCTGGAGGTCGGGCTGTACCGCCTGCTGGTACCCAGCCTGGGCCTGATCGGCTTCGGCCTGAGCACCACCATCAGCGGCCTGCTGATGACGGCCGCGCTGATCATCCTGTACCGCCGCGCCGTGGGCTTCCCAGCGCGCGAGGTGACGGGCCATCTGCTGCGCGTCGTGCCACTGGCTGCCGTCTCGGGCGGCGTGGCGTGGCTGATCGCGCGGGCCGTGCCGATCGAACCGGGCTTCATCCTGACCAGCATTCCCGTGCTGGCCCTGGCGGGCGGGGCGGGCCTCGCCGTGTACCTGGGCGGCGCGCTGGCCCTGAGAATGCCGGAAGTGGCGGCGGTGACGCGGCGACTGAAACGCTGATCGATAGAGGAAGTGGGGTGTGGGTTGTGGGAGCAATCTCCTACAACCCACACCCCACTTCCTACACCCCTTCTACAGCCGGATGCCGATCAGGGCGTAGGCGGCCAGGGCGACTTTCTCGCGCAGCAGGTACGAGCGGCTGACCCGCGCGCTGAGGGGGCTGGCGCTGACGTTGGCGTTCAGGCCGATGGCGCGGGCCAGGGCCAGGGCGCGGGGGGCGTGGGCCTCGTCGGTGACGAGCGTGACGGGTGTCTCCGGGCGCAGGGCGGCGCGGGCGTTCTGGAGGTTCTGCACGGTGGTGCGGCTGCGTTCCTCGGCGATCAGGTCGCCTGCGGGCACGCCCTGGCGGGCGAGGTAGGCGGTGCCGACGCCACCTTCGGTGTAGGGGTCCCCGGCGCGGCGGCCGCCCGTGACCACGATCTGCTCCACGCCTCCGGTGCGGTAAAGGGTCAGGGCGTGGTCCAGGCGGCGCTGGAAGGCGGGGCTGGGTTTCCCGGCGTACTGCGCGGCGCCCAGGACGACCAGGGTGGGGTGGGGCGTGGCGGCGTTCTGGACGCGCAGGTTGGGCGTCAGGACGAATCCCGCGACGAGCAGGGCCGCCACGGCCAGTGGCAGCAGGGTGAGGGTGGCGCCCCGGGAACGCATCAGCGGCAGCCTAGCATGAAGAAAATGATAAGCCTGACGGGTTGCGTGCCGGTCCCGCGCGGCGCCGTCCGGGTGAGGTGGCCGGGCGGGTGGGATGGCCGGGCGGGTGAGGGGCGTACAGTGTGGGACCTCGGCCGGAGTCGGAACGGGAACGCGTGCTACGCTCGGCCCGTACCCCGGCCTACGGGGGAGAGACCTTACTTATGCCCAGAACCCTTGTCATTGTCGAGTCGCCTGCCAAAGCCCGCACCATCGAGAAGTACCTCGGACAGGGGTACGCGGTGGAGTCTTCCATCGGGCATATCCGCGACCTGCCGAAAAGTGCGGCGGACATCCCGGAGAAATACAAGGGCAAGGCCTGGGCCCGCCTGGGCCTGGACGTCGAGCATGACTTCCAGCCGCTGTACGTCGTGTCGCCCGAGAAGAAGGCGCACGTGGCGAAACTGCGCAAGCTGGCGGCCGAGGCCGACGAGATCATCCTGGCGACCGACGATGACCGCGAGGGTGAGAGCATCGCGTGGCACCTGTTTCAGGAACTGAACCCGAAGGTGCCGGTCAAGCGCATGGTGTTCCACGAGATCACCCGGGAAGCCATTCAGGCGGCGATTGCCAGCCCGCGCCAGATCGACACGAACCTCGTGGAGGCGCAGGAGGCCCGCCGCGCCCTGGACCGCCTGTACGGTTACGAGGTCAGCCCGGTCCTGTGGAAGAAGGTCAAGCCGAAGCTCTCGGCGGGCCGCGTGCAGAGCGTGGCGACCCGCATGCTGGTGGAACGTGAGCGCGAACGCATGCGCTTTGTCAGTGCGTCGTGGTGGGATCTGCTGATCACCGGGAAAACGGCGGACGCGCAGACCTTCCCGGCCCGCCTGACCGACGTGGCCGGCCCGGATAAGACGGTGCAGAAGCTGGCGCTGGGCCGTGACTTCGACCCGCTGACCGGGCGACTGAAAGCGGGTGTGACCGCCCGATTGCTGACCGAGGCCGAGGCCCGCGCCCTGGCCGAAGGTCTGACCGGGCAGCCCCTGACGGTCACGAGCGCCGAGGAGAAACCCTTCACGCAGCGGCCCTACCCGCCGTTCATCACGTCCACGTTGCAGCAGGAGGGGAGCCGCAAGCTGGGCTTCGCCGCCACGCGCACCATGCGCGCCGCGCAGCGACTGTACGAGCAGGGCTACATCACGTACATGCGCACCGACAGTACCAACCTGAGCACCGAGGCGGTCACGGCGGCCCGCACGCAGGTCACGCAGATGTACGGCCCCAGTTACCTGTCGCCGCAGCCGCGCGTGTACGCCAAGAAAGCCAAGAACGCCCAGGAGGCCCACGAGGCGATCCGCCCGGCCGGAAGTGCCTTCCGCACGCCCGAGAGCCTGCGCGCCGAACTGAGCGGCGACGAGTGGCGCCTGTACGACCTGATCTGGAAACGCACCGTCGCCTGCCAGATGGCCGACGCGCGCGGCCGCAGCCTGCGCGTCCGCCTGGGCGGACAGACCAAGGCGGGCGAGGCGGTCGGCCTGAGCGCCTCGGGCCGCACCATCGACTTCCCCGGCTTCCTGCGCGCCTACGTGGAGGGCAGCGACGACCCGGGCGCCGCGCTGGAAGACCGCGAGACGCCCCTGCCGCCCCTGAAGGAAGGCGAGCGCGTCACCGCCGAGAGCGTCAAGCCCGAGGGCCACGACACGCAGCCCCCCGCCCGCTACACCGAGGCGTCGCTGGTGCAGTCGCTGGAAGGCGCGGGCATCGGCCGCCCCAGCACGTACGCCAGCATCCTGGGCACCATCCAGGACCGTGGGTACGCCACCAAGAAAGGGCAGGCGCTGGTGCCGACCTGGACGGCCTTCGCCACCAGCGCCCTGCTGGAACACCACTTCGCGTCGCTGGTGGACTACGACTTCACCGCCAAGATGGAAGAGGACCTCGACGACATCGCGGGCGGCCGCGCCCAGCGGGTGCCGTACCTGCGGCGCTTCTACCTGGGTGACCAGGGCGAGGGCATGGCCCTGCGGCCCCTGATCGACCGGCAGATGGGCGAGATCGACGCGCGCAGCATCGCCACCATCAGCGTGCCCCGCCTGGAAGGCACCGGTATCGAGGTCCGCGTGGGCCGCTACGGCCCGTACATGGAACGCGGCGAGCAGAAAGCCAACCTGCCCGAGGACATGGCCCCCGACGAACTGACCGCCGAGAAGGCCGAGGAGATCATGGCCCGCCCCAGCGGCGAGCGGCCCCTGGGCACCGACCCCGACACCGGCCTGCCCGTCGTGGCCCGCGCCGGACGCTACGGCCCGTACGTGACGCTGGGCGACACGAACCCCCCGGTGCGCAGCGCCAGCCTGTTCCCCACCGACGACCTGGACACCCTGAGCCTGGACCGCGCCCTGAAACTCCTGAGTCTGCCCCGACTGGTCGGCACGAGCGGCGGCGAGGAAGTCTGGGCGCTGAACGGCAAGTACGGCCCGTACCTCAAGCGCGGCAGCGACAGCCGCAGCCTGACCAGCCACGAGCACCTGTTCGAGGTCGGCATCCAGGAGGCCGAGGCGCTGTTCCTGCAACCCCGCTTCGGGAAGGGCCGCGTGGCCGCCCCGCCCCTCCAGACCTTTGAGATCGAGGGCCGCGCGCCCATCCTGCTGAAATCCGGCCGTTTCGGACCGTACCTGACCGACGGGGAACGCAACGCCACCCTGCGCAAGGGCGAGGACGAGGGCACCCTGAGCGCCGAACGCGCCCTGGAAATCCTGGAGGAACGCGGCAAGGAACCCAAGAAGAAACCCGGCAAGGCCAGCCCGAAGAAAGCGGCCGCCAAAACCCCGGCCAAGGCGGGTGCCAAGAAACCCGCCGCCAGCAAGGCCAGCACCGGCAAGAGCAGCACCGGTAAGGCCAGTGCTGGCAAGACCGCCACCAAGAAACCGGCGACCAAGACCGCTGCA
The DNA here is from genome assembly GCF_002017875.1 of Deinococcus sp. LM3. Classification (NCBI taxonomy): domain Bacteria; kingdom Thermotogati; phylum Deinococcota; class Deinococci; order Deinococcales; family Deinococcaceae; genus Deinococcus; species Deinococcus sp. LM3. The sequence continues at coordinate 713,677 of NZ_MUFV01000001.1, read as the reverse complement.
AGGAAACCCGCCGCGAAAGCCGCGCCCGCCAAGGCGACCTTCACCTGGGCGCAACTCAAGGCCCACCTGGGCGTCCTGAGTGCCCAGGAGCAGCAACTCGTGACCGCCACCCGCGAACAGGGCCGCAAGGTCGACGACGTGGCCCCCGAACTGGGCCTGGATGTCAAGAAGGCCAAGGGCATGGCGTTGCAGGCCAGCAAGAAACTGAACCAGGCGGCGCGCGGAGAGTAAAGTGCCGACCCGCGCCCGCCCCGACACCCCCCAGGCCCTGCACCTGCCCCGGCTGGCGCAGGGCACACCCGGCGAGTGGGTGCGGCTGCCGGGCGGGAACGTGCAGGTCGTGACCCTGAGCGGCACGCTGACCGGCCCGGCCACGCCCGGCTGGCTGGTGTGCCTGACCGGAGAGGCGGTCGTGGACCTGCCCCTGAACAACTTCGTGCGCCTGCGCCCCGGCGAGGGGTACCACGTGACCCCGGAGCAGCCCTGGACGGCCTTCGGGACGCGCGACGGCACCACGCTGCTCCTGAACGCCGGGGAGTCCTTATGACCCGCCCCGTTCCGCACACCCGCGCACAGTACCCGTACCACCATCCCACCCCGACCCGCTGGGCGGACAACGACGTGTACGGGCACGTGAACAACGTGACGTACTACGCGTACTTCGATACGGCCGTGAACGCCTACCTCGCGGCGCGCGGCGCGCTGGACATTCATGGGGGGGCGGTGATCGGGCTGGTCGTGGAGAGCGGCTGCGCGTACTTCGCTCCCGCCGCGTTCCCAGACACGCTCAGCGTGGGCCTGCGCGTGGGCCGCCTGGGCAGCAGCAGCGTCCGCTACGAACTGGCCGTGTTCCGCGAAGGGGACGACGCGGCCTGCGCGCAGGGGCATTTCGTGCATGTGTACGTGGACCGGGACACCCGCCGCCCCGCCCCGCTGCCACCCGCGTTGCGCGCCGCGCTGGACGCCCTGCACCCCGGCTGACGGCCCTTACGGAAGGCAGGCGCCCGGCAATTGCAGTGCCGGGCGCCTGCCGTTTACGGGCTCAGCGTTTCTTCTTCGCGGCCTTCGCCGCTTCCTTGGCCGCTTCCTTGGCCGCTTTCTGCTCGGCCTTGCGGCGCTCCTGCATCTCGCGGCCCATGTCTTCCATCAGCTGCGCGCCCTGGGCGTCCACGGTACGCTGCAACTCCAGCAGGGTCGTGGCGACCATGTTGTTCAGCACCCGCTCGACCGGCGTACGCACCCAGCGGTAGCGGACACGGGCATTCAGGCTGAACGTCACCTCGGTCCCGCCGGGCATCGGCTTGAACACCCAGCCCTGCGTGAGCTTCTCCAGCGGCCCCACATGCCGAACGCTCTCCCAGCCGCCCCGCTGCGGCGCCTGCAACTGCCCGTACTTCGCGGTGAAACTCAGGCCCAGCAGGCGGCGCGTGAACTTGAACCGCACCAGCGTGTTGTTCGCCAGCCGGGCGTTCTCGCCCTCATAATCGGCTTTCGCGAGGTTGGGGTCCCACTTGACGCGCCGCCTGGGTTCCAGCGCCAGCCGGTACAGCACGTCCGGACGGGCCCTGACCACGATGGTCTGCTTGATACTGATGGACTCGGACATAGTAACCGTCACTGTAGCGCGAAGCCGCCCGCACCCGCGCGGGGGCGGTCAGTCCAGGTAGGCCCGCGCCGGTAGCTGCGACACGCGCAGGTTGAAGCGCTCGGCGTACCGCACGCCCGTCAGCCGCCCCACGCCCGCGCGGCCCTCCAGAAACTGCTCTTTCGTCCACTGCCAGCGGTAGAAGTCGTGGTAGTACTCCATCACGCGGCCCGCCACGTCGATGGTGTCCGTGATGTCCACGCTGACCTCCGGGTACGGACTGGCCGGCGCGTAGTACTGATAGAAGCGCACCGGCTCGCGCCACGCGTCCAGACGGCGCACGTCCTCGCCACTTTCCACGGCGTCGTCGCCGCTCAGGTCCGGGGCGGGCGGCATGGCCACCCCGCCGCCCACCTCGTTCACGATCTTCGGAATGCGGGCCAGCGTGACCGCATCGAAGGCGATCTTCGCGGTCATGCGGTGATCCGGGTGCGGGTGATCGTCACTCCAGGTGATCACGGCGTTCGGCCGGAACCGCGCGTACAGCCGCGCCAGTTGCAGTGCCTCGCCCCGCCCGCCCGTCATGCGGCTGTCCCCCATGTCGAAGAAGTGATGCTGCGCCCCGATCTGCGCCGCCACCCACGCGCCATGCTCGCGGCGCACCCGCGTGACCTCCGCGTGAGGCGCGTCCCCGAACTGACTGGCCAGTTCGCCCAGCGTCGTCCAGACCAGCATGACCTCGTCGCCACGCGCCGCGTGCTTCGCCAGGGTCCCCATGCACCCGATCTCGTCGTCCGGGTGCGCAAACACAGCCATGATCCGCATGCGACACAGCATACGCGCCCGCGCCCAGATTCCTCAGCGCAGGAAACGGATGCTCAGCGGGTACCGGTACGGCTGCCCCGCACTGACCCGCACGACCGCCACGATCATGAACACGAACGGCACCAACCCCAGCACCGCCATCACCGGCAGGAAGAACAGAAAGAACGCCCCGAACGTCCCCAGGAACGCCAGCGCCCCCAGGTCCGGCGTGCCCGCCGCCGCCCCCACCGCCCCACCGATCAGGCCCGCGCTGAACAGCACGAACGCCAGCACTCCCACCACCAGCCCGTACAGCCAGAAACTCAGCTGGAAATTCAGGGCTTCCTTCCCCTGCTCGTCCAGCGCGCTGCTCCGGTCCCGGAACGCCAGCCACGCCACCAGCGGCCCCAGCACATTCCCCAGGGTCGGCAGCAGCAACCCCGCCAGCGGCGACAGGTGCGTGATGATCGCCGGAGTACGGTCGGGTTCCGGAATGACAGGTAACGGACGGCTCATGCTTGACAGTACGCCCCGCGCCTCCCTACAGTTCCCGGACAATGACCCGCCCCCGCCCCGCCCCCCGCAAGTCCCCCGCCCAGAAAGCGCAGGACGCCGCGCGCGACCGCCAGGCCCTCCCGGCCGGCATTCAACCCGCGCAACCCGTGGTGGGCGACCACGTCGAACTGTACAGCGACGGCGCCTGCGACACACAGGCCGGACACGGCGGCTGGGCCACCATCCTCAACTGCAAAGGCAAGGAACTCGTCCTCAGCGGCCACGAGGAAGGCACCACCAACAACCGCATGGAACTGCGCGGCCTGCTCGAAGGCCTGAAAGTCCTCAAACGCCCCTGCCACGTCACCGTCGTCACCGACAGCCAGTACCTCCGCAAGGCCTTCACGGACGGCTGGATCCTGAACTGGCAACGCAACGGCTGGAAAACCGCCGCCAAGGACCCCGTGAAAAACCAGGACCTCTGGGAAGAACTGATCGCGCAGGCCAAAACGCACGCCCTGACCTTCGTGTGGGTCAAGGGCCACGCCGGGCACGGCGAGAACGAACGCGTCGACGAACTCGCCGTGCAGGAACGTAAGAAACTGCGGCAGAAGTAACTCAGCGCCCCAGGGTGCAGCGGTAGCGGCGCAGCATGCCCGGCAGGGTAGAGGGGAGGGGCGCGGGGGTGCATCGGCCAGTGTGCGGATTCGCGGCGGTGGGCGCTGGCCTAGGCTGGGCGTATGACCCTGCTGCCGCCTGCTGACTCCCTGCCCGACCCGCCCGCCCTGTCGGACGCGGCCCGCTGGCGGACGTTCCTGTGGCTGTGGGGTTCGCAGGCCTTGAGTGTGCTGGGGGGCGGCCTGAGTGCGTTTGCCATGAATATCTACCTGACGCAGTCCCGCTTTCCGCTGGAGGCGCAGAAGCCGGAGCTGGCGGCGGCGCTGGCCCTGACCGGGCTGGGGTGGGGCGCGGCGGCGATTCTGGGGGCTCCGCTGGCGGGGGCGCTGGCGGACCGCTGGAATCGGCGGCGCATGATGATCACCTGCGACCTGCTGGGGGCGCTGCTGCTGGCGCTGGGCGTGCTGATGGTCACGCTGGGCACACCGCCCGTGTGGCTGCTGACGCTGTTCACGGTGGGTCTGGGTCTGGTGGGTACGTTTCACGGGTCGGCGTTCGACACGAGTTACTCGTCGCTGGTCACGCGGGACCGCCTGCCGCGCGCGAACGGCATGATGCAGACCCTCTGGAGCCTGTCGGGGCTGCTGAGTCCGGCGCTGGCGGCGCTGCTGATCGGGTTGCCGGCCCTGGCGCGGCAGGGAGAGGTGCCCCTTGTGGCGGGGGCGCTGGCGGGCCTGCCGGACGGCGTGGCGCTGGCGCTGGGCATCGACGCGGGGTCGTTCCTGCTGGCGGCGCTGGTGGTGTCGCGCCTGCACTGGCCGCAACCGCCGCGCCGGGACGGGGGGCGCGGCCGGCCCTCGCTGGCGCAGGACATGCGTTTCGGGTGGACGTTCATCGGGCGGCGGCCCGCGCTGCTGCACCTGCTGCTGACCTTCGCGGGCGTGAACCTGCTGACCAGCGGCGTGGGCGTCCTGCACCCGCTGCTGCTGCGCTTCACGCTGGGCGTCCCGGCCGACGGGACCGGCGCGGCCCTGGCGACCGTCTGGACGGCCCTGAGTGCCGGGGGGCTGCTGGGCGGCCTGCTGGTCAGCGTGACGGGCGGCCTGAAGCGGCGGCGGGTGCTGGGCGTGCTGGTGCCCATGATCGCCGCCGGAACCGCGCACGCCCTGAGCGGCGTGGCGGGCAGCCTGCCGCTGACGGCCGCGTGCGTGCTGGCCTTCGGGGTGATGACGCCGATCATGAACGCGCACTCGCAGAGCATCTGGCAGGCGCAGGTCGCGCCGGAACTGCAGGGCCGGGTGTTCAGCGTGCGCCGACTGATCGCGCAGTTCACCGCGCCGCTCAGTACCGCGCTGGCCGGACTGCTCGCCGCGCACGGTGGGGCCGGGTCGATCCTGCTGTGGTCCGGAGTGCTGATGGCCGTCCTGGCGAGCGCGCAACTCCTGAACCCGCACCTGCGCCGCGTGGAGGACCCGCTGCCCGAAGCGCCGCCCCTCACGGCGTGAATCCAGCATGAAGGGGGGACGCCACCGGTCGGCGTCCCCCCTTCATATTCCGTTCTTCAGCCCTGCCGGTCGAGCCAACCGGCCAGCCACGGCAGTTTCGTCTGCACCTTCTCGCGCAGGCCGCTCCAGTAGCGGTGGGACCAACCTTCGAGGTTGCGCTGCTTGCCGCGCGCGACGGCCAGGGCTCCCTCGGGCACGTCGTCGTGGACGGTGCTGCCGCCCGCGATGAAGGCGGCGTCCCCGATCACGCGGGGCGCGACGATGGTGGAGTTACTGCCGATGAACACGCCGGCCCCGATGCGGCTGGGGTGTTTGTTCACGCCGTCGAAGTTCGCGATGATGGTCCCGGCCCCCACGTTCGTCTCGTCGCCGATGCTCACGTCACCCAGGTACGCGAGGTGCCCGGCCTTCACGCCCTGCGCGAGACGGGCGTTCTTGGTTTCCACGAAGTTCCCGATGTGCACCGCCTCGCCCAGCACCGTGCCGGGGCGCAGGCGTGCGAACGGCCCCACATCACTGCGGGCGCCCACCTGCGCGCCTTCCAGCACGCTGTGGGGCTTCACGATCACACCCTCTTCCAGCACGCTGTCCGTGATGACCGAGTACGCACCGATCTGGGCGCCGTCCGCCACGCGCGTGTCGCCGCGCAGGATCACGCCGGGCTCCAGGGTCACGTCGCGGCCCAGCACGACCGTGTCCTCGATGTACACCGTCTCCGGCATGTGGATGGTCACCCCGGCCCGCATGTGCGCCTGCGTGATGCGCGCCCGGATGATGTTCTCCGCCTCGGCCAGCCCCGTGCGGTCGTTGGCGCCCATGACCTCGTCCGGGTCGTTCAGGCGGAACGCGTGCGCCTCGGCCCCCTCGGCGCGGTACAGGCCGAGCAGGTCCGTCAGGTAGTACTCGCCGCTGGCGTTCTCGTTCGTGATGCGGTGGGCCAGTTCGTTCGCGCGGGCGTCCATCAGGTACACGCCCGAGTTGAATTCACCCACGGCGCGTTCCTCGGGCGTGGCGTCCTTCTGCTCCACGATGCGTTCCACGTTCCCCTGCGCGTCCCGGATGATCCGGCCGTACCCGGTCGCGTCCGGCAGCACACCGGTCAGGACCGTGAACGCCCCGCTACGCTCGCGGTGGTCGGCCAGCAGGTCGCGCAGCGTCTCGGTGCGCAGCAGCGGCGTGTCGCCGTACAGCACCAGCACGTCCGCCTCCCGGTGGTCGTCCAGGGCGTCCATGCCCGCCAGGAACGCGTGCCCGGTGCCCAGCTGCTGCTCCTGGCGCGCGAACACCACGCCGCTCCCGGCCAGGGCCGCCTCGACCGCCTCGGCCCCGTGCCCGGTCACGACGACCACGTTCCGGGCGCCCAGTTCCCGCGCGGCCTTCACGGACCACGCGACCATCGGGCGGCCCGCGACCGGGTGCAGTACCTTCGGCAGCGAGGATTTCATGCGCGTGCCCTGACCGGCGGCCAGGATCACCACGTCCAGCGGACGGTTCGTATCAGTCATACCGCCGCCAAGTGTACCAGCGGCCCCACACTCTCGCGGTCAGGGCGCGTGGCCCATCACAGCAGCAGGGGCCGCCACGCGTTCAACGTGGCGGCCCCTGCGTGCGTGCGGGTCAGGAAGGTTTGAGGGTCGTGTCGGCCGGCGCCGCGGCGGGCGCACCCTGGCGGCGCAGGCGCACCAGCATCCAGATGCTGATCAGGATCAGCGGAATGCTGATCACGTGCGTGTCGGTGAACAGGCCGATGCCGGGGGCGTCCAGACCCTGGTCCAGGTACGCCTTGGGCGACAGGGGGTTCAGGCGGAAGGTTTCCTCCCAGCCGGCGCGCAGCACCGAGTACCACAGCCAGAACTGCCAGAACGCCCAGCCGGGAATGCGGCTGCGCAGCCAGAAGTACGCCGCGACCGACAGGATCACGCCGATGATCACGCCGTACAGCTGCGCGAAGTGAACGGGGGCGGTCATGACCATCTGCCCGCCGATCTGCTGGCAGTACTGCGACAGGTCCAGGTCCGCGTTGGGGTTGCGCACGCACATGCCGTCATGGAAGGCGCGGGCGCTGTCGGGCCAGCGGTAGCCGACCGGCCAGCCGGTCACGCGGCCCACGGTGTCCGTGCCGTTCATGATGTTCCCGATGCGCCCACCGATGATCCCGAACGCCACGCCGGGCACGCACAGGTCCGCGTAGCGGTAGAAGTCCATGCCCTTGCGTCGCGCGTAGTACAGCATGACCAGAATCCCGCCGATCAGGCCGCCGTGAATGCTGATGCCCCCCTGCCGGAGGTTCACGATGTCCAGCAGCACGCGCGGGAACGGCGTGTTCTCGAACTGGTTCCAGGAGGTCGCCACGAACACGATCCGCGCGCCCACCAGTCCCCAGATGATCATCCAGAGAATCATGTCGTTGAAGAGGTCCACGTCCAGGCCGCGTTCGCGCGCCATTTTCGTGCCGACCCACACGCCTGCCACGATGCCGAGCGTGATGAGCACGCCATACCAGGCAATCGTGAAACTGCCTATCTGAAGAAATACAGGATCCATACGTGCCTCGCAGTCTAGGGCTTTCTGCCCGCCGGGGTCCGGGCCACAGCGCCCGGCACCTGCCCGGCATGAAGAGGCGCGTCCGGCTGCTGCGAGCCTGAACGCGCCAGGGAGAGGGGGCGGTGAGGATTACAGACCCAGGGCGGGCGTCTCGTCGGTGCTCTCCTCGATGGGCGGCAGGCGGAACGCGCGGGACAGGATCACGCCGAGTTCGTACAGCACGTACAGCGGCACGGCGACCATCAGCATGCTGGTGGGGTCCGGGGTGGGCGTGATGACGGCCGCGAAGATCATGATCACGATCAGCGCGATGCGCCAGCCCTTACGCAGCATGGTGTGATTCACGATCCCGATGCGGGTCAGGATCACCGACAGGATCGGCAGTTCGAACGACAGCCCGAACGCGATCAGGAACGTCGTGACTGTCCCGATGTAATCGCGCAGGTTCAGCAGCGGCGTGACCGTTCCGGCCAGGAAGTCCAGCAGGAACCCCACCATGGTCGGCAGGACGAGGTAGTACCCGAACACCGCGCCGCCCATGAACGAGAAGCCTGCCCCGATGATGAACGGCAGCGCCCAGCGCCGCTCGTGGTCGTACAGGCCCGGCGCGATGAACGCCCACACCTGCGACAGGATGAACGGCAACGCCAGCGCGAACCCGGCCCAGAACGAGATGTTCAGCGACAGCACGAACTGGTCGGTCAGGCCCTGCGTGACAACCTCCACATCTCCGCCGCGGTACTGCTCGCTGGCGTTCAGCGGCACCTTGGTCAGGTTGATCAGCTGCACGCGGTACTGAAAGGCCACGACCAGTCCCACCGCCAGGAAGATCACACTGATCACGATGCGTTTACGCAGTTCGTCCAGGTGGTCGAACAGCGGCGCGCTTTTCAGGTTGGCGTTCGGATCGGCGCTCACGGCCCGGTCCTCAGTTGCGCCGTTCGGTGACGGGCGCGGCCTGCTCGGTGACGATGGGCGCGCCCGTCACGGGGTCCAGCTGACGCGAGGCGACGTCCGTGACGGGCACGACCGGTTCGTGCGTTTCCTTCTTGAATTCCTTGATGCCCTGCCCCAGGCCCTTGCCGAGCTCCGGGAGTTTGCGGGCGCCGAAGATCAGGGCGATGACGACAACGATCAGGATGATTTCGAGGGGTCCCATGAGTGGCTCCTTGCGGGCCGGGCAGGTGCGCGGCCACGGGTGAATGAGGTCGGGGGTAGGGAAGGGGGGTCCGAAGCGTCCGGCCTCGTGGCCGGGCGGAAGCTCCTCTGACATGAAGGTATGCGATGACGCCCGAATCGGATCAGACGCAGCTTACCTATCAAACCTTAATGGGGGACGGTCAGGGAAGCGTAAAAGCCGTGCAGGGCGGCGCATGTATTGGGCGTCAGATGCTCCAGCCACCGTCCACCAGCAGTTCCTGACCGGTGATGTACGCGGCTTCCTTCGAGGCCAGGAACGCCACGGCGGCCGCCACCTCGTTCGGCTCGCCGAAGCGCCGGGCCGGGATGCGCGCCGCGAGCTTCTGCGCGTCCTGCGGGTCGGCGTGCAGTTGCCGCAGCCGCTCGGTGGCGGTGTAGCCGGGCGCGACCGTGTTGCAGGTCACGCCGTCCGGGGCGACCTCCAGCGCCAGCGTCCGCAGGTAATTGGTCACCCCGGCCCGCAACGCGTTACTGACCGGCAGGGTGGGTGAGGGGCGGCCCACCGTCAGGCTCGTGATGGCGATCACCCGCCCCCAGCCGCGTGAACGCATGCCCGGCACGGTGGCGTTCGCCAGCCGCACGGTGCTCATGAAGGTCGTCTGGAAGCCCTGCGCCCAGGCGTCCTCGCTGACGCCGCTGGGCAGTCCGGCCGCCGGGCCGCCCGCGTTGCTGACCAGGATGTCCACGTCACCCGCCGCCGCCACGGCCGCCGCCACACCCTCCGGGGTGCTGACATCCGCGACCACCCAGCGCGCCCCGATGGCGTCGGCGGCGCGTTTCAGGGCGTCCTCGCCGCGCGCCGCGACCGTCACGTGCGCCCCCATGCGGATCAGGTCGTGCGCTGCCGCCAGCCCGATCCCCTTACTGCCACCCGTCACCAGCGCGCGCCTGCCGTCCAGTCGAAACAGCGTCATACCCACCAGGGTACACCCGCCCCCGTCCACCTACGCCCGCCGCGTTACCCTGCCCGCATGACCCACCCGGACTCCACACTCCTGGCCGCGCTGATCGTGGTCGCCACGCCCGGCGAGGCCGCGCACCTGACCCCCCTGACCGGCGCGTTCCGGGAGCGGCTGCGCGTGCAGGTCACGGTCAGCGGCGTGGGGCCGGTCGCGGCCGCCCTCGCCACGCAACGCGCCCTGCTGAGCGCCCCGTACGCCCTGGCGATCAGCGCCGGGATCGGCGGCGCGTACCCCGCCTCAGGCCTCGCGCCGGGCGACCTGGCGGTGTCCAGCCGCATCATCCAGGCGGACCTGGGCGCCTGGGACGACGGGCAGTTCCTGAACTTCACGGCGCTGGGCCTGTCCGTATTGCCCGGACCACTGGAGTCACCTGAACCCCACGCTGATCCAGATGTGCAGGCCGGGCACTTTCCCGCCTGGGAGAAGGCCGCGCAGGTCGCCGCGCGCGCCGGGGCGCAGCTGGGGCCGCTGCTGACGCTGGGCAGCGTCACGGGCGACCACGCGGCGGCGCGGCACCTCCAGGCCCGGTACCCCGGCGCCCTCACCGAGGGCATGGAGGGGGCCGGGGTGGCGCACGCCGCGCTGCTGGCGGGCGTGCCCAGCCTGGAAGTGCGCGGCGTGAGCAACCCCGTCGGCCCCCGCGACCGCGCCGCGTGGCGCATCCCGCAGGCACTGGCCGCGACCCGCCGGGGCGTGGAGGCCGCGCTGCTGACCCTGCTCGACTGAACGCACGACAAGCACGCCGCCCCGCACGAAGGGAACGGCGCGCTGCGGCGGGTCAGTTCAGTTGGGGTTCAGGAGCGACTGCACCGGCGTCACCTGCGCCGGGAAGTTCACGGTGATGTTCACGGTCGTGCCGGGAGGCGTGGCGGGGTCCACGTTGATCCAGTGGCTCGCCAGGACCGGCGGGTTCGGCTGCGGGTCGATGGCGCGCACCAGCACGCGCCCCTGCGCCGGCACGAACGCGCACCAGCTTTCCGGCGCGGCCGTGAACGCCCGCACCGGCAGCACGCTCTGCAGGGTCAGGTCGTCCGGCGTCGCCCAGTACTCGATCAGCAGGCTCGCCTGCACGCGGTTCAGGTCGGCGCTGGCCACGTCCAGCTGGATCTCGACGGCGTCCGCGCGGTTCGGCACGAGGTTCATCCAGCCGGGAACCACCAGGCGGCCACTCTGGGCACTCTTGAACTGCTGCGGAGCGGGATCAGTCATGCCCGACAGAGTAGCGCGCCAGGGTCGTTCCCGCCGCCCACCCGACGGGCGGCCTGCCGGACCCTCAGCCGCGCTGCGCCGTGCGGATCACGGCCCGCACCGCCAGGAACCCCACCACGAAGAACAGCAGCGGGGTGAGGTTCACGCTGATCTCGGCATCTTTCTCGGGCTCCAGCGGGTTCTGACGACGGTACTTGATCATGCCCCCAGCCTACGGCACCCCGCCGGGCCGGGCCTTAAGTCACACTTGCGACTCCCGCCCCCCGCCCGGCCGTCCAGCCCAGGCGACCCCCCTGTAAGCCCGGCCGTTGCGTCCGCCCCGCGCGGGGGGGTAGAACTGCGCCCGTGACCTCCACCCCGACCGACGCCCCCGCCACCATGCGCGCCCTGAGCAAACAACACGCCCAGGAGGGCATCTGGATGACCGAGGCGCCGGTCCCCACGCCCGGCCCGAACGACCTGCTCATCCGGGTCCGCAAGGGCAGCATCTGCGGCACCGACGTGCACATCTACAAGTGGGACACCTGGGCGCAGAACACCATCCCCGTGCCCATGATCGTCGGGCACGAGTACGTGGGCACGGTCGCCGGGATGGGAAGCGAGGTGCGCGGCTTCCAGATCGGGGACCGCGTCAGCGGCGAGGGCCACGTCACCTGCGGGCACTGCCGTAACTGCCGCGCCGGCCGCCGCCACCTGTGCCGCAACACCCTGGGCGTCGGCGTGAACCGCCCCGGCTCCTTCGCCGAGTACCTCGTGCTGCCCGCCTTCAACGCCTTCAAACTCCCGGACGACATTCCCGACGACATCGCCGCCATCTTCGACCCCTTCGGGAACGCCGTCCACACCGCCCTGAGCTTCGATCTGGTCGGCGAGGACGTCCTGATCACCGGCGCTGGCCCCATCGGCGTGATGGCCGCCGCCGTCGCCCGGCACGTCGGCGCGCGCAACGTCGTGATCACCGACATCAACGACTACCGCCTGGACCTCGCGCGCCGCATGGGCGTCACCCGCGCCGTGAACGTCGCCCACGAGGACCTGCGCGCCGTCATGCAGGAACTCGGCATGACCGAGGGCTTCGACGTCGGCCTGGAAATGAGCGGATCGGGCCCCGCCTTCGCACAGATGGTGGACGTCATGAACAACGGCGGCAAGGTCGCCCTGCTCGGCATCCCCAGCGGCCGCGTGGACATCGACTGGAACGCCGTCATCTTCAAGATGCTGACCATCAAGGGCATCTACGGCCGCGAGATGTTCGAAACCTGGTACAAGATGGCCGCCCTGATCCAGTCCGGCCTGGACCTGACCCCCATCATCACGCACCACTACCCCATCAGCGAGTACCAGAAAGGCTTCGACGCCATGCTCGGCGGCCAGAGCGGCAAGGTCATCCTGAACTGGGAGTGAGGGACGCGGTACGCAGGAGGCGGGGCGCGGGCGAGAGCGATTCGCCGCGCACCGCTTCCCCCTCGCCATCTGGCGGATGCCCAACTTCGCGTCCCTGCGGCATGCTGCCTCGCATGAGCGTTCTTGTGCAGGTGTGGTGGCCCGGTGATCCGGGTGCCCTTGCCTGTTGACGTTCATCGTCGCGCCGCGCCCGGATTCAGTGTCCGGGCGCGGCTTTTTTGTGTCTCTGGTGGAGGAGTGGATCATGTCGAGTACAGGAACTGGAATGGGGCAGAGGATGGAGGGGCGGCCGCGTGTGCTGACCGGGGACCGCCCGACGGGACGGTTGCACCTGGGGCATCTGGCGGGATCACTGCGGTCGCGGGTGGCGTTGCAGGACTCGCATGAGGTGTTCGTGCTGGTCGCGGACGTGCAGGGCCTGACCGATCACTTCGACAGGCCGGAGGTGCTGCGCCGCAACATTCCGGAAGTGATGCTGGATTACCTGGGCGCGGGCCTGGACCCGGCGCGGGTGACGTTCGTGCGGCAGTCGGGCGTGCCGGAACTGACCGAGCTGACCGTGTACCTGCTGAATCTGGTGACCGTGTCGAAGCTGCGGCAGAACCCGACCGTGAAGACCGAGATCGCGCAGAAGGGTTTCGGCGATTCGGTTCCGGCAGGGTTTTTCATCTACCCGGCGGCGCAGGTGGCGGACATCGTGGCGTTCGGCGCGCAGGTCGTGCCGGTCGGAGAGGACCAGCTGCCCATGCTGGAACTGACGCGCGAGGTGGTGCGGCGCTTCAACGGGCTGTACGGGCCAGCCACTGACGGGACGCCCGTGCTGGTGGAACCGCAGGCGCTCCTGTCCGCGTCGCCGCGCCTGCCGGGCCTGGACGGGCAGGCGAAGATGGGCAAGAGCCTCGGGAACGCCGCGTACCTGAGCGACCCGCCGGACGAACTGCGCCGCCGGGTGATGGGCATGTTCACGGACCCGGCCCACCTGCACGCCGACGACCCCGGACAGGTCGAGGGCAATCCCGTCTTCGCGTACCTGGACGCCTTCGACCCGGATGCGGCCCGCGTGCAGGCCATGAAGGACCACTACCGCGCCGGGGGCCTGGGCGACGTGACCGTCAAACGGCACCTGCTGGACGTACTGGAGGCCGAACTGACCCCCATCCGTGAACGCCGCGCCGCGTGCGCGCAGGACCCGCAGGCCGTCATGGACCTCCTGCGCGACGGCACCGGGCGGGGCCGCGAGGTCGCCGCGCACACGCTGGGGCAGGTGCGGGCGGCGCTGCAACTGGGGGAGTAGGCGGCCCGGCTGTAGCAGGGAGGGAGCGGGGAGTGGACCCCCCACCCACTCCCCGCTGCCTACGCCCCCCCCCGTGTGCTCCCGTGCCTACTTTTCCTGAGTGTGGTCGTGTTAACCTGCTGGCTGGAGGCCCGGCACCGGCCCTGGCGGCTTGACGCTGCCTGTGGGAGTCTGGAAGGCGCCGAGGCGATAAACGACTCATGGACTACTACGAACTGCTGGGCGTGGCCCGTACGGCGAGTGCCGATGAAATCAAATCCGCTTACCGCAAACTGGCGCTGAAGTACCACCCGGACCGCAACAAGGAAGAGGGCGCGGCCGAGAAGTTCACGCAGATCAACGAGGCGTACGCGATCCTCAGTGACGCCGAGAAACGCGCGCACTTCGACCGGTACGGCAGCGCGCCGGGCGCCGGGATGCCGGGCGGCGATCCGTTCGGCGGGATGGGCGGCGCGGGCTTCGACCCGATGGACATCTTCGAGCAGCTGTTCGGGGGCGCGGTGGGCGGCCGGGGTGGCCGCCGTGGCCCGGCACGCGGCGACGACCTGGAAACCGAGGCGCACGTGACGCTGGCCCAGGCCCGCGCGGGCGAGGAGATTCAGGTCAGCGTGGACCGCCTGACGGCCTGCGATCACTGCCACGGTACGAAAACCGAGCCGGGCGGGAAGCCCCCGAAGACCTGCTCGACCTGTGGCGGCGCGGGCGCGGTGCGGGCGCAGGCGCGCACGATCTTCGGCGTGGTCGAGACGCAGCAGGCGTGCCCCACCTGCCGGGGCGAGGGTCAGATCGTTCAGGACCCCTGCACGGTCTGCAAGGGCCGGGGCCGCACCCTGAAGTCCGAGAAGGTCAGCGTGAAACTCCCCAGGGGGATCGACGAGGGCTACCGCATCCGCGTGAGCGGCATGGGCAACGAGGGTCCGGGCGGGAACGGCGACCTGTACGTGCACATCGAGATGGAAAAACACCCGGAGTTGCGCCGCGAGCAGGAGCACCTGATCTATGCGGCAAAAATCGGGTTCGCGAAGGCCGCGCTGGGCGGGCAGGTCACGGTCCCCACCCTGGACGGCCCGCAGGTGGTCGAGGTGAAGGCCGGCACGCAACACGGCGAACTGCACCGCCTGCGCGGCCAGGGCATGCCGCGCCTCCAGGGATCCGGCAGCGGCGACCTGATCGTCGAGTACGACGTCATCGTGCCGAAACCCGGTCAGTTGACCCCCGAGGCGCGCGAGGCCCTGCACGCCTACGCCCGCGCCGTCGGGGACGAGGTGAACGAGCGGCACGAGGGGCTGCTCGGCAAGGTCGGGAAGATCTTCCGGGGCGAGTAGGGGAGTAGATGGTTGAAAGTTGATGGTTGATGGAGTCAGACCCCGTCAACCATCAACTTTCGACTTTCAACCTGAATTCATCCTGTAGGGCGGCCAGCGCCGCGTGGTGGCCGGCCATGCCGTGAATGCCGCCGCCGGGCGGCGTGGCGCTGGAGCACAGGTACACGCCGCGCACCGGCGTGCGGTACGGGGTGGGCGTGAGGACCGGGCGGGCCAGCAGGCCGGGCAGGTCGCCGCGCCCGCCGTTCACGTCGCCGCCATGAAAGACCGGGCTGAAGGCCTGGAGTTGCGTGGCGGTCGTGCGGGTGCGGGCCAGGATAAGGTCGCGCCAGCCGGGCGCAAACCGGTCGATCTGACCCTCGATCTGTGCCTGGGCGTCGTGGTTGCTGCCGTTTGGGACGTGCGCGTACGCCCAGAAGGTGTGCCCCCCGGCGGGGGCGCGGCTGGGGTCGAACAGGGTGTGCTGCGCGGCCAGCACGTACGGGCGCGGGTGCAGGCGGGTCTGCGCGGCGGCCTCGGCGGCGGCGATATCCGGCGCGTACCCGCCGATGTGGACGGTCGCGGCGCGGGCCACGCGCGGGTCCTGCCAGGGCATGGGGCCGGACAGGGCGTAATCGAACTTCTGAATGCCCGGGCCGTAGCGGTAGCCTTCCAGCGCGTCGCGGTAGCGGGCGGGGGCGCGGTCGCCCAGGATGCCCAGCAGCACGGCGGGACTGCTGTCCACCAGGGTCACGCGGGCGGGTGGCAGGTCGCGGGCGTCCGTGACGGTCACGCCGGTCACGACCGTGCCGCCCAGGTACTCCAGGTAGGCGCGCAGGGCGTCGGCCAGCGCCTGCGCGCCGCCGCGCGGGAACGGCCAGCCGACCGCGTGGCCCAGCAGCGCCAGCACCAGCGTCATGGCGGACGTGCCGGGCGTGCTCAGCGGCAGGGTGCTGTGCGCGGCCAGTCCGGCCCACAGGGCGCGGGCCTCGGGCGTGCGGAACAGGGTGTCTCCCAGCAGCGCGGCGGGCGGCAGGCCCCGCACGCCGAAGCGCGCCAGGGTCAGCGGGTGGCGCGGCACGCGGGGCAGCGGGCGCAGGATGTCGTCCAGCAGGCCCTCCCAGTCGGCTAGCAGCGGGGCCATCAGGCGCACCCAGGCCGGGCCGTCGCGGCCCAGGGCGTCGGCGGTGGCGTGCAGGTCGCGTTCCAGCGTCACGCTGCGCCCGCCGGGCAGTGGGTGCGCCACGGGCGCGTCCGGGTGAATCCAGTCCAGCCCGAAGGCGTGCAGCGGCCACTGCCGGAACGCGGGGCTCGCGGCGGCCAGCGGGTGAATCGCGGACCCGAAGTCATGCACGAAGCCGGGCAGGGTCATGGGCGCGCTGCTCAGGCCGCCCCCCACCTGCGCGCGCGCCTCGATCACCTGCACGCGCAGGCCCGCGCGGGCCAGGGTCACGGCCGCCGACAGGCCGTTCGGTCCGGCCCCGACGATCACGGCGTCCAGCGCGGGGGGCGGTCCTGCGGGGGGAGCGGTCATTCGGGCAGCGTACCGCCCGTCGCCCCCCGTCCCCGTTGAGCAGACGTTCATGTGGGCGCGGGGCGGTGTTCCCGGCGCGGGCACGCCCCCGTTCCATGACACCTGTGGGGGCAGACGGGTATGCTGCTTGGCGGTCGGTTCCATGCCGGGAGGCTCTGCTTCCAGTGGCGTTCACGGGAACCGCGTTGCGTGCCGCCCCACCGCCCCCCTTTCCTTCCGGAGGATCACCCCTTGCCCGTTTCACACCGCGCCCCGTCCGAACTGCTGAACAGTCGTCGTTCCCCCCTGCTGGTGTTCGCCGGTCAGAGCAACCGCGCCCTGGCCCAGTCCATCTGCGATCACCTGGGGGTTCCGCTGGGGCGCAGCAAGACCGAGAAGTTCACGAACGACAACCTCATCGTGCACTACGAGGAGTCCCTGCGGGAAGGTGACGTGTTCATCGTGCAGACCTTCAGCACCCCCGTCAGCGACGCCATCATGGAACTGATGCTGATGATCGACGCCGCCAAGAGCGCCAGCGCCGGGCGCGTCACGGCCGTCATCCCGTACTACTCGTACGCGCGCAGCGACAAGAAAGACAGCCCCCGCATCTCCATCGCGGGTCGCCTGGTCGCGGACCTGCTTCAGGAGGCGGGCGCGGACCGCATCCTGACCATGACCCTGCACGCCCCGCAGGTGCACGGCTTCTTCAAGGTGCCGGTCGATCACCTGTCCGCCGATCTGGTCCTCAGCCAGCACTTCAAGAGCTGCGTGCCCGACGCGCACAACGGCGTGGTCCTCGCGCCCGACGCCGGGAGCATCAAGCGCGCCTCTCAGATCGCCCGCCGCCTCGACAGTGGGCTGGCCATGATCGACAAGGAACGCATCTCGGACACCGAGGTCCGCCCCCGCGCCCTGATCGGCGACGTGGACGGCAAGACCGTGTTCATCGTCGACGACGAGATCAGCACCGCCGGGTCGCTGGTCGAGACCGTGAACATCGCCCGCAGCATGGGCGCCAAGGACGTGTACGTGGCCGTCACGCACGGCGTGTACACCGGCCCCGCCATCCAGCGCATCGCGGGCCTGGATGTCACGCAGGTCGCCAGCACGAACACCGTGCACGTCAGCCAGGACAAGCAGGAAGCGGCGGGCGGCAAGCTGGCCGTGCTGGACGTGGCCCCGCTGTTCGCGGACGCCATCACGAACATCCACACCGGCGCGAGCGTCAGCACGCTGTTTACGTAAACGGGCGGCGCGGACGGTGGGCGGCGGGTGATCCCGGCCGCCTGCCGCCCGCTGTCGTAAGGGACGGTGACGGTCCGCTGCACCGCTGCCAGCGGCCGGCGGTGCATGCTGAGCCATGAACACCGTGCTGCCGGACGCCCTGCGGCCCCTGACCCCCCTGATCGAGATGCACCTGGGCGCGGCGGTGCAGGGTGGCGTGCGCCTGCACGGCGGGGACATCAGCGCCGCGTACCGCCTGCGGACCACGCGCGGCGACTTCGTGCTGAAGGCCGCGCGGCCCGTCGGGCCGACTCCTGCCGGCTCGCAACACCTGCCCCTGTACGCGCCGGAAGCCGGGGGGCTGGCGCTGCTGCGCGCGGCGGGACCGCTGGCCGTGCCGGACGTGATCGCGTTCGGGGACGGGCCGGGCGGCTGGCAGTACCTGCTGCTGTCGTACCTGACGCCCGCCGACGACACACCGGCCCTGCACGCGGCGCTGGGGCGGGGGCTGGCGGCGCTGCATGCGCGGCCCGCGCCGGGGTTCGGGGGCACGCCGGACAACCTGTTCGGGTCACTCCCGCAGCGCAACCGGCCGGCCGGGTCGGCGGCCGAGTTCTTCTGGTGCAGTCGCCTGCTGCCGCAGCTGGAGCGGGCCGGGGCGGCGCTGGGGGCGGCCGACCGGGCACGGTTCGCCGAGCTGCGCGGGCGGTTGCCGCGCCTGATTCCGCCGGAGCCCCCGGCGCTGGTGCACGGGGATCTGTGGCACGGGAACCTGCTGTTCACGGCGCGCGGCCCGGCGCTGATCGATCCGGCCGTGGCGTTCAATCACCGGGAGGTGGATCTGGCCGCCATGCAACTGTTCGGCGGGGTGCCCGGACAGGTGTTCGCCGCCTATGCCGGGGCGCTACCACCTGCCGAGGGCTGGGAGGACCGCGTGGCGCTGTGGAACCTGTACCCGCTGCTGGCGCACGTGAACATGTTCGGGGCGGGGTACCTGTCGCGGCTGCGGGAGGCGCTGGAGGCGTCGCTGCGCCTCCCCGAACGCTGGAGCGGCTGACCGCCGGGGGAGGGCAGACGCCCCCTGGTGATAAATAAACCGGTTGATTTTATAAACCACCGAGCGCACACTACAGGCATGACTGCCGCCCCCACCCTGCCCGTCCTGCCCGCCAGCACCCACGTCGGCGCCGTGCACCTGAACGTCCGCGACCTGCCGGGCCTCACGCACTTCTACGCCGACCTGCTGGGCCTGGACGTCCTCTGGCCTGACTCCACCCAGGCGGTCCTGGCCGCCCACGGCACACCGCTGCTGCACCTGCACGCCGCGCCGGACCTGCCCCGCGCGCCGGTCAGCCGCCCCGGCCTGTACCACACCGCCTTCCTGCTTCCCACGCGCGCCGACCTGGGCCGCTGGCTGGCACACGCCGCGCGGCTGGGCCACCGCATCGGCAGCGGCGACCACCTCGTCAGCGAGGCCTTCTACCTGAGCGACCCCGAAGGCAACGGCACCGAGGTCTACGCCGACCGTCCCCGCGACACCTGGACGTGGCGGGACGGACAGGTGCAGATGGGCACGAACGCCGTGGACGCCGCCGGGGTCCTCCAGGCGGCCGGGATTGACCCCGCCACCCTGGACGGCGCCGCACCCTTCAGCGCCCCCGCCGGAACCACCGTCGGGCACGTGCACCTGAAAGTCGGCAGCGCCGCGCAGGCCGCCCGCTGGTACGCGGAGACCCTGGGCCTGGACGTGGTGGCGGACCTGGGCAGCGCCGCCTTCCTGTCCTGGGGCGGCTACCACCACCACATCGGCCTGAACGAATGGCACAGCGCCGGGCAGCCCACCCCCGCCGCGCCCGCCGCCGGCCTGCGCGCCCTGACCGTGCAGACCCCGGACCTGAACGCCCTGCGCGCCCACCTGCATGGCCGCCCGGACGTGCAGACCGCCCCGGACGCCCTGACCCTCACCGACCCCTGGGGCAACCGCGTAATCGTGACGCCGGGCTGAACCGCCCCCCCGGACTGAACCTTGCCCCGGACGGAAGAGGGTACGCTGGATCATGCGCCCCTTCCTCCGGTCCCTCCCGCTGGCCCTGGCACTCGTCACGGCGCAGGCCGCCGCGCCCGCCGGACTGCACCCGGTCCTGGCTGTCATGCCCGGCGCCCCCAGCTCCGATACGCCCACCGCGTACCTGCTGGGCGGCTGGGAGGGGGGCCGCTGGCTGAACGCCACGCAGACCCGCGCCCGCCTGCGCGGCAACGAACAGTACCGCCGCCTCGCGCCCGGCGCGGCCCCCACCCCGCTGCGCGCCGGAGGGCCCGCCGCGTCCCTGGGCGCCCCCTGCGAGGAAACCTTCGAGGTGCCCGTGCCGTCCCTGCCGCGCGGACTGGCCGTCCTGGCGCCCGCCACCCTGAACGCCCAGCCCCGCCCCGTCACGGAACTGCCCACCCGCAACGCCACGTACGAACGGATCGTGCGGGACGAACTGATCCGCCGGGGCGTCCGGTCCCCGCAGGTCACCCTGACCCGCCTGACCCGCACCGACCTCGACGGCAACGGCACGCAGGAGGTCATCATCGAGGCCCGCCGCTTCCGCGAATCCAGCGGCGACTTCCCGCCCCCCACCGGCCAGCCCGGCGACTACAGCCTGCTGCTGCTGCGGCACGTAGCGGCCGGACGCGCCGTCACCACCGTCCTGGCCTCCCACGTCGCCCCCCGCACCCCCTGGAACCCCGAGAGCAGCGACCCCATGCCCATGGCCACCCAGTACCGGCTGGCCGGCGTGGCCGACCTGAACGGCGACGGCCGCATGGAACTCGTGCTGCACGACGCCTACTACGAGGGCGCCGGCTTCACCGTCAGCGAGTGGACACCCGCCGGCCTGCGCGCCACCCCCCTCGATAGCGGCTGCGGTGCCTGAACGCCGGCGCGCCGGACGCTACACTCGGCAGTCATGAGCGACTCCCAGCGCGTCCTGGCCGGACCCATCACCGAGATGCCCGAAGGCCACCAGAGTACCGTCGACCTGAACGGCGTCAGCGTCCTCGTCGTGAACTTCGAGGGCACCTACTACGCCCTGCGGAACAACTGCACCCACAAGGACTACCCGCTGCTGGGCGGCGACGTCAGCATGGGCCGCATCACCTGCGAGAAGCACGGCGCGAAATTCGAACTCGCGACCGGCAAGGCCAGAACCCTGCCTGCCGTGAAGCCGGTCAAGCTCTACCGCACCGAGATCGAGGACGGCCTGCTGTACCTCTCCGAGCTGTAACCACGTACCAGAAGGCGGTACGCCGTCACCGCGCCCCGCCCCCGTTTTTCTTTCAGAATCCCCGGTCGCCGTCGCCGCGCACCTGATGCTCCAGTTCGCTCGGCTCGCCTTCCGGCAGGTCGCCCGGACGCTGACTGACATGCGGCGGTCCCTGCTCGCTGGGCGGCGTGTAGCCAGGATTGGGGTCCACGGCCGCCTGACGCGACTCCAGGGCCGTCAGCGTGGACGCCGTGATGCCCACGCCCGCCGACGGCACGATCGCGTCCAGATGCTCGCCGCCCAGGCCCGCCACCGTCTGCGCCCCGGCGAACTCGGCGTCCTGCGGCGTGTGCTCCATCGCCGTCACGTCGCGCGTGGCGAGATGATCGAACTGCCCCGTCACTTTACGGGCACTGTCCACCTCGACCGGCTCGTACTTGCCCTGATCGGCGCTGCCCACGCGGTCACCGCCGGGTGTCGTCGTATACGCCTCCT
This sequence comes from Deinococcus sp. LM3, assembly GCF_002017875.1. Lineage (NCBI taxonomy): Bacteria > Thermotogati > Deinococcota > Deinococci > Deinococcales > Deinococcaceae > Deinococcus > Deinococcus sp. LM3. Next base: position 692,270 of record NZ_MUFV01000001.1, on the reverse strand, counting down.
GATGGTCGTCCTTGCGGTCCGGCGTGTCGAAGCCGGTCTGCGCGCCGTGCTCGCCCGTCCGGGGCGGATTGCCGTTGCGTTCGCTGTCCATACCCGTCAGTCTGCGCCGCCCCGACCGCCCGCGCATTCCGGCTTTCTTGAGGCAGAGCGACACGAACCTTCAGAGAAGCGGCGCCCCCGCGTCCAGCGGGCGTTCCAGCGCCTCCGCCAGCCCCGCATGCCCCTCCTCGCGTGCCAGATCGGCGGCGCCCTGACCCGCATCAGTCACGGCGTCCACCCGCGCTCCCCGGCCCCGCAGGAACAGCACCAGCCCCGCGTCGCCGTTCTGCGCCGCCGCCATCAATGGCGTGAACCCGCCCGCCTGCGCCGCATTCACGTCCGCGCCTGCCATCACCAGCGCCCGCGCCAGCCCCGCGTGACCGCCCGCCACCGCCGAATGCAGCGGCGTCACCCCCATCGCGTTGCGGCTGACCGCGTTGACGTTTGCGCCGCGCGACAGCAGTGCCTCGGCCGCGCCCGCCTGCCCGAAGAACGCCGCGAGGCCCAGCGGACTGAACCCGTCCCCGCTCACGCCATTCACCAGCGCCGGGTCGGCGTCCAGCGCCCGCGTCAGGGCCGCCTCTTCCCCCAGGGCCGCCGCCTCGAACACGTTCAGCGGCGCGCCCAGCTCGACCAGTACGCGCGCCATGTCCGGGCGGCCGTAGTACACCGCGAACAGCACCGGACTCACGCCCATCGGGCTGGGCAGGTTCAGCAGCCCCGCGTCCCCGTCCACCAGAGCGCGCAGCAGCGCCTCGTCCCGCGTCTTGATCGCCAGGAAGAACGCCGCCTCGCGGTCCCCCACCGTGTCTACACCGTCAGTCATGCGCCCAGGGTAGAGGGTCGGGCACTCAGCGTGTGGCCCTCGCCGTAGTGCGGGGCGCACAACCCCACGCTCAGGGGTGCGTCCGGCGCGGGCCAGCGCACCTCCCAGCGGGCGCCGTCCTCGATCAGCAGCAGCGTCAGGGCCAGCGTCCCGTCGGCCTGCCAGCCCGCCCGGACGGTCAGGGCGACGGTGGTGCCCCAGGTGTCCAGCGTCTGCTCCTCCCAGGTGTTCAGCGTGAAGCGGACCGTGTTCGGGGTCGGCCCGTCAAGGGCGAGTGTGCCGCGTTCACCCGTGACGGTCAGGGTCGCGGCCTCCCAGCCGTCGTCGTTCGGGTCGAACGTGAAATGCGCCTGCGTGTCCCGCAACGGGGGCGGATCGAGGAGCTCCGGCACGTCCAGCGTGAGGGTTTCACAACGCACCCGCAGCGCCTCCGTGTCCGCACCGGGCGGCAGGGGAGACTCCTGCGCGTTCCCCAGCAGGTGCGTCCAGGTGTGATCCAGCACCCGCCCCATGTCCCTCACGCCCGCCGTGACGGCCAGCACCATGTCCTGCCCCGGCAGGACCACGCAGAACTGCCCGAATGCGCCGTCCGCCCGGTACGCGCCGTGACGGCAGCGCCACAGCTGGTACCCGTACCCCTGCGCCCAGTCACTGCGTTCGTCGCCGGGGTTCGTGCCGGGCGGGACGTGCGCGCCACTCATCGCGTCCACCCACGCCGGAGCCAGCAGCGTCCGCCCCTGCCACTTTCCCCGGTTCAGCAACAGCTGCCCGAACCTCGCCGCGTCCCCGGTCCGCAGGTGCAGGCCCCACCCGCCCAGGTTCACGCCCCCCGCGTTGCTCACCCAGCGCGCCCCCCGGAACCCCAGCGGCTCCAGCAGGCGCGGCGTCAGGAACTCCAGCAGCGTCTCCCCGGTCACGCGCTGCACCAGCGCCGACAGCAGGAACGACGCGCCGCTGTTGTACACGAAGTGCGTGCCCGGCGTGAACTCGACCGGTTGCGCCAGAACGGCCCGCACCCAGTGCTCCTCACCCGCCGCGTACAGGACGTCCGTCACGTCCGCCGCGTGTCCGGTGCGCATGGTCAGCAGGTCCTCGACCCGCATGGCCCGCAGGTGCTCACCCACCACCGGCGGCAGCGCGTCCGGAAAGAGGTCCACCACCCGGTCCTCCACGCTCAGGCGACCCTCCTGTACCAGCAGCCCCACGCCCACCGCAGCGAACGCCTTGCTCAGCGAGTACACGTGATGCACCCGCTCCGGCCCGTACGGGAACCAGTGCCCCCCGGCCACCACCCGACCCGAGCGCCGCAACGTGAACCCGTGCAGCTCCAGCCCGTCCGCCGCCAGGGCGTCCAGCCACGCCAGCACCGCCCCGGACGGCAGACCCTGAGACTCCGGCGAAATCTGATCAAGTGAAAGAGGCACGCCCCACGCTATGGGAGATGCCACGGCGGCGGCATCCGCCAGGTGGCGCACCGACCGGTGAACTTCCGCACTGGTGACACGGTGGCCTGCTCATCGTTGCCCTGCGCCCGTCCACACCCGCAGCCTCTCGATTCCGCTGTTCATGCCAGGATGCCGCATGCACTCCCCAATTCGACTCCTGAACGAGGCTGGCGTGACCTTCTTTCCGGCTGTCACTTTGACGCAGATTCAGGTTGTCGAGGATAGATTCGGCTTCTCCCTTCCAGATGAAATCAGGTCGCTGTACCTCGACCACGATGGGGAGCAGGAGAGTATGGACCCTGTTCTTGTCGAGAGGTTGCAGAGCCTCGCTGAATTAATGAGCACACTGGACGAGATGGACGAGTTCCTGCTTGAGGAGGCTCCAGCTCTTAGGGGATTGTTCATGCCGCTCTGGTCAGACGACGGCAGTAACTTTTTCGTGTTCTTCCTGCATGGGGCCGAGCGCGGAATGATCGGCTGGACGAACCATGAGGAGCCCTATTTTATCGCACCACACTACCGGGACATGGCTGGGCTGTATGCGGCACTGGTGTCGGCATACAACCGTAACGGTTTTGAGCTCAAGAGGGAGTACACCGGGGATTCTTTGATTGGCGAGCGTGAAGAGCGAGTGTTCGACGCGCATCTCGCCGCGTACGATCCTGCCCTGGACGCGCCGCTCAGGGAATATCACGGAGCGTTCCTCCTGACCCTGTGCCCCCTGGGCCGTGAGCAGGAGCTGCTGCCCCTCCTCCGTGATGATGGCCTGGCAGTGTTCACCAGTCGCCTTTTGGTTCGGCGGAAGTGTCACTGGGCATTGCCAGCCCTGACTGACGCCGTGCGGGAGCATGCCTCGAATAGCTCCATCTCGTTCAATCTGCTGAACGCCATCACCGACCTGGATGCCCCGAACACCGGCGAGGCGCTGGTGAATCTGGCGCGCGACTACCCCGTCACATTGAGCGCCCACTATCTGGCCGAGGCGCTGCAACGCTGTGGCTTCAGGGTGGAACGCCCGCAGAATGCACAGGGTCGTTTCGTGCAGGCCCGGATCAGCGTCGAGACGGAACCGGACGGTTGGCTGGTCCTGGCGTGGGCAGACCGTTGATGGACGTGTGGCCTGCGCAGGGAGGCTGAGCGGTATGTGAAAGACACGCCCCCACTTCTGGAGGCGTGTCCCGGCAGAAAATTCGTCAGGTGGCGCAGCGTTACGCCCGCGCGCGCACCACGACGGCGATGCCCATGCCGCCGCCGATGCAGAGGCTGGCGACGCCGGTTTCCTTGCCGAGGCGGCGCAGCTGGTGGATCAGCGTGACGAGCACGCGCGCCCCGCTGGCCCCGATGGGGTGCCCGAGGGCGACGGCGCCGCCTGTGACGTTCACGCGGGCGGGGTCGGCGTTCAGGTCGCGCACGACGGCGAGGGACTGCGCGGCGAACGCCTCGTTCAGTTCGAACAGGTCCACGTCGGCGACGCTCATTCCGGCGCGGTTCAGGGCGACGGGAACGGCTTTGGCGGGGCCGATGCCCATGATGGCGGGGTCCACGCCGATGGCGGCGTAACTGGCGATCTCGGCCAGGATGGGCAGGCCGTGCGTCTGCGCGTACTCCTCGCTGGCGACCAGCAGCATGGCGGCGCCGTCGTTGATGCCGCTGGCGTTCCCGGCGGTGACGGTCCCGTCCTTCCTGAACGCGGGGCGCAGTTTGGCCAGGGCCTCGGCGGTGGTGGCGCGGGGGTATTCGTCGGCGCTGAAGGTGGTGGGGCCCTTGCGGCCGGGGACTTCCACGCTGACGAGTTCCTCCGCGAAGAAGTTTCCTTCCAGCGCGGCGGCGGCGCGGGTCTGGCTTTCCAGCGCGAAGGCGTCCTGTTCCTCGCGGGTCAGGTGCCACGCCTCTGCGATGTTCTCGGCGGTGATACCCATGTGGTAGTTGCCGAACACGTCGGTCAGGCCTTCCGAGAGGATGCTGTCCAGCGCCTGCGCGTGCCCCAGCCGGTACCCTTCGCGGGCGCGGGGCAGCAGGTACGGGGCGCCGCTCATGCTCTCGGTGCCGCCCGCGAGGTACAGCTGCCCGTCCCCGGCGCGGATGCCCTGCGCGGCGCTGATGACGGCCTGAAGGCCGCTGCCGCACACGCGGTTCACGGTCAGGCCCGGCACGTCCTGCGGGAGGCCCGCGCCGATGCCGATCTGACGGCCCACGTTCATACCGTTTCCGGCCTGAAGGACGTTCCCCACGATCACGTCGGCCACGTCCGCGCCATTCACGCCGTCCAGCACGGCCTTCGCCGCCGTGACGCCCAGGTCCGCCGCCGAGACGTCCTTGAGGCTGCCCATAAAGCTTCCGATCGGCGTGCGCTTCGCCGCCACGATCACCAGTTTGCTCATGCCCGGAGAATAACGGTCGTTAGGGGGCCGCGCCGGTCACCGGGGTGGGAACGGGGGCGACCGGGGGTCTGGTGCGGACCACAGGGTGTGACGGCATCGTGTCGCCGCGCCGCTATACTGGCAGGCACCACACAATTACAGGACGAGCCGGGGAAGTGCAGAGGCCACCGGGGCCTCGCCCGGATCGGGAGGTCCAGATGGGAATCAACCGCCGTAAGTTCCTGAAGGGCGCCGCCGTCACCGCGGCCGCCAGCACCGTCTTCTCGCCGCACAGCTTCGCGCAGAGTGGCAACGTGCGCTGGCGCTGCGCCTCGAGCTTCCCCAAGAGCCTGGACACCATCTTCGGCGGGGCCAGCACGGTCGCCGACCGCGTGGCCGCCATGACCGACGGGAAGTTCCAGATCCGCGCCTACGAGGCCGGGGAACTCGTGCCGGGCCTGCAGGTGCTGGACGCCGTGCAGCAGGGCACCGTGGAGTGCGGTCACACCTGCGGGTATTACTTCGTGGGGAAGGACGCCACCCTGGGCTTCGCGACCAGCGTGCCGTTCGGCCTGAGCGTGACCGAGCAGAACGCCTGGATGTACCACGGGGGCGGCATGGCGCTGCTGCGCGAGGTGTACGGGCAGTTCGGCGTGATCAACTTCCCGGCCGGGAACACCGGCGCGCAGATGGGCGGCTGGTGGAAGCAGGAGGTCAAGACGGCCGCGCAGCTTCGCGGGAAGAAGGTCCGCATTCCGGGGCTGGGCGGGCAGGTCATGGCGAAACTGGGCGCGAACGTGCAGGTCATCCCCGGCGGCGAGATCTACCTGGCGCTGGACCGAGGCGCCATCGACGCCGCCGAGTGGGTCGGGCCGTACGACGACGAGAAACTCGGGTTGCACAAGGCCGCGAAGTTCTACTACTACCCCGGCTGGTGGGAACCCGGCCCGAACGTGGATTTCATCGTGAACCAGAAGCAGTACAACGCGCTGCCCAAGGCGTACCGCGAGATTCTGGCGACCGCCTGCGCCGAGGCGAACGTGACCATGATGGCCGAGTACGACGCGAAGAACCAGGCGGCGCTGGTGCGCCTGCAACGTGGCGGCACCCAGTTGCGCCGCTTCTCGAACGACATTCTGTCCGCCGCGAACAAGGCCACCCAGGAGCTTCACGCCGAGAACGCCGCCAAGAACGCCCGGTACAAGAAGGTCTACACGCAGTGGAACGGGTTCCGCGCCAGCGTCCGCAACTGGCATCAGGTGAACGAGAAGGCCATGATGGACTTCAAGAGCTGATACGGACTCGGATTGAAGGGACTGCAAAGACCCTTCAATCCGAGCGAAGCGACTCGTAGAGCTGCTTCGCAGAGTGGGAGAGGAAGCGGGCTGCCGGGCGTGGAGTTGGCAAGCCGGCGATGTTCCGGGTTGTCAGCGAAACAGACGGCAGTCCGTATGAAGGTCCGTCCGGGCGTGCGCTCCTGCTTCAGGGTGGGAGTGCACGCCTTCTGTGTGGCCCCCGGCGTTTCACCTGCATGAAAGAAAGCGCCCCTGGCCGGGGAGCGGGTGGCCAGGGGCGTAGGAGCGGGTGAGGTCAAGGACCGGCGGCGCGCAGGCCCGTCAGGCCGGGGAACACCATGCACAGCGCCAGCACGAGCAACTGGATGGCGATGAACGGCACCACCCCACGGTAGATGTCGGCGGTCGCCAGGGCGCGCCCGGCGATGCCGCGCAGGTAGAACAGACTGAAGCCGAACGGTGGGGTCAGGAAGCTGGTCTGCAGGTTGATGCCGATCAGGATGCCGAACCAGATCATGTCGATGCCCAGTTCTCGCGCGACCGGCGCGAACAGCGGCAGCACGATGAACGCGATCTCGAAGAAGTCCAGGAAGCAGCCCAGGATGAAGATCACGAGGTTGGTCAGGATCAGGAATCCGATCACGCCGCCGGGCAGGGTGGTCAGCAGGTTCTGCATGAACAGGTCGCCGTCCAGCGCGCGGAACACCAGCGCGAACGCGGTCGAGCCGATCAGGATGAACATCACGAAACCCGTCAGGCGCGCCGTGGAGAGCGTCACGTCCCACAGGGCCGCGCGGGTCAGGCGGCGGTTGGCCAGGGCCAGCAGCACCGCGCCGAGCGCGCCGACCGCGCCGGCCTCGGTGGCGGTCGCCACGCCGTAGAAGATCGAGCCGAGCACCACGAAGATCAGGATCAGGGGCGGCACCATGGCGCGCGCCACCTGCTTCAGCAGCGCGCCCCGGCTGATGTTCAGTTCCTCGGCGGGCATGGCGGGCGCCAGGGCCGGGTTCAGGCGGGCGCGGATCAGCACGTACGCGATGTACAGGCCGCCCAGCATCAGCCCCGGCACGATGGACCCCAGGAACAGGTCACCGACCGACACGCCCAGTTCGCTGCCCAGCACCACCAGCACCACGCTGGGCGGAATGATCTGCCCCAGCGTGCCGGACGCGACGATCACACCGCTGGCGAGCGCCTTGTCGTAGCCGTACTTCAGCATGATCGGCAGGCTGATCAGGCCCATGGTCACGACGGTCGCGGCGACCACGCCGGTCGTGGCGGCCAGCAGCATGCCCACCAGCACCACGGCCACCGCGATCCCGCCGCGCAGCCGTCCGAACAGCAGGCCCGCCGTGCGCAGCAGGTCCTCGGCCAGTCCGCTCTTGCCCAGGATGCCGCCCATGAACACGAAGTACGGAATGGCCAGCAGCGTGAAGTTGCTCATGTTCCCGAAGATGCGGTCCGGCAGGGCGCGCAGCAGCAGCGCGTCGAACTGCCCGGTCGCCAGTCCGATCAGGCCGAAGACGATGGCGGTCCCGGCCAGCGCGAACGCGACCGGGTACCCGGTGAAGATCAGGGCGAAGGCGCCCAGGAACATCCACAGTCCCAGGGCGTCCATCAGTTGCCTCCGGCGGGCGGGTCGCGCCGCAGCGCCTCGACCCGCGCGAGTTCCAGTTCGTCCAGCGCGCGGCGTTCCTCGTCACTGAGTTCCACGTCGGCCAGCGCGGCCTGCACCTCGTCATGCTCCTCGTAGTGGTGGTGGCCGCTCAGGACGCCCAGCGCCTTGAGGGCCATGCCCACGCCCGCGATCAGCAGCAGCACGAAGCCCAGCGGCACCAGCAGTTTCACCGGCCAGCGCAGCAGACCGCCGGGGTCCGGGCTGCCCTCGTTGCCCCGGTAGCTCAGCAGGAACCACGGCCAGGACACGTTCAGCATCAGGACGCAGAACGGCAGCAGGAACAGCAGCGTGCCCAGCAGGTTGATCCAGGCCCGGCCGCGCTGGGTCAGGCGGGTGTACAGCAGGTCCACGCGCACGTGCTCGTCGCGGCTCAGCACGTACGCGCCGCCGATCAGGAACACCGCGCTGAACAGGTACCACTGCGCCTCCAGCAGCGAGTTGCTGGACAGCGCCGTCCCGGCGTAACGGTCCACGAACCGGCCGATGACGTTGAAGAGGCCCACTCCGATCATCAGGAGCGTGATCAGGCCGGTCAGGATGCCCAGGCCATGCGAGAAACGGTCAATGCCCCGTGCGAGGCCCATCAATGCCGACAAGATGCCCACCTTTGCCGGATGCGCCGTCACGCCTGCCGGAACCGGTCAGAGCGCAGAGCCTCCGGACTTCCTGAACTGTGTACTTGGGCACAAGTATACGGGGTGGGTGTTACGCGCGTGTCGCACATCGACACGGACTGCGACGGAGCTGTCATACGGACTCCGATTGAATGGCTTGCAAAGGCGTTCAATCCGAGCGGATGCGAGTGGGAGCAAAACGGGTTCCGGACGTGGAGCTGGCAATCCGGTGAAGTTCCGGATTGTCAGCGAAACAAACGGAATCCGTATCAGCCAGGACGGTCGGTCCGCCCCGCGCGCCACACGGCCCACATCAGCAGGGGTTGCAGCGGCAGCCGCGCCCACAGCGCCCAGCCGGGCAGCCCGAACTGCTGCGGGTGCTGAGCCATGTTCACGTTCGCCGGGAAGACCGCCAGCAGCAGCGCCAGCAGACCCCAGCGGGCCGCCGGGCGCGTGGCGGGGTGCAGCAGCCCCAGGCCGCCCAGCACCTCGGCCGCGCCGCTCAGGAGCGTGGCGGTGCGCGCCGGGAACGGCACCCACGCGGGCACGATGCTGTCGAAGGGGCGCGGCGTGACGAAATGCAGCGCGCCCGCCCCGACGAACAGGGCGCTCAGCAGCAGCACGCCGGGCGTGGGGCGCTGCGCTTCACGGGGGCGGTGGTCATGGGCTGGGCGGGGCATGGCGCAGCCTCGCGCATTTCGGGGCAAAAGAAAAGGAGCCCGCAGGCTCCAGGAGAAGATAAAGAGGTGTTCAGCCGTTGCTGGAGGGAACGTTGCGGGCTTCCTCGCGGTCCCTGAGTTCCTTGTCGCTCAGGCCGTTGTCGTTGTTGCGGGGGGCCTGGGCTTCGCGGTCGTTGGCACTCTTGACCGACGGCTGGTTGTCGTGCTCGATCTCGTGCACTTCCTTCTTGTTGCGGTCGTAATCCTGGGGCTGGCTGGTGTGGCCCTTGTTCTTGTCGTCTTTGTCAGGCATACCCCTACCCTGACAGGTCGGTGCCAGCCGTCCTTGTGCCGCGCGTGAACGGCACTTCAGAGATGAAGTGAGCCTCAAGTCGCTATGCTGCGCCGCATGAGGGTCGCGGTGATCAGTGACGTGCACGGGAACGCCTTCGCGCTGGAGGCCGTGCTGCGGGACATCCGGGCCGCCGCGCCGGACCTGACCGTGAACCTGGGCGATCAGGTCGAGGGCAGCGCCGACCCAGCCCGCGCCCTGAGCATGCAGGCGGAACTGGCAGCAAGCGGGGCGCTGGAAGTGCGGGGCAACAACGAGGAGAAACTCTGGCCGGGCGGCCGCCGCTCGCCGCTCTCGCAGTCATACGGCGCGTGGCTGACGGCGAACACCGACCCGGCCCTGCTGGCGCGCGTGGCCGCCCTGCCGCTGACCGCGCGCGCCGGGGAGCTGCTGGCCTTTCACGGCACCCCAGACAGCGCCTGGGACAGCCTGCTGTGGGTGTGGGACCCGGCCGGGTACTACCGCGCCCGCGACCCCCGCAGTCTGCTGGCGCTGGTGCAGCCGCTGGACGCCGCCGTGGTCGTGTGCGGCCACACCCACCGGCCCGGCGCGACCCGCGTGGCCGACACGCTGGTCGTGAACGCCGGGGCGGTCAGCGATCAGGTGGACGGCGACCCCCGCGCCCGCTGGACGCAACTGGACCGCGTGAACGGCCACTGGACCGTCACCTTCCACGCCACGGAGTACGACATCGAGGCGGCGGTCGCCTGGGCCGCCACCCACACACCGTTCGGGAACGGGGAGGGCAGCCTGCTGCGTACCGGCACGATGGACGCGCGCGGCGACGGCGTGTGGGAAGGGCCGGCCCGCGCAGGGGACGTTCCGTAGAGCGCCGGGCCGTAGAGCGCCGGGCGTCAGGGGAGGGCCGCGCCGCATGAGGACTCCCGGCGCGCGGTACGCTGACACCATGCGCAACAGGGCGGAACGGGCCGGAGGGGCGGTAAGCAGGCCGGACAGGGCAGCAGTGGGCAGAAGCGGAGGGGGGGCAGGCCGGACGCGGCCGGGCAGGGCGGCCCGCACGGTGACGCTGCTGGCGGCCCTGCTGGGGGCGGGCAGCGCCGCCGCGCAGGACCAGGCGGCCTGCGGCGGCACGCCCGGCGCACCCGCCTGGGCTAGGAACGCCGCGTACCGGGGCACGCTGGGCGCCCACCCCATCGCGCTGCAACTTCAGCTCACGCCGGGCCGCTTCGAGAGCCGGTACTTCTACGAGCGGCGCAGCCTCGACATCACCCTGGAGGAATTCCGGTCCGGCGAGCAGCTGATCCTGCAGGAAACGGTGCGCCGGGAACGCGGCGGCGACAGCGTCGTGACCGGCTGCTTCACCCTGATGCCCACCGACAGCGGACTGAAAGGCACCTGGCAGGCGCCGGGAGGCCGCGCTCAGCCCGTGACCCTCGCCGCCTTCGACCCGCTGAAGACGCCGCTGAAAGCGCCGGACTCGCCGGGCCTGCAACGCCTGCGCCGCGAGGACCCGCTGGCGTTCCTGAAGTTCAACCGCGCCTGGGTCCGCACGCCGACCAGTGTCCGTGAGCCGCTGTCCGGCCTGAGCTACCCGCGCGTGGCGAACGCCAGCGGCCCCCTGAACGCCGCCCTGCAGGACCGTCTGCTGGAGAACGCCGTGAGCGCCCTGGACTGCCGCAGCCTGCTCCCGCAGGACGTCCAGGCGGACCCGGCAGCCGGGTACGAACTGCGCGCCGCGCTGACCCTCCAGAAGACCCGGCTGGTCAGCCTGCGCGAGGACGTGTACTACGAGTGCGGCGGCGCGCACCCGGACAGTTTCACGCTGGGTCTGCTGCTCGACCGCCGCACCGGGGCGTCCGTGCCGGTCACGGCCCTGTGGCCGAAACTGAATGCGGCGCGCCAGAAGACGCTGTACCTGAAGGCCGTCAGTGGCGGCCTGGAACCCGACTGCCGCGAGGTCCTGACCGAACGGGCCTCCCGTTTCACCGCGTACCTCAGCGCCGCCGGGTTGCACCTGACGCCCACGGACCTGCCGCACGTCGTCGCCGCCTGCGCGGATACCGCCGTCCTGCCGTACGCCACGCTGCGCGCCGAGGCGAACGCCGCCTCGCCGTACTTCGCGGACCTGTACGCCCGCTGACGGGGGCTGCAAGCACTTCACTGCCGGGCAGCGCAGCCCACACAAAAGCCCCAGCTGAATGCTGGGGCTTTTGTGTGGGTCGCGCGGATCAGTCGCGGCTGCCGCCACCGATGCCGAACAGACGCAGGATGAACAGGAACATGTTGATGAAGTCCAGGTACAGGGCCAGCGCGCCGTTGATGGCGGCCCGCTCGGCCTGCTCGCCCTGCACGCCGCTCAGGGCGAGGTTGCGCAGCATCTGGGTGTCGTAGGCGGTCAGGCCCGCGAACAGCAGCACGCCCACGACGGAGATGCCCAGCGTCAGGGCGCTGCTCGCCACGAACAGATTCACGATCATGGCGACGAACAGGCCGATCACCGCGAACATGAAGAAGCGGCCCATGGCGCTCAGGTCCTTCTTGATCACGAAGCCGGCCACGCTCATCAGGCCGAAGGTGCCGGCGGTCGTGGCGAACGCGGCCGTCACGGCGCTCGCGTCATAGGCCAGCAGGATCGAGGAGAAGGTCAGGCCGGTCAGGGCGGCGTACACGATGAACAGCACCCCGGCCAGGGCGCTGGGAAGCCGCTGCGCGCCGAGGCTCAGGACGAACACCAGGGCCAGCTGCGCGATGATCAGCGGCATGCGCAGATTCAGGACCTGCAGGGCGAGGACCTCGTTGCTGGCGGTCAGCCACGCGATGCCGGCCGTGAGGGCCAGACCGGCCGCCATCCATGAATACGTGCGGGCCATGAACGTCCGGACGATGTCCGTGGTTCTTGACTGGGTGGAAGGATAAGTCTGCATACACCAAGGATACGCGGCCGACCTGACGGGAGTTCCCGGCAGTCCGGCCGCGTTCTTGAGCGTGCGTTGATCCAGCGATCCAGCCCCGAACCTACCCCCGGATCAGCAGGGCCAGTGGGAAGTTCTCCAGCACCTTCGCCAGGGGCGTGCGGGCCGCCCGGACACGCAGTGTTTCGCCGGTCAGGACGTTGGTGTACGTTCCGGCCGGCAGGGTGATCTGCCGGTTCCCCCACGCCTCGGCGGTCGCCCAGGGCCGCTCCTCACGGGTGAGGGTCAGGGTCAGGCGCGGCGCGACCGTCACGGCCAGTTGCCCGGCGTGTTCGCGGCGGAACGCCACGATGTGCCGCCCGGCATCCACGGCGTGGTACGAGCCGTGCCGGAACAGTTCCGGGTGTTCGGCGCGGGCCTTCAGGGCCGCCCAGGTGACCAGGACCTTCACGCTACCGTCCTCGAAGGTGTCCAGCAGCCGCCCGGCCAGCGCGGGGCCCGCACCACGTTCCAGGCGGCCCAGCGTGCGGTTCAGCGCGCCGTAATCCACGGGGCGGCGGTTGTCGGGGTCCACCAGACTCTGGTTCCAGCCCTCGCTGCCCTGGTAGGTGTCCGGCACGCCCGGCGCGCTCAGGCGCACCAGCGCGGCGCTCAGGCCGTTCTGCGCGCCATAGGGACTGATCCGGACATGCAGTTCCCGCAGCGAGGTCATGAAGCCGTCGTCGCCCAGCAGGCCGCGCACCAGGGCGTCCAGCGCCGCCTCGTAATCGCTGTCCGGCGCGGCCCAGCTGGTCCGCAGCTTCGCCTCGCGCGCCGCCTTGAGCATGTACGCGCTCAGGCGGTCGGCGAGGTCGTCGCTGCGGCCGTCGAGCGGGTACGCGCCCAGCACGTTCTGCAGCAGCACGAAGGCGTCGGCGGTGCTGGGCGCGCGGCCCAGGTCCAGTTCGGTCTCCAGTGACCGGATCAGCGGGGACCAGCGGCTCAGGTACGCCGCCCAGGTCTGCGGAATTTCAGACAGCACACTGATCCGCGCGCGGGTGTCCTCGCCGCGTTTGGTGTCGTGCGTGCTGCCGGCCAGCATCGCCTGCGGCCAGTGCGCGGCGCGCGCCGCGACCGACTCGTGGAAGGACCGCAGCGGCGTGCCGAACAGGGACGGGTCGCCGCCCACCTCGTTCAGGGACAGGAGGCGGGCGTAGCGGTAGAAGGCGGTGTCCTCGGCGCCCTTGGCCGTGACGGGGCCGGTCAGCTGCTGGAATTTCAGCGTGAAGTCCGCGTACGCGTCCCGCGTGCCCGCATCCGGGGCCTTCAGGGTCAGGACCGCGTGCAGGTAATCGAACACGCTGGGATCCAGCGGCGCCCCAGCGCGGCGGTTCTGGATTTTCGCGTCGCGGATGGCGTGCGCGATCTTCGCGTCGTCACCGGGTTCCCGCGCGCCATCCGCGCGGATGTACGTCCGGTACACCGGAAACGACGCGATGACCTCGCGGATCGCGGCGCGCAGCGTACTCAGCGTGAAATCCCGCGCGTGCAGGTCCGCCTCGGCCAGCCGCTCCAGGTGTTCGGCCAGCACGTTCACCTCGCCCGGCAGACTGACCCGCTGGATCAGATGCTTGCCCCGGTACAGGTGCTCGCCGTACGAGGAGCGGTCCCCGGTGAAGCGGCGGTACACGGCGCTGATCTCCTCCTCGTTCGCGCCGTCCACGAACACGCCGTTCAGCTGCGCCAGGAAGTCGTACCCGGTCGTGCCGTGAATCGCCCAGGCGTCCGGCAGGACCTCGCCGGGCTCCAGGATCTTCTCGGCCACCACGTACAGCGGCAGCGGCCCGTCCCGCAGCGCCGCGACCGGGTCCAGGCCCAGCGCGTTCGCGGCCCCGGCCTGCAGCGACTGGAAGTACCCGGCCGGGTCGAACAGGCCGTCGGTGTGGTCCAGCCGCACGCCCTGCACCAGACCCTCGCGCAGCAGTTCGAACAGCGTGGCGTGCGCCCAGGCGAACACGCGCGGGTCCTCCATGCGCAGCGCCGCGAGGTCGTTGATGTCGAAGAACCGGCGGTAGTTGATCTCCTCGGCCGCGACCTTCCAGAACGCCAGTCGGTAGTTCTGCTCGCTCACCAGCGCGTCCAGGCGGGCGGGATCGGCGTTCACGGCCTTCACGGTCGCGTCCAGCGCGGCGCGCACCGCGCCCGACGCCTCGGCCAGCGCCTGCACGCGCCGGGTCATGACCTCGACCTCCTGCGCGCGGATCACGCGGTCCGTGTCGGTCAGGTCGCCGGACGTGCTGCGCGGCAGGTTGTCCACGCTGCGGCGGATACTCGCCAGTTCCGCGCGGGTGGCCGTGTCCGTCCCGGACGGCAGCGCCTCCTGCACCCACGCCAGGACATGCGCCGTGGAACGCGGCGACATCGGCAGCGCCCGCTCCCAGTACCGCAGGTTGAACACGCCGCCCTGGCGTTCCAGTTGCAGTTCGCCGCGTTCCAGCACCCGGCCGTACTGGTCGCCCAGCACCGGCAGCAGCACCCGGCCCTCCAGCGCGCGTTTCAGCGGCTGCCACGAGATGTCGAAGAAATGCGCGTACCGGCTGGCCTGCCCGTGGCGCAGCACGTCCTCCCAGTAGGGGTTATGCCCGCCCTGGATACCCATGTGGTTCGGCACGAAATCCACGATCAGGCCCAGGCCCAGCTCCCGCGCCCGCGCGGACAGGCGGCGCAACCCCGCCAGGCCGCCCAGTTCCGGGTTGATCTGCGCGTGGTCGGTCACGTCGTACCCGTGCGTGCTGCCGGGCGTGCTGGTCCAGATGGGCGACAGGTACACGTCGGTCACACCCAGCCGTTTCAGGTAGGGCAGGGTGCGCCGCGCCGCCGCGAAATCGAAATCGCGGTGCAGTTGCAGGCGGTACGTGGCGGCCGGCAGGTGCGGCGTGAAGCCGTCCGGGACGGCCCTGTCACTCACGCCCCCGTCCCTCACGGTCGCGCCGCTCACGCCGGGTCTCCCAGCAGCAGCGCCTCGCCCGGCACCAGCGGCCGCGCGCCCAGCGGTGAGCCGTCCGGGTCCTCCGAGCGCAGCATGACCGGCGCGCCGGGCGTGACCGGCAGTCCGCCCAAGCTGTCCAGCGGCTGCGAACCCAGGTTCCACACCAGCGTCCGCTGGCCCTGCGGCGTCCGCCACTGCACCCACAGCACCTGACCGTCCTCGCGGCTGCCGGCCGACAGGAACTGCCGGGACCGCTGGCACAGCACCGGATCATGCCGCCGCAGGTGCAGCAGACGGCGGTACAACGCGAGCGTGCGCGCGTGCTCGCCGCGCTCCGGTTCGGACCAGTCGAGTTTCGCGCTCAGGAACGTTTCCTCCGCCTGCGGGTCCGGGATGTTCTCACCGTCGAAGCTGGAGAAGTACGCGAACTCGCGGCGGCGGCCCTCGCTGACCAGCTGCCCCAGCTCGCCGTGATGATCGCTGAAGAACGGGAAGGGTGTCCCGGCCGCCCACTCCTGGCCCTGGAAGATCAGCGGCGTCATGGGCAGCGTCAGCAGCAGCGTGCCCGCCCCCCGGTACTCGGCGAGGGTCACGCCGTCCATCTGGTGCAGCCGGTCCCCCAGCGCCCGGTTCCCGACCTGATCGTGGTTCTGGATGCAGTACACGAAACTCGGCGCCTCGAGCGCGTCGGCCGGCTGGCCCCGCTGGTGCTCCTCGCCCGTCACGTTCCAGAACTGCCCCTCGTACTGCCAGCCGCGGTTGATCACATTGGCCAGTTCGGCCGCGCCGCCCCGGAACCCCCCGTAGTAGCCTTCCTGCTCGCCGGTCAGGGTCACGCGCACCTCATGATGAAAATCATCGACCCAGATGCCGTCCAGGCCGTCCTCGGTGACCAGCGACGGCTCGTTGCGGTGATCCTCGGCCAGCAGGACGTGACGGCCGCCCAGCGCGTGAACCTCGCGCGCCAGTTCCCGCAGGATGTGCAGCTCGCTGTCGTCCTGCATGGCGGCCGTCGCGTCCAGCCGCAGGCCGTCGATGCGGTACTCCTGCAACCACAACCGGGCGTTCCCGGTGACATAGCGCCGCATGTGTTCCTCGGCGTAGTCCAGCCCCTGCCCCCACGCGGTATGGAAGCGGTCCGTGAAGTACGACGGGCTGTACGACAGCAGGTAATTCCCGTCCGGCCCGAAATGGTTGTACACGACGTCCAGAAACACGGCCAGCCCCAGCCCGTGCGCGGCGTCCACGAAGGCCATCAGGTCCTCGGGGCGGCCGTACGGCGCGAACGGCGCGTACATCGCCACGCCGTCGTACCCCCAGCCGCGCCCGCCGGGGAAGGCCGCCAGCGGCATCAGCTGCACGGCCGTCACGCCCAGGTCCCGCAGGTACGGCAGCCGCTCCTGCGCGGCCCGCAGCGTGCCCTCTGGCGTGAAGGTCCCCACGTGCAGCTCGTAGAACGCGCACTCGGGCAGCGGCAGGCCGTTCCAGTTGGTGTGCTGCCACTGATACGTTCCCAGGTCCACGACCTCGGCCTCGCCGTGCACCCCGTCCGGCAGGAACAGCGCATACGGGTCCGGGGTGGGCTGACCGTCCAGTTCGAACAGGTAGCGGCTGCCCGCCCCGACCGGCAACACCAGCTCGAAGTACCCGCCGGGAAGCGCTTCCATCTGGTGTCGTTCGCCGTTCACGCGCACCGCCACCTGAGCGGCGCGGGTACTCCACACCCGGAAGCGTGTCTCCTGACCGCCGGGCAGCAGGTGCGCTCCCAGCCTCGACCTCACCTGATCCTGCGGACTGTCCCGACGGGCCGCGTATTCCGAGTCACTCATGATTTCACCCCTTGCAGACCACCCGGACAGGCGTGGCAATAGTCCCAGGCTAGTGGCCCCCCACCCCCCCACCATGAGAAGAGCCTCAACCTCCCCTCCATACCCGGCCCACCCGGGGCCGCCGCGCCAGGGCAACAGAGCGCGGCCAGGGGAGAGAACCCCCCCCCGGCCGCGCCACCCATTTCATGTCCCGCAGCTTGCAAGCCCGCACATCGCGATCACGCACATCGTAATCGCACAGTCGCGGGCTGCCTTTCGCGGCTCACAACGGGCCGCAGTGCCGTTGACGGGAGAGGCTGCCCCCCGTCAACGGGGCTGTCAGCCCTGCGGCGTGCCGCTGCCGTTGCCGCGCCGGCCCCGGCGGCGGCGGCGGCGTTTGGCGTCGTCCGCGTTGCCGGTCGCGGCGGCCGTTTCCGGCACCTGCGCCGTGACGGACTCGCGCTGGGTGTTCTGCGCGCCGCGCCCACCCTGCGGTCCCTGGCGGCCGTTCACGCGCTGCACTGCGCCGCGGTCGCTGCCGCCCCGCGTGAAGCCGCGCCCACCGCCGGCGCCGCGCTCGCCTGCGCGCTCACCACGGCCCGGCGGGCGCCCACCGCTGCGGCCCCCCTGACCTTCCTCGGGCGGCATGTTCTCCAGCGTCCAGTCCCCGAAGTACATGCGCTGCACCGTGATGTTCACGGGACGCAGGTGCTCGTTGCGGGGGCGTTCCAGCGTGATCACCCGGCGGGCACGCCCGCCCATGCTGACGCCGCCGAAGGTGCGGCCCGGCGCGCGGCCCTCGCGGCCACCACCCTCACGGCCCCCGTCACGGCCGCGGCCACGGCCACCCCGGTCCGGCGCGGCCGACAGCGCCGGCTGCTGCGAGGGATCTTCCAGCGTGAACTTCTTAGGTTCGCTCACGGGAACGCTCTGCAACTTCTCACGCTTTTCCTGCTCGCGGTCTTCGCGGCGGCGGGCGCGCGGTTTAACGGGTGAATCCATGTCGGTCTCCTGATGAATGTCGCCCGGTCGGTAATCCGGGCTGGTCGGGTCGGCCAGCGTGAAATCCGTCTGGCGGGCCAGCGGGTTCACGGTATTGATGGTCACGTGCACCGGGTCGCCCAGACGGTACGAGCGGCCCCGGCTGCGGCCACGCAGCATCTGCGCGTCCTCGATGAACGCGTAGTAATCGTCGTCCAGGTTACTGATGTGCAGTTTACCTTCCACGCCGTTGTCCAGCGCCACGAACAGCCCGCTGGCCACCACGCCCGACACGTTCCCGGTGAAGCTCTCGCCCAGGTGCTCCTGGGCCCACTTTGCCTGGTAGTACTTCGTCAGGTCACGCTCGGCCTCGCTGGCCGTGCGCTCGCGGTCACTGGTGTGGTCGCCCATGGCCGGCAGGCGACCCTGCAGCTTGGCGACCTCGCGGTTCCCGGCCTTCAGTTCACCGCTCAGCATGCCCTTGAGCACGCGGTGAACGAGCAGGTCCGGGTAGCGGCGGATGGGGCTGGTGAAGTGCAGGTACTCGTCGAACGCCAGCCCGAAGTGCCCCAGGTTCTCCCCGGCGTACTTCGCCTGCTGCATGGAACGCAGCAGCAGCGTGTTCACCACGCTCTCGCGTGGCGTGCCCCGCACCTGCTTCAGGACCGCCTGGTACGCCTGCGGCGTCGGTTCCCCACCGGGGAACGAGAAGCCCAGCCGCCCGATGGCGTTCGTCACGTCCTGGAAGCGTTGCAGGGTCGGTTCCTCGTGAATGCGGAACAGCGCCGGAATCTCGCGTTGCAGCAGTTCGTGCGCCACGACCTTGTTCGCCAGCAGCATCAGGTCCTCGATCATGCCGCGCGCCGTCTCCTCGCGGATCGGGATGAGTTCCATGCGGCCGTCGGTCCCCACGTCCACCTTCACCTCGCGCAGCTTGAAGTCCAGCGACCCCTCACGCAGACGCTTCTGGCGCAGCTTGGTCGTGATCTTCAGCAGCAGGTGCAGGTCCCCTTCGAGTTGACGGGCCTGCTCGGGCAGAGGCGCGGTCGCCTCGCTGTACGCCTGCACCTCGTCGTACGTCAGGCGGGCCTTGGAGTTGATCACGCTGGGCGCGATCTGCACCTTCAGGATCTCACCCTCGGCCGACAGTTCCACCATGGCCGTCATGGTCAGGCGGTCCTCGTACGGCACCAGCGAGCACACGCCGTTACTCAGGTGCTCGGGCAGCATGGGCAGCACCCGCCCCGGCAGGTACACGCTGGTCGCGCGGGCGTACGCCTCTTCGTCCAGCGGCGTGCCCTCGGTCACGTAGTGGCTCACGTCCGCGATGTGAATGCCGACCACGAACGTCCCCTCGGGGGTCGGCTGGATGTGGATCGCGTCGTCGAAATCCTTCGCGTCCCGGCCGTCCACCGTGAAGATGTTGAACTCCCGCAGGTCCAGGCGACCCACCAGGGCCTCCTCGGGAATCTGCGTGGGAATGGCGTTCGCCTGCTCCTCGACCTCGGGCGGGAACTCGCCGCGCAGCCCGAACTTCACGATCACGGCCTCCGTCTCGGTGACGGGATCGTCCTCGGCGCCCAGCACCCGCGTGACCTGCCCGAACACCTCGTCCTCGCCGGTGTTCTCCGGCCAGAACAGCTCGGTCACGACGCGCGCGCCGGCCTCCAGCTCGCCCAGCCCGTCGGGTAGCACCAGGATGCGGTGCCGCGCCCGGTGATCGTCGGGTTTCAGGATCGGGTGCCCGTGATGGAATTCCAGCGTGCCCACCAGCTGACGGTACGCGCGCTGCACGATCCGCACGACGCTGGCGCGCGGGTTCCCGTCACCCTTCTGCCCACGGCGCGGCCCGCCGCCCCGGCCACCGTCGCCGCGGCCCTCCATGCGGACCAGCACGATGTCGCCGTTCCAGGCTTCCATGGTCTGCTCGGCCGGGACGTAGTAATCGTCCCCGCCACTGTCCGGAATCACGAAGCCGAAGCCCGCCGCCGACGCCTGGAAACGCCCACGGATCAGGCTCATCGCCTCGGGCAGTCCGTACGTCTTCTTGCGCGTGCGGATGACCTGCCCCTGCTCGACCAGCGATTCGAGCAGGTCCGTCAGGTCCCGCCAGTTCCCCAGGCGGCGGATGGTCTGCCGCGTGAAGGTCCGCTCCAGGTCCTTGACGTGCACCGGGCGGCCCAGCTTGCGCAGCTGCGCCACGACGATGTCCCGCGCCGGGTTCGCTTCCAGCATGCCCGTGCCTTCGTCCGCCTCGTCCGAGGCGCCCTCATGCTCGGCGTCATCGCTCCCGGCCTGCTCAGCCGCTGGCAGCGGCCCGGCCTGGGGAACATGGGTCACGTCCGACGCGCTGGCCTCGTGACTGACCGGGGTGTCTGCCGCCGTGTCGGCCAGTTCCGGCGCGGCTGCCTGCACGCGCGGCTTGCGGCCACGCCGGGCCGGTTTAGCCGGAGCGTCCGCCGGTACGGCCCCGGTGTCCGGAGCGCCCGGCTCCCCGATGGCCTCCACGCCCGACAGCACGTCCGGCAGCGCCTGATCCGCCGCGAGCGGCGCGCGGCCACCACGGCCGCCCCGCTTTTTCGGCACTTCCAGAATCACGGGATCGGCCGCAGGGTCCAGTGCCACAGGGTCCGGCTGCACAGGGTTCAGTTGCACAGGCTCCGGGGTGGGGGAGAGGGCCGCCGCGTCCACATCCGCCGCAGCGGCCGGGGCCACGCTCGCGCGGGGTTTGCGGCCGCGCCGGGCCGGGGCGACCGCCTCGACGGGCGCGGTCACTTCGGCAGCTGTGGGCGCTTCGGCCGGCGCTTCCGTGGCAACGGCCCCGGACGCGGCGGCTGGCACGTCGGCGGTCGCGGCGCGGCGTCCACGGCCCCGGCGGGGGGCGGGCGCGTCCACGACCGGCTGGTCATCCGGCACGGTCATTTCTGGCACGGTCGCTTCCGGTGCGGCCGATTCTGGCACGGTCACTTCTGGCCCGGCCACTTCCGGTGCGGCCGTCTCGGCGCGCGGCTTGCGGCCCCGGCGCGGTTTCGCGGGCGCGTCCGGCGTGAGCTGCTCGGCCACGGCAGGCTCGGTCGGGGCAGGTTCAGCCAGGGCAGGCTCAGCCGGGGCGGGCTCGGTCGGGAGGGTCGCGCCCCTGCGGGCCGGGGTCCGGCGTCCCTTCGCTTTCGCGGGGGTGCTGGCTTCCAGCTCGGCCGGTTCCTGCGGGGCCGGAACGTCGGCGCTCACGGCCTCTGGGGCCGGTGCCTCTGGGGTCGTGGCCTGGAGGGCGGCGCGCTTGCCACGACTCCGTTTGACCGGGGTTTCGGCCGCAGCAGCCTCGGCGGGCAGGTCGGCAGCGACCGGATCAGCCGTCTGCTGAGCGGTGGCCTTACGGGGGGCGGATTTCCGTCTGGTCGGCGCGGCCTTCCCGGCGGGCGCGGTGACGGACGGCGTGGGGGCCGCGGGGTCGGCGGCGGTGCGGTTCGGGGTGGCCTTGCGGGCCGTTTTTCTGGGAGTTTCTGCCAATGCACTCGCCTCCGGGCGGGGTTGAGCGCCGCTGGAGTCGCGGCGACGTGCGCCCGCAGGCTTCCGGGCCGCTCTGGATGCGCCGGTCGCGGCGGGCGCGTCCGGCTGGCTGGTCGTGGGGATCGTGGCGTCCGCCTCGGGTTGGGTCGCGGTCACGTCCGGCCGCTGCTTCTGCTTGCGCTGCACTTTCTTGGTGGCTCCGGCGTCGGCACTCTGGGGAGCCGGCGCCGTTTCCGTTTTCTTCGGTTTCGGCATGGAACGTACCTGGTCACTCAGGACGCGCCCGTGGGGGTGAACTCGTTTGGGACGCGGTCAGTCTGCCTGCATCTGGCACGCGGAACACGCGCGCAACCCGCCCACGGGAACTGGTTTTCGCTTCCTCGGGTTGCGCCTTGAACCCACCGCCCGAACAGGCAGTTGCCCGGAGCGGGCGTGGTGGGGGCGCTGTCCTGAACCCGGCAGCACGGTCAGCATAACACGCGCCGCCCCGCTCTCACCTGACCGGTCCTTCACCCGCCGGGGTGCCTGCCACGCCGCGCCGCACGGACCCGCTGAGCGGCGCGTGATCGCTCAGGCGAGCGTCGCGCCCTACCCGCACGTCCCGCACGTCCACGCCCGAGGCCAGCAGGTAATCGATGCGCCACCCCACGTTGTTCGTGTAGGCGTTGGCGCGGTTACTCCACCAGGTGTACTCGGTCTGCTCGCCCAGGCAGGCCCGGTGCGTGTCGGTCAGGCCCGAGGCGAGGTGACGGGTCATCCACTCCCGCTCGTGCGGCAGGAACCCGCTGTTCTTCTGGTTGCCGCGCCAGTTCTTCAGGTCCACCTCGCGGTGCGCGACGTTGTAGTCCCCGCCGATCACCACGGGCCGCCCCTCGGCCAGCAGCGCGTCCGTCCAGGTCTGAAAGTCGCCCAGCACGCGGTCCTTGAAGCCCTGACGTTCCGGGCCGCTGCTGCCGCTCGGCAGGTACACGCTCACGAACCGCACGCCCCGCACCACGGCGCTGACCACGCGGCCCTCGGCGTCCATCTCGGCGTGCGCCATGCCGGTCCGCACGTCCTCCAGCGGATGCTGGGACAGGACCGCCACGCCGCTGTACCCGGCCTTCTGCGCCGGGAACCACGCGCCCTGATACCCCAGGTGCGCCAGCGCGTCCGGCATGGGGTCGGCGCGCACCTCCTGCAGCAGCAGCACGTCCGGCTCCTCACGGGCCGCCCAGTCCACCAGGCCCTTTCGCAGTGCGCTGCGCAGCCCGTTCACGTTCAGCGTCGTGACCTTCAACCCGCTGTCCCGGCCCACTTCCACGTCCTTCATCGCGCTGTCCGTCATCGCGCCGGAGCATACCGCCCCGGCCGCGCGTGCCTGAAGGGACGCTCAGCGCCGCCCCTGTCCCCGGCACGCGGCCATTCTGTTACGCTACGTCCACCATGGTCGAGATCAAGTTCCGCAACGAGGCAGACGGCAAGGAATTCGAAATGACCCACCCCAAGGCCGGCCGGGTCCTCACGGACATCCAGGCCTGGGCCGAGAAGAACGCCTTCGAACACGTCGCCTTCTGGCGCGACCCCGAGGACGAACACAAGTTCTGGGTGCAGCTCGGCGACGACCGCCTCAACTACTGGATTCACGACAGCACCTTCACCGAGGGCAAGCACGACACCGTCGAGATGCAGATGGACTACGCCCGAGGAGCGCAGCGCCGCAGCGCCGCCGGGTACGGCAAGTTCGACAAGTAAACACGTTCTGCCGCCTGTTTCGCCGACACCCCCGCGCTCCCGTGGGCTGTCAACACAAGGCCACGCAGATAGAAGTGCCGTGAGGCGCAGCCGACATGAACGGCCCGCGCCTCACGGCTGTCGTCAGGCGGCCGGGACGGTCCCCAGCAGCCGCGCCGCTTCCTGCAGCACCTCCGGCGGCTGCACCAGCGCGAAGCGCACGAAGCCCTCACCGCCCGCCCCGAACGCCGCGCCGGGACTGACCGCCACGCCCGTCTGCCGCGCGGCCCGCACGGCGAACGCCACGCTGTCCCGCAGGCCCGGCACGCGCGCCCAGGCGTACATGCTGGCCTGCGGCGTCGCGACCTCCCAGCCCAGCGCCCGGAGCGCCGGGATCAGCGCGTCGCGCCGCGCCTCGAACACCGCTGCGCCCGCCCGGCCCACCGCGTCCGGCAGGCCCAGCGCGTGCGCCGCCGCCCGCTGAATCCCCAGGTAAGGGTGGAAATCAATGGCGCCCTTCACGCGCGCCAGCGCCGCGATCGCCCCGGCGTCCCCCGCTGCGAACCCCACCCGGAACCCGCCCATGTGGTGCGTCTTGCTCAGCGAGTGCAGTTCGACCACACCGTCCAGCCCGGCCTCCAGCGCACTCGGCGCGCGGTACTCCCCGAAGGTCAGTTCCGCATACGGGTGATCGTGAATCAGCAGCGTGCCCCGCGCCCGGCACCACGCGGCCACCTCCCGGAAGAACGCCGCGTCCGCCACCGCCGACGTGGGATTGTTCGGGTAGTTCAGCAGCAGCGCACGGGGGCGCACGCCGTCCGGCACGCTCTCCAGGTCCGGCAGGAAGCCCCGCTCGGGCCGCAGCGGCAGCGTCACCACGTTCAGGCCCGCCACGGCCGCCGCGCCCAGGTACGGCGGGTAGCACGGGTCCGGCAGCAGCAGCGTGTCACCGGAGTCCGTCACGGCCAGCAGCAGGTGCGCCAGTCCCTCCTGCGCGCCGATCAGCGGCAGCACCTCCGCATCCGCATTCACCGTCACCCCGAAACGACGGCCCAGGTAGTCGGCGGCCGCCTCCCGCAGCGGGGCAGTGTCACTGAACAGCGGGTAGCGGTACGTCGCGGCGTCGCGCGTCGCGTCGCGCAGCACGTCCAGCACCACGTCCGGCGGCGGCAGGTCACTGCTCCCGATGCTCAGGTCGATCACGTTCAGACCCGCCGCCCGCGCCTCACCCTTCGCCGCGTCCATCAACGCGAACACACTACCCGGCACCGCCCCCGCCCGACCTGACAGCCACATGCCCCCAGGGTAGCCCACGCCGGACAGGGGGCCCACCTCCGAAGAAGTGGACCCCCTGTTCCCTGCGTGGATTACTGGTCGTACCCGGCGCCGTACACCGGGATGTTCACGGTCGTCAGGGCCTTGCCACCGGCATTCACGGTGATGCTGGCGATGTCGTTCACGTAGCTGCTGGTGTCCGAGCGCTCGACGGTCACGTACAGCAGCGCGGTGTTACCGCGAATATCGGTGCTGTTCAGCGTGATGGTCGTGCCGGCGCTCAGGCCGCTGGTGGTGAGGCTCAGGTCGCCGGGCAGCGTGCCGCCCAGGTCGGCCAGGGGCACCTCGATGGCCATCCAGCTCGACTCGGTGTACAGGGCGGTGTACTCCTGACCGCTGTCGTCGGTGGCGTAGGCCATGCCCGAGGCGGCCAGGGCGTTCCCGGTGGCGAAGGTCAGGGCGAGGGCAGCGGTCACGGTCATCAGGGTCTTTTTCATGGTGGGTCTCCTTGGGTGGCGGGTGCGCCTCGTGGCTGCCTCCCGTCTTGAGACAGAGAATGCCCCCCTCCCGTGCAGAGCCCGTGCAGGCCATGTGCAGATTTATCGAAGACGGCGTCTGCCCACGCCCGCCCCCGCGGCAGTACCCTGAAGGCATGGCGGACCCCAGTCTTCAGGTGCTCACGGCCATGATCACGCCCGCCGTGCTGATCAGCGGCGCCGGCACCCTGCTCATGAGCACCAGCAGCCGCCTGGGCCGCGTAACAGACCGTGTCCGGCAGCTCACGGCCCGCTTCAAGGTCCTGGTGACCGAGGAAGGCCGTCAGGAGGGTCTGGCCCGCGAGGAGAAACGCCTGATCGTCAAGCAACTCCCGCGCCTCGCGCGGCGCAGCCGCATCATCGTGCGCGCCATGACTGCCCTGTACCTCGCCGTGGCGATGCTGGTCCTGACCAGCATCCTGATCGGCGGCAGCGCCCTGCTCGGCCAGGACGCCGGACTGCTGCCCGTCATGATCGCCATCGCCGGGTCCGGCAGTCTGGCGTACGGCGCGCTGCTCCTGAGTTTCGAGACGCGCCTGAGCGCCAGCACCACCCGCGAGGAGATGAAATTCCTGGTGTCCCTCGGCGAACACTACGCCGGGCTGTACGACGAACAGCTGCTGCGCGAGGTCGAGGAGAAACTGAACGAGTGAACCTGACCCGCCGCGCGGCCGGGTACGCTGCTGGCATGTCTCTGACCTTCACGGCGACCCTGTTCGAGTGGCGCGGCCCGGCCCCTCACTTCTTCCTGCGGGTGCCGGACGATCAGGTGCCGGACCTGCGGAGCGCGGCGCGGCTGGTCACGTACGGCTGGGGCATGATTCCCTGCCACGCGCGGGTGGGGGAGACGACCTTCCGCACAGCGATCTTCCCGAAAGGCGGCGGGTACCTGCTGCCGGTCAAGGTCGCCGTGCGCCGCGCCGAGGCGCTGGAGGAAGGGCAGGACGTGACCGTGACCGTCATGCCCGGCTGAAGCCCAGGCAACAGCATCACAGCAGAAACCCCCACCCGTCGTCAGGTGGGGGGTTCTGCCTTGAATTGGCGTCAGTTCATCAATTTCAGTTGGTGTACGTGACGTTGTCGTTCACGACGCCCGGACGGGTGTCGTCGTAGGAGCGGTCCCCGGTGACGGAGTCGCTGCTGGTGTTGTTCTCGCCGTACTTCTCGAGCGTGCGGTCGTCGGCGACCTGCATGTCGCGTACGGTCTGGAGGCCCGTCCCGGCGGGAATCAGCTTCCCGAGGATGACGTTCTCCTTCAGGCCGATCAGTTCGTCGACCTGACCCTTCATGCTGGCTTCCGTCAGGACGTGGGTGGTGTGCTGGAAGCTCGCGGCGGACAGCCAGCTCTTGGTGGTCAGGCTGCTCTTGGTGATGCCCAGCAGCACGGGCTTCCAGGAGCTGGGCGTCTGACCTTCCTCGAGCAGGTCGTTGGCCTGATCGACTTCCCAGCGTTCCACGGTCTGACCCTCGAGCAGTTCGGTGTCGCCGCCGTCGGTGATCTCGACCCAGCGGAGCATCTGGCGCACGATCACTTCGATGTGCTTGTCGTGGACCTTCACGCCCTGGCTGCGGTACACGCGCTGCACTTCTTCCACCAGGTAGCGCTGGGCGGCGTCGGTGTCCTTGTACAGCAGCAGGTCGTGCGGATTGATGGCGCCGCGCGTGAGCGGCTGGCCGGCCTCGACGCGGTCGCCGTCCTTGACGATCATGCGCAGGCTCTTGCCGATCTTGGTGGCGGTCTTGCTGGAGTACTGGTCGTCGTCGGCCTCGATGCGCACGAGGTAACGCTCTTCCTCTTCCTCGATACGCACGGTGCCGTCACGGTCCGCCACGGCCGCGCTGGTCTTGGGCTTGCGGGCCTCGAACAGTTCGATCACGCGGGGCAGACCCATGGTGATGTCACCGCCGCCGCTGCCGGCGACCCCACCGGTGTGGAAGGTTCGCATGGTGAGCTGCGTGCCGGGCTCGCCGATGGATTCGGCGGCGACCACGCCGACCGCCTCGCCCATGGAGACGGGCTTGGCCTGCGAGAGGTCGTAGCCGTAGCACTTCTGGCACACGCCGCTCTTGACGCGGCAGTTCAGCGGGGTGCGCACGAACACGCTCTGGAGGGTCTTGGCATTCTTGGTGATGGCCTTGACGTCTTCCAGGGACAGCATCTCGCCGGCCTCGATGGTGTGGCCGTCGACCTCGACGCTGTCGGTCAGGGTGCGGCCGTAGATGCTGGTTTCGATCTCGCTGGCCTTGCGGCTGCGCCACTCGCCGGTGCGCTCGTCGATGGCGCCGAGCGGAATGGAGGTGTAGTCGGTGGTGCCGCAGTCCACGTCACGCACGACGACTTCGTGGGCCACGTCGACCAGCTTACGGGTCAGGTAACCGGAGTCGGCGGTACGCAGCGCGGTGTCGGCCCCACCCTTACGGGCGCCGTGGGTGGAGATGAAGTACTCCAGCACGGACAGACCTTCACGGAAGCTGGCGCGGATCGGCACTTCGATGGTGCTGCCGTCGGGGCGGGCCATCAGGCCGCGCATCCCGGCGAGCTGCGTGATCTGCTGCGCGTTACCACGGGCGCCCGAGAGGCTCATGATCCACAGGGGGTTGAAGGGGTAGTTCTTGCTGAAGTTGTCGAACATGGCGTTCTTGACTTCGTCTTTGGTGTCGTTCCAGAGCTGCACGACCTGCTTGTAGCGCTCTTCTTCGGTCATGAAGCCGAACTCGAAGTTCTGCTCGATCTCGGCGACCTTGGCGTCCGCTTCGGCCAGGATCTCGGTCTTGGCGGGCGGGATGACGATGTCGTCGATGCCGATGGTGATGCCGGAGGTCGTGGAGAGCTTGAAGCCCGCGTCCTTCAGGCCGTCGAGCAGCCCGGCGGTCGCCTCGATCCCCAGGTGCTTGAAGCACGCCATGATCATGTCTTTCAGGTGGTCTTTCTCGTACGCCGTTTCCAGGTTCACGAGGGTGTCGACCAAGGCGGCCTGGGTGCCCAGCGCCTCCTGCACGATCCGGCGGAACATCACGCGGCCCGCGCTGGTGTCGTACGTCACGCCGTTCAGGCGGATGCGCACGTGATCCTGGTGGTCGATGGTGCCGCGGTTGACGGCCATGATGGCCTCGTCCGGGTTGGCGAAGATGTACTTCAGGCGTCCGGCGCTGGTGTCCTTCCCGGCGACCTTGATGGCGCTGTTCAGGGCGATCTTGCCGGCTTCGAGGGCCGCCAGGGCGTCCTGTTCGTCTGCGAACTCGCTGCCCGCGCCGAGGTTGTCGGTGCGCAGCAGGGTCAGCGTGAAGATCCCCAGGATGATGTCGCGGCTGGGCTTGACGTTCGGCTCACCGTTCGCGGGGGACAGCAGGTTGTGCGCGCTGAGCATCTGGATGCGCGCCTCGGCCTGCGCCTGGGCGCTCAGGGGGACGTGGATGGCCATCTGGTCGCCGTCGAAGTCGGCGTTGAAGGCTTCACAGACCAGCGGGTGCAGCTGGATGCTCTGACCCTCGACCAGCACGGGCTCGAAGGCCTGGATGCCCAGTCGGTGCAGGGTCGGCGCGCGGTTGAGCAGCACGACCTTGTCCTCGATGACCTCTTCCAGGGCGTCCCAGACGCTGTCGCGGGTGTCGCGGTAGCGTTCGAGCATCTTGCGGGCCTGCTTGATGTTCGTGACCTCGCCCTTCTCCTCAAGCACCTTGAACAGGAACGGCTTGAACAGTTCGAGCGCCATGCGCTTGGGCACACCGCACTGGTGCAGTTTCAGCTGCGGGCCGACCACGATCACGGAGCGGCCGGAGTAGTCCACGCGCTTACCCAGCAGGTTCTGACGGAAACGGCCCTGTTTCCCGCCGAGCAGGTCGGTCAGGGAACGCAGCGAGCGGTCGCTGCCGGGGTTCGTGACGGGGCTGCCGCGGCGGCCGTTGTCGATCAGGGCGTCCACCGCTTCCTGAAGCATGCGCTTCTCGTTGCGGATGATCATGTCCGGCGCGCCCTGGCCCATCAGTTTCTTCAGGCGGTTGTTGCGGTTGATCAGGCGGCGGTACAGGTCGTTCAGGTCGCTGGTCGCGAAACGGCCGCCGTCCACCTGCACCATCGGACGCAGGTCCGGGGGCATGACGGGCACGGTGTTCAGGATCATCCAGCTGGGGTGGTTGCCGCTGCGTTTGAACGCGCGGGTCACTTCCAGGCGCTTGCGGGCCTTGGCGCGCTTGTGGCGGCTGGAGTCCTTCATCATCTCGTTCAGTTCGACTTCCAGCTCGTCGAGGTTCAGGTCGTCCAGAAGTTCCTTGACGGCCTCGGCGCCCATCTTCGCTTCGAAGTCGTACGACTCGATCACGCGGACCTGCTTGCGGACCAGGTCGATCTCGATGCGGCCGCTGATGTCGCTCTGGAGGTTGCCGCCGTCGGCGAGTTCATCGCCGGGCTCGACGCGGTCACCGTTCACGACGAGGGGCTCGTCCTCGTAGGTGTACACCTTGGCCTTGCTGACGATGATGCTGGCGGGGTTGTGCAGGGTGATGACGCCGTCGGCTTCCGCGATGACTTCCTCTTCCTTGTCGATGGCCCCGATGATCTTCTGACCACGGCGGACCTCGCTGCCGTCCCCGACCAGGACGTGCATCTGCGGCTGGATGCCGTACTCGGCGCGGCGCGTCCAGTGCGCGGTGACGGTCACGTCCCCCTTCTTCTTGGGGAAGGTGACGGCCGAGAGGCGGCTGTCACGGCTGACGCGCAGGCGCGTGCCGCTCGCGGCGTCGGCCAGGACGGCGCCCGCCTCGATGATCTCGCCGTGCACGACCTGCACGTTCATGCCGTGAGGCACGTACACGCGGCTCAGGACCTCACCCATGGGCGCGGCCGTTTCCTCGTCGTCACCGGAGGCGGCGACCGTCTCACGGATCTCGACCATGACACTGTCCTCGCCCATCTCGTGCAGGAACACCGTGCCGTCCACCGGAGCGGTGATCTGCACGTCGGCTTCCAGCTCCGCGAGGATCTCGCCGGCGCGGAAGGACTCCTGCTCGACCAGCGCGTCGGCGGGCAGCGGCAGGGTCGCCTCGACTTCCTCGGCGTACGCGATCACGGCGCGGCGCGGGAAGCGGTACTGCGCCAGGCCGTCCATCTTGCTGACGACCGTGCCGCCCAGGATCTGGCCGCGCGTGACGTACTCGCCGTCACGCACCTCGGCTTCCACGCCGCCGGTCAGGGCGTATGTTTCCTGACGACCGAAGCGCAGTTCGCGGTACTCGTCGTCGCTGAGCAGCTCGCCGCGCTTGAGCGGGCGGCCGTCCTTCTGGGCGTTGCGGGGCGTGGTGACCAGGAAGGAGCTGAAGTACAGCACCTTCTCCAGCTGACCGGCCGAGAGGTCCAGCAGCGTGCCGATCTTGCTGGGCGTGTCCTTCACGTACCAGATGTGCGCGGCGGGCGTCGCGAGGTCGATGTGACCCATGCGGTAGCGGCGCACCTTGCTGCTGGTCACCTCGACGCCGCAGCGCTCGCAGACCTTGCCCTCGTACCGCTGGCGCTTGTACTTCCCGCAGGCGCACTCGTAGTCCTTCTGCGGCCCGAAGATACGCTCGTCGAACAGACCCTCACGTTCGGGTTTCAGGGTGCGGTAGTTGATGGTTTCGGGTTTCTCGACCTCACCGAACGACCACTCGCGGATCTTCTCCGGGCTGGCGATGGCGATACGAACTTTGCTGAAATCTTTCATGATTCTCCTTCGGAGAAGGCAGAAGGCGGAAGGCTCATGGCCGATGGCAAAAAGCGGGACTCAGGCCTGCGCTGGTGTGCAGTTGGCCATCTGCCATCTGCTCTCTGCCATCTGCGGCGCACGTCAGTGCGCCTTAGCGCTTGGGCATCATGCCTTCGAAGATGTCGACGTTCTTGTCGTGCGTGTCGAGCACTTCGACGTCCAGGCCCAGCGAGTGGAGTTCCTTGACGAGCACCTTGAACGACTCGGGGATGGTGCTGCCCGAGACTTCCTCACCCTTGACGATGCTCTGGTACGCGGCGTCGCGGCCGTCGATGTCGTCGGACTTGATCGTCAGCATTTCCTGCAGGACGTGCGCGGCGCCGTACGCTTCGAGCGCCCACACTTCCATCTCGCCGAAGCGCTGGCCGCCGAACTGGGCCTTACCACCGAGCGGCTGCTGGGTGATGAGGCTGTAGGGTCCGGTGGAGCGGGCGTGCAGCTTGTCTTCCACCATGTGGTAGAGCTTCATGACGTACATGGTGCCGACCACGACGGGGCCCGAAATGGGTTCGCCGCTGCGGCCGTCGTACAGGACGCTCTTGCCGGTGCGGGCCAGCTGCATCTGGGCGCGTTCGTAGTCGCCGTTCGGGGCGTCCACGACGCCGACCTTGCCGGCGCGGTCGAGGACTTCCTGCTCGCGCTTGTCGAGTTCGAAGCCGTCGTCCTTGCGGGCCTGGAGGCGCTCGGCAGCGGCGACTTCCAGCATTTCCTTGATGGTCGCCTCGGTGACCGAGTCGAACACGGGGGTCTCGAATTTCTGGCCGGTCAGGCGGGCCACTTCACCCAGGTGGGTT
Organism: Deinococcus sp. LM3; assembly: GCF_002017875.1. Lineage (NCBI taxonomy): Bacteria > Thermotogati > Deinococcota > Deinococci > Deinococcales > Deinococcaceae > Deinococcus > Deinococcus sp. LM3. The sequence goes on along the minus strand of NZ_MUFV01000001.1, from coordinate 660,809 downwards.
TCGAGGATCTGCCCGAGGTTCATGCGGGACGGCACGCCCAGCGGGTTGAACACGAGGTCGACGGGGGTGCCGTCTTCCAGGTAGGGCATGTCCTCGGGGGCCATGATCTTGGAGACCACGCCCTTGTTCCCGTGGCGGTTGGCGACCTTATCGCCGACCTGCAGCTGACGCTTCTGGGCCACGTACACGCGCACCATCTCGCGCACGCCGGGCTTGAGGTCCACGCCCTCGTCGCCGCGGCGGAAGCGCACGGTCTTCACGACGATGCCGCCCTGACCGGACTGCACGCGCAGACTGGTGTCCTTCACTTCGCGGGCCTTCTCACCGAAGATCGAACGCAGCAGGCGCTCTTCCGGGGTGGGTTCGCTTTCGCCCTTGAAGGAGGTCTTGCCGACCAGGATGTCACCGGGCTTGACTTCGGCGCCGACGCGCACGATGCCGTCCTCGTCGAGGTCGCGCAGCGCGGCTTCACTGAGGCCGGGGATATCGCGGGTGATCTTCTCGGGCCCGAGCTTGGTGTCACGCGCCTCGATCTCGTCTTTCTCAATGTGCACGGACGTGTAGAAGTCCTTGCGCACCAGACCCTCGCTGATGCAGATGGCATCCTCGAAGTTGAAGCCGTCGAAGGGCATGATCGCGATGGTGATGTTCTGACCCAGCGCGAGGCGGCCCAGGTCGCTGGCGGGACCGTCGGCGATGACCTGTCCGGCCGTGACCATGTCGCCGGTATCCACGATGGGATGCTGGTCGAGGTTGGTGCCCTGGTTGCTGCGGGTGAAGCGCACCGTTTCGAAGGTGCGGACGTTCCCGACGCTCAGGCCCAGGGCGGGGGCGTCCTCGGTCAGGGTGATCTGGATGACGCGGGCGTCCACGTAGCTCACGCGGCCGGTCACGTCACTGACGACGCTGGTGCCGGAGTCCGTGACCACGCGGCGCTCCACGCCGGTACCCACGGCGGGGCTGTCGGCCCGCACGAGCGGCACGGCCTGCGACTGCATGTTGGAACCCATGAGCGCGCGGTTGGCGTCGTCGTGTTCCAGGAAGGGAATCAGGCTGGTGTTGATCGAAACGATCTGTTTCGGGGACACGTCCATGAAGTCCACTTCTTCGGGCGTGTACCAGAGCGGATCGCCCTTGCGGCGGGCCAGGACGCGCTCGTCGCTGAAGGTGCCGTCCTCGTTCAGGGGGCTGTTCGCCTGCGCGACGGTGTAACGGTCCTCGATGTCGGCCGTCATGTAGACGACGTCGTTGGTGACCAGGCCGTTCTCGACGCGGCGGTACGGCGCCTCGATGAAGCCCAGGCCGTTCACCTTCGCGTAGGACGCCAGACTGCTGATCAGACCGATGTTCGCGCCTTCCGGCGTCTCGATCGGGCAGATGCGGCCATAGTGGGTACGGTGCACGTCACGCACGTCGAAGCCGGCGCGCTCGCGGGTCAGACCGCCCGGCCCCAGCGCGGAGATACGGCGCTTGTGGCGCAGGTCCGACAGGGGGTTGGTCTGGTCCTTGAACTGCGAGAGCTGGCTGCGCCCGAAGAATTCGCGCATGGCCGCCACGATGGGGCGGTTGTTCACGAGCTTCGTGGGGGTCGCGGCGTCCGGGTTGCCCAGCAGCATGCGCTCACGCACGCCACGTGCCATGCGGCCCATGCCCACGCGCAGCTGATCGGCCAGCAGTTCGCCCACGGTGCGCACGCGGCGGTTGCCGAGGTGATCGATGTCGTCCTCGCCGACCGGGACTTCGTGCAGCACGCCGTCCGCGTCAGCCATGCTGACGGTCTCGCGGCCGTACTGCAGCGCCATCAGGTAACGGATGGTGTCGACCAGACCGGCGTCCGTGAACTTGCCGTCCTGGAAGTTCAGCAGGGTGCGCTCTTCACGCTGCACGCCCAGCTTGGTGTTCATCTTGAACCGGCCCGGTTCGCCCAGGTCGTAGCGGCGCGGGTCGGCCAGCAGCCCGTACAGGTACTGCACGGCCTTGTCACGCTTGGGCGGGTCGCCGGGACGCAGCACCGTGAACAGGCGCAGCAGGGCCTCGTCGGCACCCATGCCCGCGCTCTTGTCCTCGGGCAGTTCCATGTCCGGCTCGAACTCCGTGAACAGCGCCTTGAGGCTGGCGTCGTCGTAACCCAGGACGCGCAGCAGCATCGCCACGGGGAACTTGCGCTTGTTCACCTTCATTTCCAGGATGCCGCCCGCGAACTCCAGTTCGATCCAGGGGCCGCGCTTGGGCATGGGAATGATCGCGCCGGTGTACATCTTCTTGATGCCCTTGTAGGAGCTCGTGAAGTACACGCCGGGGCTGCGGTGAATCTGCGAGATGATCACGCGGTCCGCGCCGTTGATGACGAAGCTGCCGTCCTCGGTCATCAGGGGCAGGTCGCCCAGGAACACCTGATCTTCCTTGATCAGGCCGCTGTCCTTGTGGATCAGCTGCAGCTTGGCGTACATCGGCGCCTGGTACGTGACGTCCTTCTCGCGGCATTCCTCGGGCGTGTAGGGCGGCTCGCCCAGACGGTACTCGAGGTAGTCGAGGACCAGGCCCGTGCTGCGGCCCTTCTCGGTCTCGTCGATGGGGAAGACTTCCTTGAAGGCACTCTGAAGCCCGACGTTCTCGCGGTCTTCCGGAGCCTTGTCGGACTGCAGGAACGCCCTGAAGGAGTTCACCTGGATTTCTGTCAGGTTGGGAAGCGGAATCACTTCCGCGATGTCACCGAAACGCTCGATGCGGGGTCCTTTACCGGTCAAACTCATGTCCACCTCGCACGCACCCTGGGTCTCGCGCTGGGCCTTCCGGGGCTGGAAAAGACGCAGGCGGAACACGCAACCCCTCCGGTCGCGGTCCCTGAATTAAGGCTTAGTTTTGCAGACCCGTTCGCCGCAAATAACTCCTGCCCGACCCATCATGGTCAGCACAGGACAGTATAGGCCCGGGCAGCTTGACAGGTCAATGGGCGCGCAGGACACCCAGGCTTGCAGGACACCGGAGCGCCGCGCGGCGGATCAGATGCCGGGCAGTATGCCTCAGCTTCCCGCACGAATCAATCCATTCTGCCGCCCCGCTGCCCCGCCCCCCATCTTCACCTGATCTGATGAAACCCGCGCATTCCCGCCGCGCTGACGGTTCCGGCCTCCGCGCCTTCCGTACCATGGGACCGTGGACGCCCTGCAACCCTACCTGCCCTTCCTGATGAACCTTCTGCGCCTGCTGGCGATCATCGGCCTGATTCACGCGGTCGTCACGCGGCAGCAGGTGTACTGGATCGTCATGCTGCTGTTCGGCGCACTGTTCGGCGGCCTGTTCGGACTGGCCTTCGCCGCCGTGTACACCTTCATGGTCCTGATTCCCGCCGCGCGCGGAGGCAGCCGCGCCGCCGGGCAGGCCGTGACACGCGGCGTGGAAGCCCTCAAACCGCTCGACACCCGCATCCGCGAGGCCCAGGAGCAGTTGCAGGACAGCGACACCCTCCAGAACCGCGCCGACCTGGCCGCCCTACAGGCCCGCGCCGGCCGCCCCGACGACGCGCAGGCCACCCTGGCCCCCCTCCTGAGCGGCATCTACGCCGACGACCCGGTCGTGCTGCTCACCAGCGCCGAACTGGACCTCGCCCGCCACAACCCGGCCGACGCCGAAACGAAACTGAACCGCGTGGACCTGAAAACCAGCGCCGCCACCCGCACCCGCACCCTGACCCTGCTCGCCCAGGCGCAGGACGCCCAGGGCAAACCCGAAGCCGACCAGACCTACCGCGACGCCATCACCGGCGCCACCACCGAGGAACCCCGCGCCCGCCACGCCGCGTACCTGATCCGCCAGGGCCGCGCCGCCGAGGCCCGCGCCCTGCTGGACGCCCTGGCCAAAACCGAGCAGAAGGCCAGCGGCCTCTACCGCCGCCAGGAACGCGAATGGTTCCAGATGGCCGCCGGACTGAGGAAAGAGTTGAAGTGATTACGAAGGGGAATACCATCTCTCATATTTATTTGAAGTCGAAAGACGTTTATCGCTTTTGCTTGAATTGCATTCTTCGCAGAGGAGTTGCAGATTTGTTACGTCATTGATGCCTCCCGCTGCAAGCGGAACTATATGGTCTAAATTTATTTTTGAACCCATGCTAAGAGAGCCAGAGACATCTCTTTGGCAAAATGTGCATCTCCCTCTGTCACGATAATAGACTGCTCTGCTAGTCCAGCGTGGAATGCTTGATCTTTTAATAAATCCAGATTTAGTAAACCTTTCTTGGTGATCGGGTGTAATTCTGCTAAAATCTCCAGCCCCTCCGAAATTTGCTATCCAATCGTTAAGTAGCTGCATAGCAGCACGATTATTAAACATGACATAAAATATTTCATCTGTCATCCTTTGTATAAGATTGTCTAAGTCTCCGATTAATGACAGTTCCGTAAAATAATCATGACTACTATCAACATCTGGTCGACGTCCGTTCAGATATGTCTGCATGCTTAGGTGGTCGACTGAATATGCCTCGAATGTCTTTGTGATAGGAAAAATTTGATCGTGCGCAGATGATTCAGAATCAAAAAATTTTTCCATAAAAATCCCTCTTATGCAATGCTCAGAAAATACATGAAGAGCACTATACTTTGGGAAAGGATGCGAAAATCGCAGCCAATTTTCATCTTCAAATAAATCGTACATCGTCCGCATATATTCTGATTGATTCTTAAGAATATTGAATATTACATTGCAATAGTAGTACGTGTCAAAGTAAGTCATTTCAAATAATCCTCTGTGCATTTTTCGATCCTACCAGAAGGGGATTGTCCTTTCGAGAGCATCTGCGTCGCGGTAGTAGGCCATTCTTATTACCCGGCTGATATTGCCTTTCTTCAATTCATCCGGGTAAAATATGGCATGGATACCGAACCCACCTTCACCACCTTCGAGGGACACACCCGCCGCCTGACCGCGTCCCTCGCCGAGATCCTCACCCTGCTGCACGCCCAGCCGCGCGCGGGTCTGCTGACCTTCGATGACCGGACCGGGCGCAGCGTGGACTTCGACCTGAGCGGCACCCTGGACGAGGTGCTGGCCCGCCACGCACCCGAAACGCCCCGCACCGGCCCCGGTCGCCCGAAACTGGGCGTCGTGTCGCGCGAGGTCAGCCTGCTGCCCCGCCACTGGGAGTGGCTGGAACGCCAGCGCGGCGGGGCGTCGGCGGCGCTGCGTCGCCTGATCGACGAGGCCCGTCAGGCCGACCCGGACGGCGAACGCCGCGCGCAGGCCCAGGCAGCCACCGACCGTTTCCTGGGCGCGGTGGCCGGCGACCTGCCCGGGTATGAGGAAGCCACCCGCGCCCTGTACGCCGCCGACCGTGGCGGCTTCGAGGCCCGGCTCCACGACTGGCCGGAGGACGTCCGCCAGCACGCCCTGTTCCTCGCTGCGCCGGCCTTCACGACCAGCCCACCCCCGTCCGGTGTGTCCTGGTCCAGCCAGGAATGATCCCAGGGAGCCACATGGCCACAGATCCCCCATCTATAGAGCCCACTCTCCCGGCGGACACCCCGGCTGCCGTACTGGAAGCCCTGGCCCGCCAGGATTCCCCGGCTCTGCGCGCCGCCGTGGCGCGGCATCCGAACACGCCCCCGGCGCTGCTGGAAGCTCTGGCCGCCACCGAACCCGGCGCGGTCCTGAGCAACCCGGCCCTGCCACTGCTGCGACTGGCGCACCCGCGCCTGCTGCTGGACACGCCACGGGCCACCCTGATGGCCCTGGTCGGCAGTCCCGCCGCGCCCGACTGGCTGAGGCGACATACCCTGACCCACCCGGACGCCGGGCTGGTCGCAGCCGTGGCCAGTCACCCGCACCTGACCCCCGCCCAGCTGGCCGCGCTGGCGGGTCACCCGGCCTGGCAGGTGCGTTCCCGCGTGGCGGCCCGGCCCGACCTGCGGGAGGACACCCTGCGGGCGCTGGCGGCCGACCCGGATTACGGAGTGCGGATGTACGTGGCGGCCCGACCAGACCTGCCGCACGGCGTGCAGGCGCAGTTGCAGCAGGACGCGTCGGTGTTCGTGCGGCAGGTGCTGGCCCGCCACGCGCGGTAGAGGACGGCGCGGTAACGGCACGAAAAAACCCCCAGCCGGAGCTGGGGGTCTTGCACTCCCGGTAGGGGGGGACTTACTTGAGTTCGACGCGGGCGCCAGCAGCTTCCAGCTGGGCCTTGATCTTCTCGGCTTCGTCCTTGCTGATGGCTTCCTTCAGCGCGCCGCCCTTCTCGCTCATGTCCTTGGCTTCTTTCAGGCCCAGGCCGGTGATAGCGCGGATTTCCTTAATGACGTTGATCTTGCTGGCGCCGGCGTCGACGAGGATGACGTCGAACTCGGTCTTCTCTTCAACGGCGGCGGCGGGGCCGGCGGCGGGGCCAGCGGCGACGGCGGCGGTGACGCCCCAGGTTTCCTTCAGACCGTCGATGAGGTCCGCGAGTTCCATGATGGTGAGCTGGCCGAGCTGGTCGATAAGAGCCTGTTTGTCGTAAGCCATGATGTGTTCCTCCGAAATTGAAGTGGGTGGTGCTGAGAGTGGGAAAGAAGGGCGTTCCGGTGTGGAACGCTCAGGCGTTCAGGCCTGTTCTTCGAGTTTGGTCTTGTACGCTTCGAGGACGCCCACGAAGTTGCTGAGGTGCGCGCTGAGCACGCCCACCAGCTCGCCCTGAAGGCTCTGCTTGCTGCCCAGGCTGGCCAGACGCTCGACGACTTTCACGTCGACGCGGTTGCCTTCGACAAAGCCGGCCTTGACGGCGGGGATACCCTTGTCGTTGCCTTTGGCGGCGTCGCTGAGGGCCTTGGCGACCCCGGCGGGGTCTTCCTGGGCGACAACGATGGCGCTGGGGCCTTTCAGAGCGTCGGCAAAGTCACGGCCGCCGTCCTGAAGGGCGAGGTTGATCAGGGTGTTCTTGGCAACAATGAGCTGCCCGCCCTTCTCGCGGATGTCTTTACGCAGTTTGCCCAGCTGGCCGGCGGTCAGGCCCTGGTAGTCGACCACGTAGAACGTGTCGACGCCCGTAAGGCTGCCCTTGAGGCTGCTGAGGGTCTGCTGGTTCTTGTCGTTCGCCACGCAGTACCTCCTAGGTGGGAACAAGTCCAGGTGCAGTGCTCGTCACCTGACAACTCGGCGGGATGTTTAAACCTGGCAAGGGTCCCCGCTGTCATGGATGCCTGAAAAGAAACGGATTGGAAAAGGTGCGAGGATTGCACCGGGGTGCCAGCGGTTGGGTGAAGCTCGGTGGGTGCAGCCGGGTGGGAACCGGTCCCCCGTGAGGGCAACGGTTCCCGGTGGGCTTAGCCCTGCGACAGGCTCAGCGGAATGCTGGGGCCCATCGTGGTGGTCAGGAAGGCGCTGCGCAGGAAGACGCCCTTGGCGCTTCCGGGCTTGGCGGCTTCCAGCGCGCTGATCAGCGAGGCGTAGTTCTCGCTCAGGCTGCCGGGCTCGAAGCTGGCCTTGCCGATGGGCGCGTGAACGACGCCGGTCTTGTCGTTACGGAACTCGATACGACCGGCTTTCAGGCTCTTGACCATGCCGGCCACGTCGGGACCGACGGTGCCGCTCTTGGGGTTGGGGAGCAGGCCGCGCGGCCCGAGCAGACGCGCGAGCTTCTGGCCGACCTGGGCCATCATGTCGGGGGTGGCGACGACGGCGTCGAACTCCATGAACCCACCGGCGATGCGCTCGATCAGCTCGTCGCTGCCGACCACATCGGCGCCAGCGGCCTCGGCGGCCTGCACGTTGTCACCCTTGGTGATCACGGCGACGCGCACGGTACGGCCGGTGCCGTGGGGCAGGGCGACCGTGCCACGCACGTTCTGGTCGCTCTTGCGGGGGTCGATGCCGAGGCGGAAGTGCACTTCGACGGTCTCGTCGAACTTCGCGGTGGCGATGTCCTTGACCAGGGCGGCGGCCTCGTCGATGGTGTACTGCTTGTTGCGGTCCACCTTGGCGACCAGGGCCTCGTAACGTTTACCGTGCTTAGGCATTCGGGGCCCCCTCGATGGTCACGCCCATGGAGCGGGCGGTGCCGGCGACGGTGTTCGCGGCGGCTTCGATGCTGCCGGCGTTCAGGTCGGGCATCTTGGTCTTGGCGATTTCCAGGACCTGCTCCCAGCTGAGCTTGCCGACCTTGGCCTTGTTGGGGGTCGCGCTGCCTTTCTGCAGGCCGGCGGCCTTGCGGATCAGGTAGCTCATGGGAGGGGTCTTGGTGATGAAGGTGAAGGAGCGGTCGGCGAAGATGGTGATCTCGACGGGGATGATCGCGTCACCCTTGTCGGCCGTCATCGCGTTGAACGCCTTCGTGAACTCCATGATGTTCGCGCCGTACTGACCGAGCGCGGGACCCACGGGGGGGGCCGGAGTGGCCTTACCCGCCGGGAGTTGCAGTTTGACTAAACCTGCGACTTTTTTCATGCATTCCTCCTTAGCTCCCCCAGGCCGGCCGCTGGGGCGCGGGCCGGGGTGCTGACGCTAAGTTCTGCGCTTCCACCCTGGGGTGGATTGACAGCAACTTTTCGATTTTACTCCACGCCGCCCCTGTTTGCCAAGGTGTGCGGCTGGCCGGGCTGGCGCAGAGCGGGATGACTGACCTGAGCGGCCAGTCTGCTTACTTGGCGACCTGGCCGAAATCGAGTTCGACCGGGGTTTCACGGCCGAAGATGCTGACCAGCACCTTGACCTTGGCCTGCGGGATGTTGACCTCACTGATCACGCCGCTGAAGTCCGCGAAGGGGCCGCCGGTGACGCGCACCATGTCGCCCGCCTTGAAGTCCACCTTGACGCGGGGCGCTTCCTCGATGACCGGCTGCGCCGCGACGCCGACCGAGGCCAGCAGACGCTGCACTTCCTCGGGAGAGAGCGGCACGGGGCGCGTGGCGGTTCCGACAAAGCCGGTGACGCCGTTCGTGCCACGCACCACTTCCCACGACTCGCCCAGTTCACCCGGCGCGTCGTCGTCCTCGACGTCCATCTGCACGAAGACGTAACCGGGGAACAACTTGCGTTTCACGGTTTCCTTCTTGCCGCCGTCGCGGAGTTCCACGGCTTCCTCGGTGGGTTGCAGCACCTGGAAGATCTTGGTGCCGCGCATCCCGAGTTTGGTGGCGCGGTCCATCAGCTGTGATTCCACGCGGTCTTCCTGACCCACGTAGGTATGCACGGCGTACCACTCGATGCCCATCACAGCACCGCCCGGATCAGGCTGCTGAACAGCAGGTCAAGCGCGTACACGATGATGGTCAGGGCGATCACGAAGATCAACACGGCCTGGGTGCCTTCCAGCACCTGCTGGCGGGTTGGCCACGAGACGCGCGACAGTTCCGCGCGCGAGTCACGGAAGTACTGAATCAAGTTCATGCGTTCACCTGCAAAGAGAGAAAAGGTCTGCCCGGAGCGGCGGGCGTCACGCCCGGCTGGGAAGGATCAGACCTTCTTCTCTTTGAAGACCACGTGCTTCTTGGCGACGGGGTCGTACTTGCGCAGTTCCATCTTGGCCTGCGTGTTGCGGCGGTTCTTGGTGGTCGTGTAGTAGAAGCCGGTGCCGGCGCTGCTTTCCATTTTCACGATGATGCGGGGGCCGTCTTTCGCCATGATGTTGCTCCTTCGCAGTCCCCGGTGGGGGTCTGCTCCCAGCGTTCCTGATGGTGGTCGTTCTGCCGCGCTGGGCGTCCGGACCCGCTGGTAAAAGCCCGCCTTCTGGCGGGCAACATTCCAATTATAGAGAGTTCAGGGTCAGGTGTCCACTGTGCCGGGCGACCCGGTCGGAAAACCGTCGATGCTGCGCAGGTTTTTCCGCTGCCGGTAGTCGCTCAGCTGCTCTGGCGTCTGCCGGGCGGCCCAGGCGTTCAGGTCGTCACGGTCCCCGGCGAATTCCAGAAGCGGCACGGCCATGCCGCAGGAGGTCTGCACCAGCTCGACGTCCAGGATGAACACCTGCCGCGCGCCCGGCAGCGGCGGGAACAGCGCCGCCCAGTCGTCCCATCCGGGTTCGCCCGCATGGACGGCGCGGGCCTGTCCGTACAGCCGCAGGATCAGCGGTGGCCCCTGCACCGCGCAGAACATCAGGGTCATGCGGGGGCTCATACGGACTCCGATTGAATGGGCTGCAAAGACCGTTCAATCCGAGCGGACGCGAGTAGGAGAGAAACGGGTTCCGGATTGTCAGCGAAACAAACGGAATCCGTATCAGCGCAGGTGGGCCGCCGTCTCGTTCCCGCTGCCGGTCACGTTCAGCCACGCCACGCGGTTCGGCCCCAGCACCCGCAGGCAGTCCATCCCCTTGGGCAAGACGTTCACGCGTCCATCCGGGGCGGCCGTACTCACAAAGAACAGGTGCTGGGCCTCCATGAACGCCCGCAGGTGATCGCTGATCCCCGGAAGTTGCTTCGCCATGCCCCAGGGTACGCTCCCCGCCGCAGCGGATAGAGCCACAACAGAAAAAGGGGGAGACCCGCAGGCCTCCCCCTCAGTGAAACTGGATTACTCGATGACTTTGGCGACGACGCCGGCGCCGACGGTACGGCCACCTTCGCGGATGGCGAAGCGCAGGCCTTCTTCCATCGCGATCGGCTTGATCAGTTCCACCACGAACGTGATGTTATCGCCGGGCATGACCATCTCCACGCCTTCGGGCAGTTCCACCACGCCCGTCACGTCCGTCGTGCGGAAGTAGAACTGCGGGCGGTACCCGCCGAAGAACGCGCTGTGACGCCCGCCTTCGTCCTTGCTCAGCACGTACACGCTCGCTTCGAACTTCGTGTGCGGCTTGATGCTGCCGGGCTTCGCCAGCACCTGACCGCGTTCCACGTCGTCACGCGCCACGCCGCGCAGCAGCACGCCCACGTTGTCGCCCGCCATGCCGCTGTCCAGCAGCTTGCGGTGCATTTCGATCCCGGTCACCGTGGTCTTCTTCGTGTCGCGCAGACCGATGATTTCCACTTCGTCCTGAACCTTGACCACGCCACGCTCGACGCGGCCGGTGGCCACGGTGCCACGACCGGTGATCGTGAACACGTCTTCGACGGGCATCAGGAAGGTCTTGTCCGTGGCGCGCTCGGGGGTGGGGATGTAGCTGTCCACCGCGTCGAGCAGGTCCCAGATGCGGTCGACCCAGTTGTTCTCGCCGCGGGCGGTCTTGGGGTTGGCCTGGAGGGCTTCGAGGGCCTGCAGGGCGCTGCCCTTGACGACGGGGAGGTCGTCGCCGGGGAACTCGTACTTGCTGAGGAGTTCGCGGACTTCCATCTCGACGAGCTCGAGGAGTTCTTCGTCGTCGACCATGTCGACCTTGTTCATGAAGACGACGATGTAGGGCACGCCGACCTGACGGGCGAGCAGGATGTGCTCGCGGGTCTGGGGCATGGGGCCGTCAGCGCTGCTGACCACCAGGATGGCGCCGTCCATCTGGGCGGCTCCGGTGATCATGTTCTTGACGTAGTCGGCGTGGCCGGGGCAGTCAACGTGGCTGTAGTGGCGGGTGGGGGTGTTGTACTCGACGTGGGCGGTGTTGATGGTGATACCGCGGGCTTTTTCCTCGGGGGCCTTGTCGATCTGGTCGTAGGCCAGTTTTTCGATGGTGGGGTCCGAGGCGGCGGCGGTGAAGGTGATGGCCGCGGTGAGGGTGGTCTTGCCGTGGTCGACGTGACCGATGGTGCCCACGTTCACGTGGGGTTTGGTGCGTTCAAACGTTCCTTTAGCCATGTGTGTGTCCTCCTGGGATGGAACTGCCCGCAGTGCAGGCAAGCCTTGACAGTGTACAAGTCCGCCGCGGAAACGCAAAGGGCCTTCGGGAAGGCTGGACTCAGGGTTCTCACGGCAGATCAGGTGAAGGGGGAGATAAGAGAAGACGCGACCTACAGGGTGCAGGTCGCGCCGGTTGTTGGAGCTTCTGATCGGGTTCGAACCGATGACCTCTCCCTTACCAAGGGAGTGCTCTGCCACTGAGCTACAGAAGCGCTGGGAAAAGCGGGAAACGAGACTTGAACTCGCGACATTCAGCTTGGGAAGCTGACGCTCTACCAACTGAGCTATTCCCGCGTGATCGTGGTGGGCAGGGGCGGATTCGAACCGCCGTACACGTACGTGAACAGATTTACAGTCTGTCGCCTTTAACCACTCGGCCACCTACCCGGATTGTCATACCCACTGTCTCGAATCTAGCACGCTCGGGCCTGTGGAAGTCCTTTGCGCTTGGAGCCACCCAGGAGAATCGAACTCCCAACCTTCCGATTACAAGTCGGGTGCTCTACCAGTTGAGCTAGGGTGGCACCGTCCCTGTTCGAATGCTGGAACAATGTCCGGCCTCTGAGTGCGGTTGCTGCGGCGCTTTTCGGCGCGTTCACTTCCGGCTGTGAATAGTAGCAGTCACCCCCGAAGGTGTCAATCATTCCCGCCACGCGCCCGGCGCCCACCCGGCCCCGGCGACCTGCCACGCACCGTCCGAACGTCTCCAGGACGCACTTCTGGGCCTGTGCGCGTCGGGTCGGGGTTGCGCTGCCCACCCCGCCCCGACCCGTCCTTGAGCAAACCCTGAACGAGACGGTGGTATGCGCCATGTGGCGCATTTACCCCTGAGCCAGCGGGCGTATGCTGACCCGCGCACGGGACCGCGCAGCCGCCCCGACCGGCCCCATCAGGCCAGAGCGGCTGAGGCCCCCTGAAAGACCCCCTGCCCTTCCCGCCCGTCCTCACCCGTCTGTTCCCACGAGGTTTCCCTTGGACAGTTTCCGCACCCTGATCCCGTACCTGCGGCTGCACCAGCGCCAGTACGTGATCGGCCTGATCGCCGTCGTGATCGCCAACTCGTTCAGCCTGCTGCCCTACTACTTCATCCGCCTGACCATCGACGGCCTGACCGGGCAGGTGGACGCCGACCCCGCCACGACCGGCATCGCGCTTGGCACTGCCGGCTTGTACGCGCTGGGCATCGTGGGCGCCGCGCTGACCTCCGGCGCGTTCATGCTGCTGATGCGCCGCATGATCGTGATTGCGTCCCGCCAGACCGAGTACGAGATCCGCCGCGACCTGTTCGCGCACCTGCAGGGCCTGGACAAGCCCTACTACGACCGCGCCCGCACCGGCGACCTGATGAACCGCCTGACCGGCGACCTGAGCGCCGTGCGCGAGATGCTGGGCTTCGGCGCGTGGCAGATCGTGAACATCGTGTCGGGCTTCGTCACGGCCTTCGCGGTGATGTTCAGCCTCAGCTGGCAGCTCACGCTGATCGTCCTGGCCATCGTGCCGGTCATCGTGGGCGTCCTGACGTACCTGGCGCGGCAGATCAACGTCCGCCACCGGCTGGCGCAGGAGCAGAACTCGCTGATCGCCGCCAAGGCCCAGGAGAACTTCAGCGGCGCGCGCGTCGTCAAGGGCTACGCCATCGAGAACCGCGAGATCGACGACTACCGCGCCATGAACCTGGAGTTGCTGCGCCGCAACATCGCCCTGACCAAGGTGGACGGCCCGCTGCGTTCTTTCATGAGCCTGCTGCTGGGTCTCGCCTTCGGCGTGATCCTGCTGGTGGGCGGACGGCTGATCCTGGCGCCGGACAGCACCTTCACGGTCGGGATGTTCGTGCAGTTCGTCGGGACCCTGGAACGCCTGACCTTCCCGATGCTGATGGTCGGCTGGATCACCGGCGTCACGCAGCGCGGACTGGCCTCCTGGCTGCGCCTGAAAGAGATCTTCGACTCGCAGGCCCTCGTGCGCGACGAGCCGGGCCGCACCGACCCGACGCTGCGCACCGTGAGCGGCGACGTGACCTTCGAGAACGTCAGCCTGCGTTACGGCGACAAGCCCGTCCTGAACGGCGTGAACCTGCACGTCCCCGCCGGGACCTTCCTGGGCATCACCGGCCCCACCGGCAGCGGCAAGACCGTGCTGGGGCAACTGCTGACCCGCTCGATGGACCCCAGCAGCGGGCGCGTCCTGGTGGACGGCCACGACGTGCGGGTCATGCCGCTACGCACCCTGCGCGACGCGATCAGCGTGGTCCCGCAGGAACCGTTCCTGTTCAGCGACACCATCGCCAACAACATCGGCTTCGGCCTGGACAACCGCGACCTGCCGCCCGTCCCGACCGGCGTGAGCGTGGTCGGCGCGCCCCCACCCGACGACATTCCCCAGCAGCCCGACCCGGCCCGCGTGCGCGAGGCCGCCCGCCTCGCCGGGCTGACCGAGGACGTGGACGGCTTCCCGCAGGGCTTCGACACCAGCCTCGGCGAGCGCGGCGTGACCCTCAGCGGCGGGCAGCGGCAACGCACCGCCATCGCCCGCGCCATCGTCCGCGAACCCCGCATCCTGATTCTCGACGACTCCCTGAGCGCCGTGGACACCGAGACCGAACGCCGCATCCTGGACGGGCTGCGCGAGATCAGCCGGGGCCGCACCGTCATCCTGATCGCGCACCGCGTCAGCACCCTGCGCCACGCTGACCAGATCGTCGTCCTGGAGGAAGGCCGCGTGACCGAACAGGGCAGCCACGACGACCTGCTCGAGCAGAACGGTCACTACGCGCAGCTCGAGCGCCTGCAACGCCTCGCCAGCGACCTCGACGCGGACGACGAGGCCCCCCTCGACCCCGAAGCGGCCGCCGACAGGCTGGAAACCGCCCCCACCCCCGAACAGGTGACCCGATGACCCGCCCCGACGCTACCGACGCCTTCCAGAAAGGCTTCGACACCCAGCTGACCCGCCGCATCCTGCACTACGTCCGCCCGTACCTGCCGCTGGTGATCGGCGGGGTCCTGCTGGCCCTGCTGATCTCGCTGGCCGCGCCACTGTTCGCGCTGATCCAGCGGCACGCCATCGACACCTACCTGTCGCCGCTGGCGCTGCGCACCGAACCGGACCGCGACCTGCTGCGGCGCGGCCTGACCGGCGCAGCCCTGCTGTACATGGGCCTGAAGGTCGTGGAGTTCGCCCTGCAGTACGCCTTCACGCTCGCCATCGGCTACCTGGGCCAGAACGTGCTGCGCGACATCCGCGCCGACGTGTTCGGCAAGTTGCAGAGGCTGCCGCTGTCGTACTTCGACCAGAACCCGGTGGGCCGCCTGATCACCCGCGTCACCAGCGACGTGGACGCCATCAACCAGTTCATCACGGGCGGACTAGTGAGCCTGATCCAGAGCAGCTTCATCATCGTCGTGTACGTGGTCATCATGCTCAGCGTGAACTGGCAGCTGGCGCTGATCTCGTTCACGGTCCTGCCCGTCCTGTTCCTGGCGACCAACTTCTTCCGCGCCCGCCTGCGCGACTCCTTCCGCGAGACCCGCACGCAGCAGGCCACCGTGAACAGCAAACTGAACGAGAACATCACGGGCATGCTGACCGTGCAGCTGTTCGGCCGCGAACGCCGCAGCGCCCTGGACTTCAACCTCAGCAACCGCGCCCTGCTGAGCGCCAACGAGAACTCCGTGAAATGGTTCTCGCTGTTCATGCCGGTCGTGGCGGTCCTCGGGCAGGTGGCCGTCGCGCTGATCCTGTACTTCGCGGCCCGCCAGATCCTGGGCGTGGACGCCAGCGGCGCCATTGCCGGGGCCATCACGGTGGGCACGCTGTTCGCGTTCGTGCAGCTCTCGCAGCAGCTGTTCCAGCCCATCCAGGACCTCGCGGACGTGTTCAACAACCTCCAGGCGGCCATGGCCAGCAGCGAACGCATCTTCGGCGTGCTGGACACCGAGGAGAGCATCAAGGACAAACCCGACGCCCGGACCCTCACGAACTTCGAGGGCAGCGTCGAATTCCGCAAGGTGTGGTTCGCGTACGACCAGACCGTCACCGCCGACACCCCCGACACCGACGACCGCTGGATCCTGCGCGGCATCGACCTGCACATCCGCCCCGGCGAGAGCGTCGCCCTGGTCGGCGCGACCGGCGCCGGCAAGACCAGCGTCACCGCCCTCGTCAGCCGCTTCTACGACGTGCAGCGCGGCAGCGTGAACGTGGACGGCAACGACGTCAAGGACCTCGCGCAGCACGACCTGCGCCGCCACGTGGGCGTCGTGTTGCAGGACGTGTTCCTGTTCGCCGGGACCATCGAGAGCAACCTGACCCTGAACAACCCCGACATCCCCCACGAACGCGTCATCGAAGCCTGCCGGTACGTCGGCGTGCACGACTACATCCTGAGCCTCGAACACGGCTACCAGACCGAGGTCCGCGAACGCGGCGCGACCCTGTCCACCGGGCAGAAACAACTGCTGGCCTTCGCCCGCGCCCTGATCCAGAACCCGGACATCCTGCTCGTCCTCGACGAGGCCACCGCCAACGTCGACACTGAAACCGAACTGCGCATCCAGCAGGCCCTGACCCGCGTCATGCAGGGCCGCACCAGCATCATCATCGCCCACCGCCTCAGCACCATCGAACACTGCGACCGCATCGTCGTCATGCGCCGGGGCCGCATCGTCGAACAGGGCAGCCACCACCAGCTGCTCGAAAAGGGCGGCTACTACGCCCGCCTCCACCGCCTCCAGTACGCGCAGGCCGACGCCGCCGACTGAGCAGAGGGACGCGGGAAGCGGGGCGCGGAGGTCAGTGTCGACTGCCTCCTGCGCCCCGCTTCCCGTGACCCTTACCGGTAGGTGAGGGCCAGCGTCACCTGCGCGCCCTCGCCCAGCGTGAGGTAATCGCTCAGGCGGTTGCTGCGCGCGGCACCTCCCACGAACGACAGACGGACCTGCGTGCGGCCGGTCCTGTCGATGGCCGCCAGACCGGCCGGACTCAGGGGCGCGCTGAGCGTCGTGCCGACCCCTGTGCCGGCCGGCGCGCTGAAGGTGACCGCTCCCGCCGCCGTGACAGCCGCCGCGAAGTCATCCGTGCCCAGCGTGCAGGCCGCGCCCAGGCATCCGCCCTTCACGTCCCCTTGCAGCGCCGCCCCGCCCGCCCAGGGATTCCCGTTCGGGGCGAGACTGTAGCGCACCGTGAGGACCGCGCCTGTCACCGTCGCCCCGTCCGGCAGGCTGGCCGTGTCGAACGACAGCACCCCCTTCCACGGAGCGTCGGCGTTGTCGCCCACGCCGATCCCGCCGGACGCCACCACGTAGCCGCCGGTCGTGGCGGACGGTGTGTTCGCCGCCACGTACCCGTCCTGGGAAACCGCGGAACTGAACGACACGGACGTGTCTGGCGCGGCCGTCAGCGTATACGTCGAGGCCTGCGTCGCAGAGACGTTCCCGGCCACGTCCACCGCGGACGCCCGGACCGTGCCACTGCTGCCCAGGGTGAGGCTGCCTCCGCCCACCAGCGTGAGCCGCGTGGCGCTGCTGGCCGGGTCGCTTCCGTCCGTCGTGGCGTACACCGTGCCGGGTTCATTCAGGGACAGCGTGACCGTCAGCGGCGCCGTGTAGGTGCCCGGTGCGGGCGACACGCTCAGGACCGGCGCGGTCGTGTCCGGCGTCGTGCCTCCTCCACCTGTGCCGCCCGCACTGAAGAAGCGCCACATCTCCGCGCTGGCATCCGGCCCTTTCGGGTCCGTGTA